>SYMW01000090.1 GCA_005805305.1 Verrucomicrobiales bacterium
GCGAGTTGTCGGTGGAGCGCGACTGTGCTGAAAGCCAGTCGCAGCAGCATCTCAGGCTCGCTATCACGCCAAACCTGCTGCGGCTGGTGCTTCGCACACAAACGCGCTCCGGGCTGCCAGCCAAATTCACCGTCAACCTGCGGATGCACTGAGGCAGGGAGGGGTCTCCAGCTCAGGGATTGGGGCCGCGGCGTCGTGCGGCATTCAGCGGCCTTTCGCTGTTTCCCACAATTCACTGGCGATTGAAAATCGGGTAAATCTTCAATTTGACTCAAGACAATCACGGCTGCGCGGCAGCGCCGCCGTGACATGTAATGGATGGTCACCGCTTAGAAATCGCCGCTCGAAAATTAGCGCGCGCCGGGTAATGTGCGTTCGTGCAATTCTGGATGAGCGTCAAATTCATCGGCAATCGCGCGCTTGGACGCGCCGAGGCGGTGTTGCGACGCAACTGGCGGAAGGCGTTGCAGTTCCGCGAGAAATTCCAGATGCGGGAGGAGGGGTTCCACCTACTGATGGCCGGGGCGGTCGGCATTCTCGGCGGCCTGGTCAATTTAATTTTTTTCATCGCGGCCGAGCATGTGAAGTTCTTTTTTCTCCGGCAGCCGGGTGACACGGTGGAGATTGCCGAGATGATCTCCCCCGTGGAGCGCGCGTTGGTGCCCGCTCTGGGCGGGCTGGCGGCTGGGTTGGTGCTGCACTTTGGACTTCGCCTGGCTGGCCGCCAACGGCCCTCCAACCTGCTCGAGGTGGTCGTGGCCGGGGATGGAAAACTTCCCGTCCGGAGCGGGCTCCTCCACGCGGCTTCTTCCATGGTCAGCATCGGGACCGGTGCGTCCATCGGCCGCGAGGGCGGCGTCACGCAATTGACCGCGACACTCGCCTCCAAGTGGGGGCAATTGCGGCGATGGCCGCCTTACAGATTGAGGCTGCTGGTTGGGTGCGGGGCGGCTTCAGGGATCTCGGCAGCCTACAACGCGCCCATCGCGGGAGCTGTCTTCGCGGCCATGATTGTTCTGGGCAATTTCTCCATGACATTGTTCGCGCCGCTCGTTTTTTCCTCGGTCACCGCCGCCGTGGTCTCGCGGAGTTTTTTTGGTCTGAAAGCGTGGTATCACGTGCCGCCGTACGAATTCACCAGCGTGCTGCAACTGCCTTGGTTCGTGCTGCTGGGCGGGATGGCGGGAATCATGGGAGCGGTCTTTCTCAAAATGATTCGATGGGCTTCAGACCAGTTCAGGATGAGCGCGCTCCCGATCTACGGGAAATTCGCGCTGGCGGGCCTGGCCGTGGGTTTGATCGCCATCGAGTTCCCCGGCGCCTGGGGGAATGGCTACGTGGCGACGAACCGAATATTGCAGGATAATTTCGGCAAACTCGCCGCCCCCGGTCTCCACGGCTGGCTGCCTCCGGCGTTTGAGCTGATCCTCCTTCTGTGCGGACTTTTCCTCGCCAAACTGCTGGCCACCGTGGCCAGCGTGGGCGCGGGAACGGTCGGAGGAGTCTTTACGCCGACGCTGTTTCTAGGCGCGAGCTTCGGCGCGCTGTTTGGCAGCCTGCTGCACCAGATCGGCGGCGCGGTGGCTTTGCCCACCAGCGCTTTCGCCCTCGTCGGGATGGCGAGCGTGCTCTCCGCCACCACGCGTTCGCCCATGCTCGCGATGATCATGGTGTTCGAGATCTCGCTCGATTACTCGCTCATGCCGGCCTTGATGCTCGGGAGCGTCGTGGCGATGCTCGTCGCGGGGCGGCTCCATAAGGACTCAATCTATACCGAGCCGTTGCGTGCCCGTGGCTTTCAGATCGATCAGGACAACGTCAGATCGGGAGGCGCCATGGAACAGACCGTGGGGGAACTCATGCGCGCCCCCACTCCGCCCCTGCTGGAAAACACTCCCTTGCGGGAAATCGCGAGCCGCTTTTTGAAGAGCCCCAACAATTTCCTGCCGGTTGTGGACGCTGACCAGCGGCTCCTTGGAGTGGTCGCCCTCCAGGACTTGAAAGAATACCTGGGAGACGACCAAGGGGTGATCCCGGTCATCGCTTACGATGTCATGCGGCCGGCCCCGGCTTGCCTGACTCCGAATATGTCCCTGCTGGAAGCCTTGCCCGTGATCTTGGGCAGCGAATTGCGCAATGTTCCCGTGGTTGCGAACCACAAGGAAAACAGGTTGGTCGGCTCACTAGCTCGAACTGAAGTGTTGGCACTCTTCTCCGAAGCCATCGCGGGCAGCGCGAAACCAACCGGTTGATAGGGTGGTTTAAAACAAGCCCGGCTCGACGGAGTCTCGCCCTTCCGCGCTTCGGGTCCTGGTCTTGAATTCCCTGAGGATATCCAGTGAAAACAGCGAAGAGCCCCGCACGAAGTTCAACTGCCGTTTTACTCAACCAACGCCACGGCGCGCTTCTCCGCGGCGCTTTTCACGGCGCTGTCCACGATCTGCTGCCCAAGCCTCGATACGGCGGTCGACAATGGTCCTTGAACAAGTTCACCCGTCTCCAGGCAGTGGAGAACATAACTCACAGGATTGTGATGCGGCGGGGCAAGAGGTTCCGCGGGCACTTCAGACGCCTCCGGCCACTCTTCAGTTTGGAGCCTCACGAACTGCTCGTAATCGTAGCTGCTCACCGTCCCGCGATCGCCCTTCAGCACAAACCCGCACTTGGGCTGGGGTTGGTGGATCCAAGGATCTGTGAAAGTCCCCCATCGCGTCTCAAACTTCGAAAGCCCGCAATCGTACCTCGCCACCGTGATGCTGTGCTCATCGACTTCCAACCCGAACGGCTGGTCCACCACGGTTGTGATTTCGATCGGCCTCTTTCCGTTGAAGAACCAGCTCCCCAGCGTGACTCCGTAACCGAGATAATCCAGCAGTGAGCCTCCCCCGTGAGCCTTTTGATACCACCAACTGCGAGCCTTGTCCTCCTCGGTGGGATTCAATTCGATCTTGTCGGCGGTGTGGTAGAGTGGCCCGCGGTTGCCGTCGTAGAAATGAATTTCGCGCAACGCGCCGATAGCCCCCTGATCAACGAGCTTCTTCGCCATCACGTGCGAGCTCACCCAGCGCAAGGGCCAGTTGATGATGAGTTGCTTGCCTGTCGATTCCAGGGCGGCAATCATGCGATCGGCCTCCGCGAGGCTCGCCGCAAACGGCTTCTCGACGAGCACATGCGCTCCATAAGGGGCCACCCGCTCCGTCCACTCCGCATGGCGCGCCGTGGCGGGACACAGAATCACCAAGTCGGGCTTGGTTTTTTCAAGGCACGCCCGGTAATCGGTGAACGTTCTTTCATCGGCGATCCCCAAGTTTCGCCTGGCCCATTGCATGCGCTCCGGTTTTTCATCGGAGATGCCCACAATTTCGGCGTGAGGATGCTCCCGGACCCGCCGGAGCAGGTCCCCCATGTGCATGTGGTCAAAATTGATTCCAGCAACTCTCCATCGCGGACTCATGGCGCAAACGTAGGAAAAGCAGCGCCCGGTGCCCAGCCAAATCGGGCGGGCCACTCAGCCCGACTTCTTGAGCCTCGGACCGGCGGGCGTGTCTTCAATAATCCAGTTTTGGGCTTTCAATGCGTCTCGGATGGCGTCCGAACGTTTAAAGTCTTTCACACGGCGGGCTTCCTGCCTTTCAGCAAGCATCGCTTCCAACTCCGGAGGCACTTCCCCTCCGGAAGAGAATCCCGCGCCCAAAGCGAAAATCTTGTCGATCCGCCGCCAGGCGCCGACCGCGGCGGCGGCGGCTTCAGCGGAGATTCGCGCCTCGGAGAGCGCGCGATTGCATTCGCGAACCCACTCGAACACGACGGCCCAGGCTTGGGCGACGTTCAGGTCGTGATCCAACGCCTCCTCCACTCCTGCGCAAAGGTCGGCCCTGCTCAGATCCTCGGACGAGGCGGTGGCGCCACCCGCGCGTTCGTTGAGCCGATTCAGGCAATCATCGATTCTCCCCAAGGCGGACCGCGCGCCCTGCAATCCCTCCAGTGTGAAATTAAATGATTCGCGATAATGGGCGGACATCAGCAAGAATCGGATTTCGCGGCCGGTAAAGCCTTTGGCCAGGAGATCGCGCAAGGTGAAGTAGTTGCCCAGGGACTTGCTCATTTTCTTGCCTTCGACCAACAAATGAGCGCCGTGCATCCAGTACTTGACAAACCGGCATCCCGGGCATTGCGCGCCGGCGGCTTCGCTCTGGGCGATCTCATCCTCGTGGTGCGGGAAGATGAGATCCTCGCCGCCAAGATGGAGATCGAAACTTGGGCCCAGCAGCTTCATGCTCATCGCGCTGCACTCGATATGCCAGCCCGGGCGGCCCTCCCCCCACGGGCTGGACCAGTACACATCGCCATCCTCGGGAACGCGCGCCTTCCAAAGCGCGAAATCAGCTATGGATTCCTTGCCATACTCATCGGCAGCCACTCGCTCGCCTGGGCGCAATTCGTCGGTGTTCAGGGAGAGCAACTGCCCGTAGCGAAACCCGGCCCGCCGATATTTTTCGATGCTGAAATAGACCGAGCCATCGGGCGTCCCGTAGCCGATCCCGCGATCCAACAGCGCCTGAATCAATTCGAGGATGGCCGGAATGAATTCGGTCGCGCGCGGAATGTGGGTTGGCTTCAAACAACCCAGGCGCTCGAGATCCGCGAAGAACGCTTCCTCGTATTTAGAAGTGTGCGCCTTCAACGTGGTTTTCCCCGCGCGCACTCGCTGGATAATCTTGTCTTCCACGTCGGTGACATTCATCACATGACGCACTTTGTAACCACGATGCTCAAGAAACCGGCGCATGAGATCCGAGAACACGAAGGTCCGGAAATTGCCGATATGCGCGACGTCATGCACCGTGGGCCCGCAGCAATACATGCCGACACCCTTGCCTTGTGGGTCCAAGGGGACGAATGCCTCCATCGATCGCGACAAGGTGTTGAAAACCCGCAAGCTCATGTAGTAGATTTTTACTCTGTGAAATCATCGCCCGGCCCAGGAGCGGACGGCGGCTCGAGGAGACCGGGGCGATCGGGTCGAAACATAAAGATCATAAGCCAAAGGGCAAACCAAAGTTTGAGCCAGCGCATCGATGCGTTGCCGTGGACCGCAGGTGTGTGCGCAGCGACGGCTGCGCGCGTCTCGCTGCCTCAAATCTTGGACGGGTCCTGAGGACGCAGTCGCGCTCCGGTCAAAATGAGACCGCCCCGAACTACTTGCGCTCGTTGTGCCCATGAACCTCTCAATGCTTAAACCGCTCCTAATTAACGATGATAGTTTGAGGTTGGAGGAGAGAATTCCCGCTCCCTATCCCTCGGTTCCGGCGCCCGCGCGAAGGGGTCGTTTGGCTCGATTGCCCGGGACTCCGGCGCGATGCGAGCGCGGCGCGGAGCTTATGCCGAGACGCTGGCTGTCCCTCCTCCTCGTCTTGTTGATGATCGGGTGGAGGACGACTCTCTCAAGCCAGATCTGGATCTCGGAGTTCCTCGCCGACAACACCCGGACCCTCGCCGATAGCGACGGAGATTTCTCGGACTGGTTAGAGATCGATCATCAGAGCTCGTCGCCCGTTTTACTCGCGGGATTTCATTTGACCGACGAAGAATCCGTTCCGACGAAGTGGCAGTTTCCCGCGATCGAACTGGCCGCGGGCAAACGGTTGGTGGTCTTCGCCTCAGGCAAGGCGAGAACCCGTCCCGGATCGGAGTTGCACACGAACTTTCGCTTGTCAAAGAAGGGAGGGTATCTCGGATTAGTCGCGCCCGATGGCATTCGAGTGATCCAGTCCATTCGATACGGCGTCCAGAAACCGGACGTCTCCCAGGGCTTGGGCCGGCGATTTTCGTCCGCGCCGCTCATCGGACCCTCCACGGATGTTCGGGTTCGAATTCCTCCCGCGGGAGATTCGGACCGGGGATGGCGCGAACCCGAAACTCCGGATGATTCATGGACGAAAGCTCGATTGGGAATCGGCTTCGATGTCGCAGATCGGGTCGCTCCCAATTTGATCGCTTTTTGGGATTTCAACAACCTTGAGGGCGCGGCTACAGTCCTCGACCAGGGAGATCGTCATCACGACGGGACGCTCATCCGCGCGGCCTTGTCGCCCGCGGGGCGGGGCCGGACATCTGCAGCGGGGGATCGAGCGTTGACGCTTGCCGGGACAGGATTGATGGACGTGCCCTCCGCGGCTCGTTCGATGTTCGCCACGGCGGTCAAAACCGATGCCGTGACGGTGAGCGTGTGGCTTCGAGGCGATGCGGTTCAGCCCTCGAACGACAGCGTTTTCTGGGCCGGAAGCCAGATCGACGGCGGCGGGTCGCGATCACTGAACGCCCATGTGCCTTGGAGTGACCAGGTCATTTACTGGGACACTGGCTGCTGCGATGCGAGCTTGAACCGGGTCTCCATCCCGGATCGCGAACCGAGCCACTGGCGGGGGGCCTGGAATCATTACGCGTTCGTCAAGCGTGGTTCGGTGAAGGAAATCTGGCAGAATGGGAAGAGGCTTCTTCAAGGAGTGAACACCCAAAAGATGACCGCTATCGGAAGCTTCTTTCTGGGCGCGACGAGCCGCTCCGGAGCCTCCGGCTACCACGGATTGATCGACGACACGGCCCTCTTCGAAGCGGCACTCGGGGAACACGAAATTCTGGCTCTAGCGTCCGGTGAATCCCCACTTCGCTGGCAGTTGTTCAAGTCCTACATCCGCACGGATATCTTTGGATATGCTCAAACCAAGCCGGCCACCGCGCACATACGCGTCCCATTTGTCCCGCCGGACGGCATGGCTGCCGGCGGTCTGCAGTTTCGTGTCCGTTACAACGATGGGTTCATCGCTTATCTCAACGGGCACGAGATTTCGCGGCGAAACGTCGTCGGAGACGATTCGACGGGGTACTTCACTCCCCAGGAAAGGGATATTGCGGCTTCAGTCAGTCTGGAAGAGTTTTTCGTGGATGGATCCAAACTCCGGCCAGGAACCAACCTGCTCGCGGTTCTTGCCTTGAACCACCCGGCAAACGACGAGAGTTTCTTCTTTGATCTGGAAGTGGTGGCGGGCACAACGCTGCCTGGCAGATTCTTCAGCACCCCCAGTCCCGGCCAGCCGAATGGCACTGGCACGGCTGGTTATCTGGAACCTCCCGTGGTGTCGCCGACTCGCGGGTTTTACGAAGCCAACACCGCCGTCACCCTCGCGAAGCGAAACCCGGATTCAGCGCTTGTGTATACGATGGATGGATCCTGGCCCAGCGGCACAAATGGTTTCCGGTTTCCGGTTTCCATGGATCACGTTTCGTTGCTCTTGACGAACACCACGGTTCTCAGAGTTGCCGTGGTGCGCGACGATTACGAATCACCGCCCATCACGACCCATACTTACATCCTGGCGGGCCGCGTGCCGGAGCAAAAGGCTCCAGCAGGCACGGACTCCAACTGGTCGCGGGAGTCTTCCGCCGATTTCGCGATGGACGCCCGCATCGTCAACAACCCTAACGGTCCGGCGCTCGAAGCCTCCCTCCGAAGCCTGCCCATCATGAGTGTCGCCACCTCCACCGACGACATGTTTGGACCCAGGGGCATTTATCGAAACCCGGAGGCTCGCGGCGACAGCTGGGAGCGCAAGACGAGCGTGGAATGGTTCAACACGGGCTCGGCTCCTGGCTTCGCGGCCGACTCGGGACTGCGCATCCATGGCAATGTTTCACGGCAAAAGAGTTTCACGCCGAAGCACAGTTTCAGCCTGATTTTTCGCGCCGAGCACGGTCCTCCCCGGTTGCGGCATCGCCTGTTTCCTGACTCCGAGGAAACTCGGTTTAATCGCTTGGTTTTGCGGGCGGGGTCGACGGACACCTGGGCCGGCGTGGAATGGGGGCAAAGAGTCGACGGCGTCCTCCGATGGTATCGCAAGGACGCCAGCTACGTCCGTGACCAGTGGGTTCGAGACGCGCAACTCGATATGGGGCAACCTTCCGCCCATGGCCTCTTCGCGAACTTGTTCGTCAACGGCCTCTATTGGGGAGTTTATAATGTCTGCGAACGTCCGGACGACGAATTTGCCGCGGCTTATCTGGGTGGAGCGCCCGAGGAATACGATGTCCTTGCGGATTTCGCCGAGTTGCACGCCGGGAATCGCCAGGCCTGGAATCAGTTGATCTCCGCGACCTCCGCGAATCTCGCCCTCTCCGGAAACTATCAAAAGCTGATGGGCAACGCGCCGAACGGGCTCAGAAACCCCGCGTTGCCCGTTCTATTGGACGTCACCAATCTCGTGGATTACATGATTCTGCACATCTTCATAGGGGCGGATGATTGGCCCAACCATAACTGGTGGGCCGCGCGGCGGCAGGGAACCAACAGTGCAGGCTTCAAGTTCTTTGCCTGGGACCAGGAGATCTCCATCAACTCCCTGGTGAAGCAACATTCTTCTTGGGGGCCGATTTATGCCGAAGCCGCGGTCGCGGAAACGCCGACCTATTTCTATTCCCGATGCCGCGCGAATGCCGATTTCCGGCAGTTGTTCGCGGATCGCATCCAGTGGCATCTGTTTCAAGGGCCACTGAGCCTCTCGAGCAACCGTCAGCGATGGGATCGATTAAGCGCCACCGTGGACGCCAGCCTGGTTGGGGAGAGCGCGCGCTGGGGCGATGTCTGGCGGCGCACCGCTCCCTATCGCCGCGAAGTCGAATGGCTGGCGAATCATAAATGGATGCAGACCGTGTTCTTTCCCTCCAATCACACAGTCGCTCTGAAACGATTTCGGGCGGCGAAACTGTATCCGTCCATCGACCCTCCCGTCTTCGGTAGTGAAGGAAGCGATCCTGAACGGGGACAACTCGTCAGCCTCGACCACTCCAACCCCTCGGGCTTCGTTTATATTACCGTGGATGGCACGGATCCAAGAGCCCTAGGAGGCGGATTGTCCGCGAACGCGCGACTTTACGGCGGGCCTTTCCTACGCTCGCGCGGAGAGGTTATCCTCGCGCGTGTTCGAACGCCTTCCGAATGGAGCGCCTTGGTGCGGTGGACGCCATCCCCAACGCTGGAATTGGAGATCTCAATCATCGGAGACAGGCAGATCAAGCTGCGTTGGAAAGCGGGGGTGCCAGGGGGGAGCTCGCTGGAATCCACTCAGAATCTGCCTGCCTCTGCTTGGGTTTCCGAATCGTTTCCTGTCGTGGAGTCC
Source organism: Verrucomicrobiales bacterium (assembly GCA_005805305.1). Taxonomy (GTDB): domain Bacteria; phylum Verrucomicrobiota; class Verrucomicrobiia; order Limisphaerales; family F1-80-MAGS106; genus F1-80-MAGS106. The sequence continues at coordinate 9,174 of SYMW01000090.1, forward strand.
GAGGGTTGGGTGGAAGTCATCGTCCCCCCGGCGAACGGCGCGACTTTCTACCGAGTGCGCGCGGTTCGGTGAGGCGGCCAGCGTTCAGATTATCGTCGGATGCGTTCACACCGCTTGGCGACGAGATATCAGTCCCACAGGCTCCAAAGGCTCGGAAGGAAATTCCATTCCAAAGCGGGCGTGGCGGGAAGAGGGTCCGCTACCCGTTTGTTTCTGCTGGTTCTTGGTTTGCTCGCATCCTCCTGAGCAGGGTGTATTTCAGATGGACTTCGGCGGCGCACATGCGGGCGATGTGCCAGCCTTGGGGGCCGTCCAGGAACCCGCCGCGAAGGAGGTAACCTCGAGCCCAGCGAAATGCCGAGTGCAGGGGACCCGATAACGGCCCGGCCCGTTTTCCCGCCTCGAACGCGGACTCCGCCCAAAGCCTGGCGTAGGTTTGGCACCGTTTCGAATGGTCGGCTCGATTCTCGAAGGAATAATGGAATAATTCTCCACGCAAATCGCGGAAATCACCGGACAACTCCAAACGCTCGTGAACTTTTGCGCCGACGAAACGGGCCTTGGTCTTTCGGAACAAACGGACGAGGCGATCCGGATACCAGTCGCCATGGCGAATCCAGCGCCCCTCGTATCGGACGCATCGGGGCATGCGATATCCGGCGCATGCCGGCGGGGATTGATTCGATGCCGATTTTAGGGCCTCGATTTCGATCCTCAGATCGCCGGACACTTCCTCATCCGCGTCGATGCTGAATATCCATTCATGAGTGGCTTGCCCGATCACAAAATTCTTTTGCCCCACATATCCCAGCCATGGCTGGGCGATCACTCTCGCTCCGGCCTCGGCCGCGATTTCCCTGGTCCGATCGGCGCTGCCGGAATCGACCACCACCACTTCATCAGCGAAGCTTCCAATGCTCGCCAGACAACGTGGCAAGTTGGCTTCTTCGTTCAAGGTGATGAGGCAGGCCGAGATTCTCATGGGCGCGGCGGTTCAAGCTCAAACCGGCGATCGTTTGAGCGCCAGTAGCCGGGCTTGCTGGGTTTGAATGGCGCTCATTTGGTCGGTTGGGGCCGATCCCAACCGAGCGTTCAACGCCATCATTTCTCGATCGATATAGCGGTCGCGCAGCCCTCGTATGCAATCCGTGAGTTGCTGGTCGCGGTTCGGCAAATCCCGGTCGTCGACGGCGGCCTCGTTCGCCACTCGCCGCGTTTCTTGATCCTCAATCTGCCCTAGCAGGCTCGGAACGGAGATGCATTCCCCTTCTTCATGCTTCTTGAACAAGAGTGTGATGATGGCCCGCACCGACGGGTTAGACAGCCAAGCCAGTTCAAGGCGTCCATGGGCCATTTGCACCAGGCGATCCTCGGCGAACAACAATTTCAGGAGCCAGAATTCCTGCACAGGCGGGCGGGCAAGTTCCACCGCGTCAGCCAGTGGCTGGTCCGCGCCCCAATGTTGAGTCGGATCGGGACCTTTCCGAAATTCAGCCCGGATGGCTTCGGTTCCTACCCCCAAACGAAAGGCGAGTTTCTGAGCATAAGTGTCCGTCAGCACCGGGCTCGCCGCTTTCTGGAGCGCCCTCCCCATTTCTCGAACGACTTTCAAACGCCCTTTGTCCTGGCCGATGTCCTCGGACTGGCAGAGGTGCTTCAAGTAAAAATCGAAAAAACCTTCCGCCGCGTCGATGCGCCTTTGAAATTCGTCGCGGCCATGCTTCCTAATGAAGCTGTCGGGATCGTGAGGGGCGGGCAATGTGGCCACGCGGACGGAGAGGCCGGACTTGAGCAAATCGTCCAAAGCCCTGATGGTCGCCTTCACACCCGCCGCGTCCGCGTCGAAACAGAGAACCACTTCCTCGACGTAACGCTTGAGCAGGCGCATCTGATCGGCGGTCAGCGCCGTCCCCTGGGGCGCCACCGCGTTCACGACACCGGCCATGTGACAGGCGATGAGGTCGAATTGACCCTCGCAGATGACGGCGCATCGAGTGTCCAGCAAGGCTCGCTTGGCCTTGTCGAGCCCGAAAATCACGCGACCCTTGTGGAATAAGAGCGTTTCCGGGGAATTCACGTACTTCGCGGTTTTCTCGTCCCCGCTGAGAACCCGCCCGCTGAAGCCAATCACCCGGCCCTGGTCGTCACAAATCGGAAACATTAGACGGCCTCGAAATCGACCGTAATATCTGTCGTCACCTTCCTTTTTTGCGATCAAGCCCGACTGAAGAACCACTTCGAGATCCAGCTTTTTGCTCCTGGCCCAATTCACGGAATCCTCCCAATCGTCGGGAGCATATCCCAGACGGAAGAGTTTGATGGCCTCCGGGGAGATCGACCGCTTCGCGAGATAGTCCCTGGCGATTTGAGCTCGGGCCTCGGTTAGGAGCCCTTGATGCCATCGTGCCGCCACCTGTTCGTGGATCTGCAGCAGGGTGTCGCGCAATTGTTTCTGTGGCGCGTCCGCCGCGGCGCCGAACTCAAGGGGGATGCGGGCCCTGTCGGCCAGCCGTTTGACGGATTCGACAAAAGTGAGGCTCTCATAATCCTGAATAAACCGGAAGACATCGCCGCCTTTGTGGCATCCGAAGCAGTAAAAGATCTGCTTTTGGGGATTGACGCTGAAGCTCGGGGATTTCTCCTTATGAAAAGGGCAGAGGGCGACAAAGTTGGCGCCCGCTCGTTTGAGTGGCACCACGGCGCCGATGACTTCCACGATCTCATTGGCGCCGCGGATTTGATCGAGCACAGAGGGGGTGATGAAGCCAGACATAGCAAATCAGCTCAGCCCAGAAGCGCCGGATCAGGCATCTGAGCATGCAGGAACCGATGCGGCGTGAGCCAACCGAGTCCCATCACGCGGGCTCCCATGCTCAATCCGAGCATTCCTTATTTCGCCGGGCCTCCGATGACTTCGTCCAAGGTCCGGCCGCGCTGGCGGCCCACGCTGTTTTTCAGGGGGTCGGCGACGTTTTCCGATGATGGGATGAGTTGGGCGCCCAAGTAACGCTTGACGGAACGGCCCGTCAGAGACTTGAGGAACACATCGTCTTGCAAGGAACCGATGCTTGGGACGGTGATGGAGCCGTAGTTATCCTTGTCGGCCTTGGCGGCGGCCGCCTTCTCCGCAGCGGTCACGTATCTGGCATTCAGGAAAGACATGATGACTATCATCATGCACGCGAAGCGAACGCCGCCCGCCATCATGCCCAAGTAGAATTCAAGCGATCCAAACGTATCGCTGCCCACCAGCTTTTCTCCAACCATCTTTCGGACAAAAGCAAACATCACCACGAACACCAGCATCACGAAAATGTAGGCCATGACACGAGACGAAAGCGGGCTAAAATGAGCCAGCCTTTCGATCATTGAACCAACGGGCACGCAGAGGGTGGCGCCGAAGAAAACGATCAGCAGCCATTTGATGAGATCCAACACCTCTTGAGACATTCCTCGTTTGCGGCCCACCAGGACACCCAGGAAGAGGAATATGAGGACGAACGAATCTACCCAGTTCAGTCCCAAGAAGACTTGTTTTATAGATTCGAGCATAGGTTCTGCATTCAACGAGGCAAGCTGGGGATATGATAAGAGCAAAACGCAAAAAAATCAAAGATCGAATGAAGGCCCCTCCGTTTCCCCGTGGCGCGGAGCCGGAACCGCCTCTGACGCGCGCTTATTCTTTGCTCCAACAAACACTCTGTGCCTTGTGGAGGCAATACTCGGCATATCGGTTCACGTCCAATCGCCGGGAGGGTCCAAGCCACATTTACGAGGTGCCGGTCTTTAAGAACGGGTGCGTGCTCGTCGGTGGGGAAAGAAACGGAGCCTGCTTGAAATGAGTGACCGCGGCTGGGACCGGGGATGCGGCCGCCCCCGCCACTCTGTGGTTTTATCCCTTGAAGAAGCAGTGTATGCCTCTGACGATATCCACCGAGAACATCGAAGAACGATTCCACAGGGGCCACTGCCGTTTTAACGGTTAAGGTTTAACGCGAGGGCGAGGGTTCGGAATGGTGGTAGCGCCACGCTTTGATGCGCCCCACATTTTTGGCCTCAATTGGATCGATCTCACGGAGCCTCTGCTGTGCCGCGTAGGGCAGTTGCAACTGAAGCGAATTACTGATCACGATCTCACCAGGTTGAGCCGCGTTGGACAGCCGCGCCGCCAGATTGATGGCATCGCCGATGATGCCGAGATGCGTGCGGCTGAAGGGACGAAGGGACACAAATTGCAGTTCGCCAATCGCCATGCCGATATGCCCTCCTCGGACGGGTTGAAGGCGGTCTATTCTGCGCTGCCATTCATTGGACACGGAATTGGCGATGTCTAGCAGGGCGCGGGCGCATTCGAAAGAGCGGCCTGCGTAGTTTGCCGGTTGATCAGGAACTCCGAACACACCGATCACCGCGTCGCCCAAGACCTGGTATAGCATCCCGCCATCATTGATGATTTGATACCGGGCTTTGGAGTAAAACGAACTCAGGCTCGTGCGGATGGCGTTGCCGCTCGGGGTGTCTCGAACATAACCGGAGAAGCCGCAAAGATCGGCGAACACCACCACCGCCGCCGAATAATTGGCTGGCTCGACGATCGCGCGCTTGTCAGCCGTTCGGGCGAATAATTGCCGCAAACGCCAATGACTGAATTGCCAAAGCAGGGCGGCCTCGATTGGTTCATTGGCCGCGGCCTCGCCAAAAGCGTATTCGCCTTTGGCTCGATCAATCGCCGCTCGAATTTGAGGCATTCTCGCCGCGGTGATTTCTTGCATGTCCACGCCGAAAGTTTCCCTCACCCGGCCAAGCAGTTCCGCCGTGTCCCAGACCTCAAAGTTCCAATGGTTTGGCAGCAGATCGAGAATGGTTTTCCTGACCTCACCCCAGGTGCGCGGATCGGGTTCGTAAACCAGCACTAACCGTTTGATCTCAGAAAACAGATCGCAAGAATGCGCGAGCTTGCGCCGAAGGCTCTCGATGACACGTTCGGGCGAGTATCCGAGATCCACTTCGGCCATGGAACCGACAACACCCGGCGCTCTCACCAAAATATCCGCGAACGCCTTGTCGCCTCCCAAAGGGACTTCTTGGCGGATGCTCACATCCTCCGGCGCCACTTGCTGAACGGACTCCAAATCAAACCGGAAAATGTGACACACCAATTCCTCGACCATCAGCCGGAGCTCAATTAAGTCGTCTGGAGTCGCCAAGGAATGCATGGTCTAGATTGGAGTTCTGGATCAGGAAACACCAGCGTCAGAAACGCTTCAAGCCCAGTCTTCCAACGTGCGGCCAAAAAGGCAGGGTCGGCATCCAGCGCGGAATCATTGGGTTGCCTGGATCTTTCGATGTTTCGTCTCAGCCGGGGCAATTCGACCTTTAAAAGGCAGTTGAACCTCGTGGAGATTTGGCAAAGCCTGGATGAGAAAGGTTTGACGAAGAGCGAGGCTTATCCCTTGTGGATCTGGTGAGTGATTCGGAAAGAATTTATCGCCAGGATCTTGCGCAGGTTCTTCAGGGGCAACTCCCATTTTAAGGTTCAACTGAGGGCAGGGCTGCCCTGCTGCCCAGCCCTGCCGGGGATTGCCTAGTCCCGGCTCAGTTCCAATCAGGAATCAATGGAAACCGGCTTGCCGTGGAGGACGCTGGATTTCTCGACGAACTGCCTCGCTCGGACTTGGAACAATCCGATTTCCTTCCGAGCCGCCTCCATGGTTCCTTGAAACCGCTCCAACAACACGCGTTTGCAGTGCGTTTTGCCATCCGCCATCGTGGCTAGAAACTCAACGACACCAAGGCCGTCCAATGGACCCTCGCCCGTGGAAATCGAATCCGACTCGGAAGCATTCATCACGAATTGAATTTTGGCGGCGAGAGCCGAGATGCTGGGAGTCTCTTTGGCGAGCCATTTGTGAAAAAGCTCCCCATCTATGCCGGTGTTTTCGAGGAACTCGAAGCGATCGACGGGAAGTTCGGAGAATCGTCGCGCCACGAAGTCCAAGTCTAAAAAAGAGAGGAAGTTTCCCGCCTTGGGTCCGTTTTCGCGGTCAAGCAGCACGCGGTAGATGGCCTTGAAGGCGCTGGGTTGATCAATCGGGGTGAGCCGCGCCGCGTTGAAAATGCACACTTGCAAGGGGTCCCCTTCCCATTTCGTTCCCGGCAAGAGCGTCGCGAGCAAGCGGAGAAACGCGCGCTGAGCCGCGGTGAGTTCTTGCGCGCGCGCCGGCAAGGCTTCTTGCAGCCGGGTTTTCTCCTCCTCCGTGGCGTAATTCTCGATCCAATACCTGGCCGCGCGCACGCGGAGCGCCAGATGCTTCCTCTCCAGCTCCGTGAACGGAGATCCTTTCCGGTGCTCGAGCTCTTTCTCCGCATCGATGTGCGGCATCTGTATCAACGCGGCGATCAATTGAAAATCAGCCACCCAGTGATCCGGCTCCGGCGACACGCGGGCCAGTTCGTAGATTCGCTTATCCTCGGCGCTTGCTTTGGTATCATGGAAATAGCGTTGTTGAAACCGATCGAACTCATTGAAGATTTTGATGATGTGCGCCTCGGAGGAATCGAAGTTGACATGATGTCTTGGCGTCGTGCGAATCATCAGGAAACGCAGCACCTCCGGAGGGAGAAAATCCGCCATGCCCCGAGCCGAAACCCCAACGCCTTTCGAGGAGCTCATCTTCGCGCCGCCCACGAGGAAAAAGTCGTATGGACAATTCAGGGGCGGCTCCTGCCCAAAGATGGCGCGCAAGCAAGCCATGGCCACATCTCGCGAACCGCCTTTGGTGCTATGATCCTGTCCCGCGCCTTCAATCGTGACTGGGAACGAACGCCATTTGGCGCACCATTCGAGTTTCCAGGGCAGTTTCCCCGCGCCATCAAATGGGGGCATCTTGCCTCGATGGCCGCAGCCGCGCGCCCACTTGACCAGGTCGGTCCGGCACTCGTAGGTGACTTCCTTGCCGTCATACGCCGTGACTTCGGTGGTTCCGATCCGTCCACACTGCTCACACACCACTTGGAAAGGATGCCATGTGTCCGGTCGCTCGGAGCCGCTGATTTCCTTGTACAGACGCCGCACGACGTGCGCGTGCCGAAGAATCACATCGATCGACTCATTAAATTGGCCGGCGCGATAGATGTCCCGCATCCGGTAATACTCTGGCTGAATCCCCAGTTCCTTGAACACACCCCAAAACTCCGAGATGTAATGATCCGCCATGTCGGTGGCGGTTGAGCCCGGCGGCGGCGGAACATTGCAGAGGGGCGCCCCCAAATATTGCTCGAAGTGACCGGCCTCGCCGTAGGGGATTTCATCCACCGGATCGTAATCGTCGCATCCAAAAAGATACCGAACGGGCAATCCCCTGCCCTTCAGGGTTCGAAACAGCGCGTCGTGGATCAGCGGCCCCCTCAAGGCTCCCACGTGGGCGCGCCCGGAAGGCGTCTTGGAATCATTGATGATCTGGGGTCCGTCGATTTTCTCCGCCAATTGGTCGCACCAAAACATATTGTTTATCCTAGAAATGGCAGTTGGCCAAAACGAATCTTCTCAAGACCCTGGGGATCAAAAACATTCCGACTCACCTGTGACCATTCAGCTAAAGGCAAGGCTGTGCTGCCGCGCCGCGCAGCCTGCCGAGTATTTCATAGTCATGGATCAACCTCACTCACCAGATCCACCGGGGAATGGCCTCGCTCGACGTAATGACTATCTCATCCAGGCTTCTGCAACTCTTGATCATGTCCCGACGCCGTCTCCAGTTTTATCGTCGCGTTCGGAAATGATGATGTTCGACCGCGCAGCCTGGGTCAATGTGTTTGGAACCGCCACGAGCCTCCACGCTCGCATACCCGAAAGAATTGTTCGATCACTGTCCGCGCAGGCGAGGTAGAAAGGGAAGCCTCAGAGGTTGCCGCTCCCCGGTCGAAATCAGGGCGCCGAGGAGTCGGGAGACAGAATCCAAGATCGATGGCGCCCTCGCCTGCGCCTTCCTCATTGGTTCAAACGAGGCTCGTTATCTGCGTTCCAGCGCTTTCTGATATGAGGCTCCTTCGAGACCGCAATGGATTGCTTGATGAATTCGGCATGGCCATCGCAAAACATGAAATTGGCGCCCCCACCCTGGCTGGATTTTACGTTGCCCGCGTTGGTTTTCGGTTTTCCGCTCCCTCCATGCCGGCTGCTGGGCCATTCGGCTTGCTCGGCACCTTTCGGGTCGCCATCAGCGGGATCGATCGCGGTGTCCCACACCGCGTCGGAACGGCTGTCGGCGAGGCAAATCATGTCCGCCGGCGATTTCACATGAGTTTCCTTGGGCTCAATGTTCCACGGTTCATTGCCTGACCCGATATCTCCTCCGAGACCCTGGTACGGTTTTGTAAACTCGCTCACTCCACCCCAGTCGTTGTACCCATAGCAAAATCCGGTGCTGGGAGTCAGCACCAGCGGCGCGCCTGTCTTCGTGGTGTTGGTCCAGTAATATCGGGGACTTTCGGTCGGACAATTCCAGACCGCCAGATTGCTCGCCACGTAGGGCATGAGCCTCGGCGGATAGACGATGGTTCCGTTTGGAACGAAAAAATGCCCCGGATAACGATCGTAGTCGTTGAGGTAGAGCTGCAACGCCAGCCCAACCTGCCGCAGGTTGTTCATGCATTTGGTGGTTTGCGCCTTTTGTTTTGCCTTCGACAAAGCGGGCAAGAGCATGCTCGCCAAGATCGCGATGATCGCAATCACCACCAGTAATTCGATGAGAGTAAATGCCCTTGTGATGGCATTGCAGGCAACGGTCTCATTCCGTGCCCCGCGGCGCGGTTCCGAGGAGGCGATCCATTCGTAGGAGGAACTCATAAAGTGGAGGGTGAGTGGCTGTTGACGAACGAGCATTTTACTTTGCCTTGACCATGGCCCATCGAGGAGCGGATGGCTACCAGAAAACTTCACAAACCCGTGATGTAATTCTCCAATTGCTCGATGGCCGCGTGCTGCGCGGAAATGGTCCAATTCACGAGATCGCCGATCGACACGACTCCCACGACCGTTTCCCCCTCCACGATCGGCAGATGGCGAACACGGTTTTCCGTCATCAATCTCATGCAAACCTCTATTGTGTGCCTGGGCGTCGCGGACACCACATTTGGGGAGAGTATTTCGCGAACCGTGGTGTCCCGCGAAGATCTTCCCTTGAGAGCGACCTTTCGGGTGTAGTCGCGCTCCGAGATCACTCCCACCAGCTTTTCTCCCTCCATGACGAGGAGCGCGCCCACATTCTTGTCGGCCATCGTCTTGATGGCGTCAAATACCGTCGTTTCCGGTTCCACGGACCAAATCCGTGATCCTTTGGAGCTTAGAATCGAACTGACTGTGACGGTGGCAATCATGCTGTGCTTCCTTCGATCCGGCGGGGCGGCACCCCGGATGAATCCGCCTCCGCTATGTCGCGGCGACGATGCTGATGACCTGCAGGGTTCGGCGGGCGTCCATGCCCTTTCCCTCAAGTCACCCGAGTTTCCTAAAAGAATAACATTTGGAGCGGGCAAAGGAACCAAAAAGAACGGTTTCTTCAAGGAATGCTCGGACTCGCGCTGCCGGCCGTGGTTTTGATCTCCATGTTGACTTGACCGAACCCGGTCGGGGAATCATCCTCGGTCTCGAACTCCGGTCGCATCGCTCGTTTCCAACTTCCCAGTCCGCGGCAAGCAATCTCATGAATTCCTCTCTCCCATTACGCGGCAGGCTCCGTCGATGTCTGGTTCTTTGGATCGCCGTGATCACTTCGCCGCTTGGCGCAACCCAGGGTTTGATGGCTCCACTCAGCCGCTCAACGGCTCAATGGGCTTTTGGCGGCATCCAACCCGCCCTCTCGCCGGATGGTTCCATGATCGCGATGTCCATGCATGGAGCGATCTCCCTCATGCCCCGAGGGGGCGGGGTGCTGACCCGGTTGACGGGAACCGAGGGCTGGGATCTGGAACCGTCCTGGTCTCCCGACGGCAAACGAATCGCTTTCGTGAGCGCTCCGGGATTGGACACTGGTTTGCTCCGGCTTATCAACGCCGAATCGGGCGAGCGCCTCCCGCTGCCAAGCGAAATCCTCGCTCGCGGCCGGGTTCAATTCCATCCCGACGGCAAGCGATTGCTGGGGCTCTTCGCTGTCTCAGGACAACCTCACCGGCTCCACTGGTGCGAACTGGCCTCGGGCGCCCTCTCGACGGTGAGCCTCGCGCCTTTGAACGAGAGCCGGCGGGCCCGCATGAAATGGACTTTGACCGCCGACGGCACGAGAATCATCCTCGCCACGTTTCAAGAGCAGCCGGGTCAACAGGACGGAAACAACGGGCCTTCGGTGGATCTCTGGACTGTTCCTTCGATTGGCGGGGAACCCACCCAATTCGTCCGATGGCCCAATCGAATCTATGGGATGTGCTCGGACGCCTCGGGCCGAGGCGTGTTCGTCGTGACGGACAGGGGAACCGCCCACAACGATATTTGGCACATCCCACTGGAGAACCCGCTGCAGGACGCCCGGAAGATGACTTTCGGACAAGCAGACGAAGATTGGCCGAGCGTGAGCGCGGACGGGAAGTGGCTCGTTCACACGGAAAACCACGAGGGCGCGACCGCGCTGGCGCGGATTGATCTGACGAACGGCCGACGTGAAACGCTCCTCCTGGATCGCGTCGAGTTTCGCCAGCCCGCCGGCCGTCTGCGCCTCATCCTCAAGGACTCCAACGACGGCCAACCGCTCACCGCCCGAATCAGCGTCAAAAGGGAGGGAGGCCAGTTTCATTTTCCACTGGGCTCCCTTTACCGTGTCACGGGTGGAGTTGGGCATTTCTATGCAAGTCGCGAGGAAGCGCTCGATGTGCCCGCTGGGAGAGTGGCCGTCCAGGCATGGCACGGCCCCGAGTACAAAGTTCACAGGCGGTCAGTCGACGTCATCGCGGGATCCACCCAAACCCTCGACATGTCCCTCGAACGATGGATCGACATGCCCGGGCGCGGTTGGTATTCAGGCGAGAACCATATTCATGCAAACTATGGGTATGGCGCGTGGCACACTGGGCCGACCTCCATTCGTGATCAATGCGAAGGTGAGGATCTCCACATCGCCAACGTGGTGGTGGCCAACTCCGATGGCGACGGCGTGTTCGATCGCGCTTACTTTCGGGGACGCCCCGATCCGCTCTCTTCCAAACGGTCCATTCTTTATTGGAACGAGGAATTCCGCAGCACGATTTGGGGGCACATGACGCTCGGCAACTTGAGCCAGCTTGTGGAGCCTATCTTCACGGGATTCAAGGAAACGACTAATCCCTGGGATGTGCCCACCAACGCGGATATCGCCGAACGCGCGCGCCAGCAGCTTGGAACGGTCAGTTACACGCATCCCGCTTCAGACCCTGAATCGCCCTATGATGGCGCCTATTCGGCCAAGGGCTTGCCGGTGGACGCGGCTCTGGGGCGAATCGACACGCTGGATGTGATGGGGTTCGGGTACGCGGCCTCCCTGAAACTGTGGTACAGGCTTCTCAACTGCGGGTTTCGACTCCCCGCCGCGGCCGGAACGGATGTGTTTTTGAATCGCATCTCGAGTTATCCACCGGGTTGGGGGCGTTGTTATGTGCGGCTCACAAACGGACTCGAATACACCTCCTGGATGCTCGGTCAAAAAGTGGGCCGTTCATTCGTCACGACAGGTCCCATGATTGAATGGACCGCTGACGGGAGCGGTCCCGGCGACATCCTTCGTCTTGGCAGCGCCAGCCGGGTCCGGGTCCGTGCCCGAGTCTCGTCTCAATTCCCCCTGACAACTTTCGAACTCATCCAGAACGGAGTGGTCGTGGGGACAAAGATCCCGACCGCGTCCGAGACCGAGCTCACCTTCGATCAATCGGTGGAAGTGAATCGTTCTGGATGGCTCTCGGTGCGTTGCAAAAGCGGCAATCCGCAGTCTTCCTTTCCCGGAGGCGCGGAACTTGCCGCGCATGGCAACCCGGTCTATGTCGAGATGCGCGGCCAGCCACTCGATTCAAGTTCGGATGCCGAGTATTTTCTCGCATGGATCGATCGGCTCGAGGCGGATCTGAAACGGCGTGATCGCATCCCCAACGCTATCGACCATGTCGCCATGCAATTGAACGCCGCACGTTCCGTTTACCGCAAGCTGCGCGAGCGGCATCCATCGCCGTGACTCTTCGGTTGGGAAGGATTTGATGGCGCGGCCAAGTGCTGGCGCGGACGCTTAGACACTCATCGGCGAATGAACCGAGACTCCGGCTGCCCGAAGGCCCAAGCGGCGCCACGCCAAAGCAAGGCGTGGAAAAGGGGGGCCTCGAAACATCCCGGCCAGATGTCTACTCTTTCCGCGCCTTATTAACAGTTTCACTCTCGGCGGGGCTGCGTTTTGGGGGTTCGTTCACCAGGTAGGTCATCAAATCTCGAATTCCCGGCTCTGGAAGTCCCTCCAGCAATCCGGACGGCATCAAGGATGCGGCGCTTGGATTCATCGATGTCACGGTCTCGCGCTTGATGAATTGCTCCTTCCCGTCGGCGCCTATCAAGCGCAGGGAGCCGGCGCCCTGAGTCCGCACGAAGCCCGTGAGTTCGCTTCCGTCCCGCAGCCCGATGTGATAAGCCACATAATCCGGGTTGATTCTCAGATGGGGTTCGAGGATGTCACGAAGCACGGAGGAGGGATCGCGGTGGACCAAATTGCTGAGGTCAGGACCCAGCAAACTGCCTTCGCCCCGCAAACGATGGCAAGTGGCGCATTTCAATCGTTCGCTGGTGAAAAGATCGCGTCCTCTCTCGTAATCGCCGCCTGCGAGTTCCGTTTTTTGAGGTGGTGGCGGCGCGGGCGGGCGGGGCCAAGGCGCCCAAGGGAGCAGAAACGAGCCGAAGGGAATCGGACGCTCCGTAGCATCCAAATCCGTCGAGTAAGTCGCCCGCAGCTCCGGAGAATGGATGGATCCGGTCTTCAACAGAATCGTTAGCAGTTCTGGCAGGGGTGCGGGGCTCCAGCGCCACTCGGCGGCGTGGCGGCCGCCCGCCTTGGGTTGGGCCTCGATGGTCTTGGTTCCAAGCAGGAGGGAGAATGGGGAGGGGTCCTCGATTCCATGCCTATCCGGTTCATTGCCAAACAGCCTGAGC
>SYMW01000091.1 GCA_005805305.1 Verrucomicrobiales bacterium
TCATTTAAAGGATTTATTTCCAGTTCTGAATTCATGCAGTCTGCCGATCTCCTCCGCCTCATCCGGAACTCAATTAGCAAATAATTGATCCACTCGCATTTCCGTCACCTCTCCGAACTTTTCAAGAGCTGCAAGATTGAGTTTCAAACGGTCACCGACAATCGAGATCAACCGGTTCTTATTCTTGATGCGACGATTGTGAAAGTCGAGCACCGTGTCAAAGGGCATCGAGTGAATGGATTGAAACCGGCTTTCTCTGGGGTCCACGGGCATATCCAGATGCTCCCATTCTCGGACCGCGCCCAAAACTTCCCTATAACCGAGTCTTGAAGTGCGATACCTATTGATTACCTCAAGACGAGAGATTTCGAAGTTCCCCGGAGAGACCGGCAGATTCTGCAGTAAACTAACGAAAGCATCGATTGATTTGGCTGTGTTCTCAGGCGAACAGGTGATTTGACCGGCCATGAGGCTTTGCTCACCCTTTCTGATCCCGATCGAGTAGACAGCCCCCGCCGAGTAGGCCAGAGGACGTGATCCCCTCAGTTCCTGAAAAACGACGCCCGAAGTGGCGCCCGAGAAATAGTTATTGAATAGCTGGATGGTCGCTTGGGAAGACTCATCAGCCGGGTCGTTGCAGGTTTCGATTCGAATTTGAGCTTGGTCGATTGTTGTGTGGAGGAACAGAATTCGGTTCGTCGTAGAGCTCTCGATGCGAAGGAAGGGGTAGGGGGGGGGTGGCTTCAGTCGCGTTGACGCCGGGCGCAATTGGCGCAGGACATCGACGACCTTCTCTTTCGAAAGTCCTCCCACGTAGGAGATCGAGTGTTTATAGCCGAGCAAGTCGCTGGTCAATTTGTGCAACTCCCGTCTCTCCAGTCCTTTCAATGCTTGACTGGAGAGAGCCCGGAGGTATGGGGAGTTGGTGCCGTGGCGGTTAAAGGAGGAAAGAGCGGCGGCAGTGGTGCGAACGTCCTTTCTAGAACTTTCCCGCTGGGCGATCATGATTCTTTTCAATTCATCCAGCGTCTCCGGCGCAGCTGCCGGTTCCTCCATGAGTTCCGTCAGCAGCCTTACGGAGTCTCTGAAATTCTCGTCAAGTCCGGTGAGAGTCAATGTCGTCTCCACCTCACCAGGGGTGATCGAAAGATCTGTCCCGAGCCTCGCCCATGCTTTCGCGAGTTGGCTCGCTGGCCGGTGTTTGGAGCCCGATTTTCTCAATAATAAACAAGCAATAGCGAGGCGGTTGTCGTGGCGTGTCCCGGTGTCGACCGAGAACGTAAGAGTAAAGAGCCGGTTGACCGGATTGCGGCTGTAATAAAATTCCACCCCTTCCTGCAACGCCAGTTTTTGAAAATCTATTCCTGGTTTGACGAACTTCGGTTGGATGCCTCCTATCTCCATTGCCAAGAGGTTGAGGGCGAAGTCGGAACGAACGTTCGAGCCACGATGGATTTTTTCGATTTCTGGCATTTCGACCGGGGAAACATCGTGGGGCGCGTCGAAGCGGCAACCTGCAACGAACCCCCCATCGTAATATTTCTTCACGACATTAACCACCTCTTCCTTGGTGATGTTCTCCATCCGGCGCATTTCATCGACCGTCTGATCCCACTTGGCGGAGGAAATAAAAGAGTTCCGCATGCGGCCCACCCTAGCGTCATTGAACTCAAGTTCGGTTTCGCGAGACTTCTTGAATTCCAGCAGGGCGGACTCAAAAACGCCTCCTTCGAACCGCCCCGATTTCAACCGTTCAAGTTGCTCGAGCAAAAGGTTTTCAACTTCTTTGACGGTCTGCTTGCTTTTCGGAACACCCCACAAAAAGTGCGCTCCATGGTCAGCCATGAGGTTAATGGCGGAGCCTGCTCCTGCCACTTTTTGTCTTCCATTCAGCTCCTTATTGATCAGTCCTGCGGCGGGATTGTTGAGAATCAACTCGGCGAGTCTCAGGGTCTCCGCATCCGGATGGTCGCGGCTTGGGAGGCGAAAGGCCAGGAGCACTCGCTCTGCGCCTTGTTGCGTGACGTTCACTCGCTCCACCGATCGGAGCGGAGGCTCAGGCCAGGTTCTCACCGGCGGCAAAGTCTCGGATTTCCTGCCTGCAAAGTGCTTATCAATGATCCTGATGGCCTGCTCCGTGTCGACCGAACCCGAGATGAAGATCGCGCTATTATTAGGCACGAAGTAAGATCGATGATGTTGTTTTAGTTTCTTCATCGATGGATTTGAGGCATAGCTCGCTTCCACGGCTCCAGCCAGTTGGCCGTATGGATGGTTTTTGAAAAGCTGCTTCTGAACCAAGGCGCTCAAAGCATGCTCCTTATCCTTCAAGAACCGGTTTTGCTCCTCGTAAATCAGTTCGACCGCGAAGTGCATTCCGCGGAAAACCGAATTTTGAAACCGGTCAGATTCGATGAGTGCCCACTGATTCAACCGATTCGAGGGAAGATCGACCCCGCAGACTATTTCGTCTGGGCCCACGAAGGTCCTTAATCCCATTTGGCCCATCGCGTCGTAGACCTCTTTTATCTCATTCGGAATCGAGTATCGCGCTGCCAATTGGGAAGCCGCATCGATTTCCTCTTGCAAGTGTCTTCGCCTCAGGGGATCTGACTCTTTGGACCGAGTTTCGAGCAGGTCGCTTACTCGCTCAAGATGTGGCTTCTCTTTCTCATAATCCACCGTCCCCATGAGCTTGGTGCCATGAGAAAGAAGGCGCCCCAGAAAATGTGCCAGACCCTCCGATCCGGGTGGATCCTGCTTCGCGCCCACTCGGACAGCGATTTCCGCCGAGAAGCGAGGGGTTTGATGATTCTCGCTCACATAAACGGTCAGGCCGTTGTCGAGTTCAAAAATCGCGGCCGCGAGAGGATCCCTCGGATTATCTTGGTTTATCCGGCGGAAAGCCGCTTCCAACGTGTTTTTATCCAGCACCCCCACACCCACGCACAGGATAGCCAGGCGCATGGCGCTCTTGAACCTTAAAACGGAAGTTGATCCTCGTGGAGATTTCCAGAATCCTGGACGAGAAAGGCTTGACGAAGAGGGAGGCATATCCCTTGTGGATCTGGTGAGAGATTCGGAAAAACTTTATCGCCAGGATCTTGCGAAGATTCAACTGGGGCAACTGCCGTTTTAAGGTTGAACGAGTTTGCCGTCAACACCATCATCCTGGCCGGGATTCCAACTTTGACTCGGCCTTTCTGGTAGGTTCGGTGGGTCGGGGCGCGTTCGGACGTTCATTTTGGGGTTCGATCGAATGCGAAAGAAACGCCGCCAAGATGGAACAGCCTGCTCCGAGGATCACCAGGATCGAACACACGACTGCTTGTGGCCATTGGAGTCTCCCCGGATGCCCAAGACTCGCCAATAGGGCGGTTGTCAAGAGGACGATGTCAATACCCGAGAGAACCCGGGCAAAGAAACGGGTGGGGAACCGAGTTAAGAGGGGGTGAGGTCCCGCCTCTGCAGGAAGTTCGATATTCGCCGTGGCGGATGAATTCTCTTTTTTGCCGGAGCCGGGAGGATTCCCAAGAATGGTTTTGAATCCGTGATCGAGCGATGCCGGAGCTGCCGATTCTCCCGGCTCATGGATTTGGAGAGTCCCACTTTTGGATGCGGACTCAATGAGTTTCCCTAGTCCCCGTCCTAAACCGGATTTCGCCACGGCGCAAAATTGGAGTGAATCGAATTTCGTTTCAACCTAGAAACGGCTTCGCCGCCAATCCTTTCGATCGAACCCACTCACCAGATCCGTAAACCTGAAACGGCATCTGAACCCCGTGGAGAATTGAATCTGGCGCTTTAAAGATAATGGATTCCGCAGGAGTTTAGCCGGAGCGTTCGTGTTCAGCTCTTGCTGGCTACTTTCTCGGATTCGATTCTGTCCTGCCATTTGGCGATCATTTCTCGAAGATCCTTCAGACGCACCGGTTTGCTCAAATAATCATCCATCCCCGCATCGGTGCAGCGTTGTCTGTCGTGCTCCAGCGCGTTCGCGGTCACCGCGATGATGACAGGTTTCTGGCCCCCTCTCTTCGCCACCACGGAGTCTTCCGAGACCAAGCGCCGGGTCGTCTCATAGCCATCCAGCTCCGGCATTTGGCAATCCATGAGTATCATGTCGTAATCCCGTTTTTCCAGAGCTTCCAATACCTCCAGCCCATTGGCGGCGATATCGGGATGAATCCCAATATTTTGTAACATCCGTTTGATCACCACTTGGTTCACGAGGTTGTCCTCGGCGACCAGCACGGACAGCCAGTTCCCGTCTTTGACCTCGCCCATGGGAGTGGCGTTCGGTGTTGGCGATTCAGGCGTGGAAGACCGAGTGAGCGCGGCCCTTTTCGCGGATGTTCCGGCGTCGGCGAGCATCTCGATCGCATCGCGCAAATCACCGATTTTTGGAGGTTTTTTCACGAATCTGGTGCGCCGAGCTCCGGGATTTTCGGAGGACTCTTGGCGTAGTCCGGGCCTTGCGAGGACGATCAAGGCAGCGGCGCCCAATTCACCTGGTTGAGGAAGTTCGATGGCAAGATCATTGGCTTGATCACAAATGAGAATCGCCGAACAGGCCGATTTTGGAGTGACCGCCGTCTCCGGAGGAAGCAATTCTTTCGTGGAATTCACGAACCTCACACTTGCTGCCATTGGCCTCAGATCGTTGGCGAGCTGTTTTTGAAGAATTGGCCCGAGGCCTACGCCGACGATTGGGCACAGGATCTTCCTTCTCGGAGGCTCGGGTTGGAGCTGCGAAATCGGCTGCCGATCGAGCCTGACCGAAAACCAAAAAACCGAACCCTTGCCCATTGTGCTGCGAACGCCGATGCCTCCATGCATCAATTCGCTCAGGCGCTTGCTGATGGCGAGCCCCAAGCCGCTGCCGCCAAATCTCCGAGTCGTGGAGCTGTCCGCCTGGCTGAAGGCTTGGAAGAGGCGGTGTTGAGCTTCTTCTGGAATTCCTATGCCGGTGTCCTCAATCTCGAACAACAGGGTTGCTGTTTGTTCCGTGGAGCTTTGCAAGCGGACCGAGACCAGGACGCCGCCTTCTTTGGTGAACTTAACGGCGTTGCCAAGCAGGTTGAGCAGAATCTGCCGGAGGCGTCCCGGATCACCGCGAAGCTGGAGAGGCACGTCTTCTTCCAGAACCATTCCGACGTCCAGCCCTTTATCGTAGATTTTGATGGCTAGCAAATCGAGGGATTCCTCGACAACCTGCCTCAGGTTTAGATCCACCACCTCGAAGACCATTTTTCCGGCCTCAACCTTAGAAAAATCCAGTATGTCATTGATGATGGTCAGCAAGGCGTCTGCACTGTTCCGAACCGTTTCCGCGCACTCCCGCTGATCCGGATCTAGCGGTGTTTCCAGGAGCAAATGAGTCATGCCGATCACCCCGTTCATGGGGGTCCTAATTTCGTGGCTCATGTTTGCCAAAAACTCGCTCTTGGTCCGGTTGGCGTTGTCGGCCACTTCGGCCATTTCTTTGGCTTTCTTCGTGGCGGCTTGGAGTTCTTGATTGAGGGTGATGAGATCTCGATTGGCCGTCTCCAGTTCGAGCGCAGCGTCCCGCACTTGGCTTTCCGCGAGCGCCCGCACCTCTACTTCTTTTTCGAGCACCAGCATGGCTTTGGACAGATCGGCGGTTCGCTCGTGGACCTTCCTCCTCAATTGGGCCACCCACGCCAGCATGAGCAATGCGAGAAGGCCCACGACGGCGAGCGCCGTGAACGCCTGCTTCAAGGCCCAGGCTGGGGCTCTCTCCTTCACAACAATGTCCTTGGCATCACGTGACAGAATTTTGAAAGATCTAGCCTGCTGGTCGTTTTCGTAGTCGATGCTGTAGCAAACTCCTGTTATCGTGAGCGTGCTTCCAGGATGATAGAAAGGCGTCTTTGCAGAGGCGCTCGCAAAAGTTGCGAGAAAGAATTGGCCGTCGGAAAGGAGCTCCAGTTCCACTTCGCCGCGCTGTGTCCGTTGGATTTGTTGTCCTATTTTCGCTTCCATCGTCACTAATTCGCAACTTCGCCCTCCCTGTCGGAGCAGTTCGACGGGTGTCCGAGCGGGGACGAGGGGCCGGTTTTCAGCTCCCTCCCTCTGGATGCGGCGAATAATCGGCTGTTCGATGCAAAAATTCAGACCCTGCTGGGAAGGGAACCCCGCGACTTCCACGAGATCCCCCACCGGGAACTGTTTGGCCTGCGCGCCTAAGATTTTGACAAGCGCCCCTCCGGTTGGATCTTGAATAAAAAGTCCGTAATCTGGCTTGTACAGAGTCGTTACTCCCTTAATCAAGATGCGGTGGATAGTCTTGGATCTTTGGGGAGAACCAGCGGCATCTTGTATTCTCTGAAGGGGACTGGCAAATGGGTTTGACGGAGGCTCTGTCAATCGATCAACGAACTCAAGGCCGCCACAAAGCACCAGGCCTCTCCCCGGCAGTCGCTTCCCGTCCCTCTCAGCAACACAAACCCCGCGAATACGAACTTCAGCGTCCACATAGTGGTTGGGGAGGGCGGTGACGTCTTCTGTCAAAAACTGCACGGTCACGCCGCCTTGGGGGGTGAACACGGTCATTTCAACCAGGTTCTTGGGCGTTCGATTGACTTCTCGAACGACGCCTTCAAGTAAGACCCATTGGGCGTCCTGGTTCCCCCGCTGCATCAGGAACACATCGAGTGGTTTAGCTTCCGGAGGGCTCGTGAGACCCAAAATGTTCACCGCTGACGCCATGATCCGCGGGTTGGTATCGCCAGCAGCGGTGCTTCCGATGACTTCAATCAACTGGCCGGTTTTTAGCTGGAGCGTCGCCCCTAACCTGGTCGCACTGATCCCGCCAGTGGAGTCTTGAAACCAGAACTCGTTCGCTGCCTCGTCATGCAGCATCACCACTCCGCGGAGACGTGCGGGATGGCCTCGATTCGAGTCTTCCCTCGTAAGTTCACGGATCTCTTGCACCTGGGTGAGCGGCTTGCGGGATTGGGCCTGCGCACCGTTGCTGAAGAAGAGGAACAAGGGGATCAGCAAGGCTATGAGCTCCGCGAAATGGCGGCATCCTGACAACACGGCAATGGAGTTGGGCGCGCCGAATGATACAGGGGGAATCCTAAAGCCAGCCCCGGCCCGCGCGTGGACACTTCGACTAACGGCTCGTGCTGGCATTCCGCAAAGATCGCCTTCGATCCGCCAACGATCGTGCAGCGACGCAACGCGGGCGGGCAGTTGCAGCCCAATCAAGCTTGCTACCGCCCTTCCGTGATTGCGGAAGGAAGCCCGTTTTCCCACCGCTTGGGCGAATTCCAAGGCCTCTCCGAGAGTTGATCTTCTTCCCGTGTTGCGCATCCCGAGAACAGCAAGGAAGCAATCCACAGCCCGAGAAAAAACGCAGATCGATTGAACGAACTTTTCATAAGAGCTCTAGTTGCTCTGTGAAGATGACCAGCGCGAAAAAGAGGTGGCTTCCGGCCCAACACCAAGATTCCCGCAGGGAACATCAATAAAACACCACATCGCCCTCCTGAACGTCGGCTTGCTTCCAATCGGCCATGACGTTGGCGACTGACCTGTTGGCTTCAACGCTGGTGACCTGCACCTTCGCCACGAGTTTTCCGTTCCGATTAACCATCAATTCACCGTACTCCATGACCCCTTGATTGCTGCCAATGTCAAGGACGACGAATTCCCACTTATTTTCGACGGCGATCACCTTGCCCTTAAGTCCGACAGGGAGCTCCACTTTGTAGGATTCCCCCTTGTAACGGCTCAGCTCAACGCCCAATTGACGATTGTTGCGAACCAAAACTTTCTTTTCATCCTCTACGGCATCACGTTCTTCGGTCGCTTTCTTGGCGGCCGCCTGCACGGCTTTGATTTGATCGGGAGTGATGCCCAAGGCTTGCCACTGAGCCAGTTCGCGTTGCGCCTCAACTCTCTCCGCAGTGCTCTTTTGGAGATTGGTGAAAAGGTCGTTGGCCCTTTTTTCCTGGGTGGCGAGCCTTGCGGTGCTTGATTCCAGATCCGCTTTTGCCACAGTGAGTTCTTGCGCTGCTTTCTCAGCGCTATCCTTGGCGGCCTTCGCTTCGGCCTTGGATTTGGAAGCGGCCTGGTTCGCGGTGTCACGCTGAGCGGCATTCTCATCGCGCTCGGCCGTGATGCCTTTGATCTTCTCCACCACTCTGAGCTGCACTATGCCTAGGGCTCCAAGGCCCGCAAGGATCGAGAGTATCAAACAAGCGCGTAACATGTTGAAAAGGACTTAATGGTTCAAATCTAAACGTGAGCCTAATTGGAGGCCGCGAACGTGTCAACGACTGGCTTGCTGCATTGCTTCAACTTATTAGCAATGGATCTCCGCATGTTTCGAACGGCCGCCGAGAGATTCCTCTGCCCAAAAAGAGCCGTCCCGCTCACGAACGTGTCGGCTCCCGCGCCCGCGCATTCGATCGCCCGCTGAAGCGTGATGCCTCCGTCGACCTCAATCCGAAAGACATTGTCCGGCACGGAGTTTCGCCACCGGTTTGCGAGCTGGATCTTGGTGATGGTCTCGGGAATGAATGGCTGCCCTCCAAATCCTGGGTTGACGGTCATGATGAGGAGCGTGTCTATCCTCGAAAGGAATCGACGAACCAGGGTCAAGGACGTCGGCGGATTGACCGCGAGCCCAACCTTGAGCCCTAAATCCTTGATCTTCCAAATCAGCCCATCAATCATGTCGTTCAACTCGACATGAACCGTGATTTGATCCGCTCCCGCGTCTGCGAAGGGTTTGAGCAGAATATCGGGTTTCGAGCACATGAGATGAACGTCCAGAAATCCGCTCATGGCCGAGCGGACCGTTTGCACGACGCTTGGCCCGAAAGAGATGTTGGGCACAAAATGCCCATCCATGATGTCTAGATGAATCCACTCGGCGCCTGACGCGGACACGCGCTTCACCTCTTTCTCAATCCTGCCGAAATTGGCGGCGAGGAGGGAAGGGGCGATGATGATCGATGGGGTGGAAATCAATGGGTTAGTCATCCTAAGAGCATGGGTGCCTCGCCGCGAATATTCTCAGGATCGTGGCGACAACGGAGTTCAGACGCAATTTCCTGATTTCTCGAAAAGCGCCAACGCCCATAGTCCGATCCATTTCATCCTTAAAACGGCAGTGGCCCGTGGCCCATATCCTCAAGATCCTGGCAATAAGGTCTTTCCAAATCGCTCACAAGATCCACAAGGGATCTGTATCCCACGATGATCGTTCGCCTGGGAGATCGAAAATAGGCCCCAGCGCAGCTGGTCTCGGCCAAGATGCACGGAAACAGGGCCATTAAGCCGGCGCCGGGCTCGGCGTTCCGAGACCGGGATCCAGCTTGGGCGGTGGAGCCAATGAAGATTCCGCGGCGACCGCGACACCCGGGCCCGGCGGCGGCGGATTTCGCGGCTCAGGGGGAGGGGGCGTGAAGCGACCAGACTTCACAATTTCTTCAACTTGACTTCCCTGCAGCGTTTCCACTTCAAGCAAAGCCGTGGCTATGACTTCAAGTGTCTGTCGGTGCTCCTCGAGAAGTTTTCTAGCCCGCTCGTAGCCCTCGCTGATGATGCGTTTGACTTCCGCGTCGATCTCCGTCGCGGTATGTTCACTATAACTTTTCCGTCGAAGCATGTCACGACCGATGAAATACTCGTCGTCATCCCCATACTGGACCATCCCCAGGCGGTCGCTCATGCCAAACTGGCAAACCATCGCCCTCGCCATTTGGGTGGCCTGCTGGATGTCTCCGCCGGCCCCCGTCGAGACATCTCCTGAGATGAGCTCCTCGGCGATGCGTCCCGCCATCATGACGGCGATCATGTCCAGCATCTCCTTCTTGCCATGATTCAGGACATCTTCCTTGGGCAAGGACATGGTGGATCCGAGTGCCGGGCCACGAGGAATGATGGTGACTTTGTGCAGGGGATGAGTGTGTTTCAACAGCACGTTAACTATGGCATGACCTGCTTCGTGCCATGCCGTGAGCTTCTTGTTTTCGTTGGACATCGCCAAACTGCGGCGTTCCCGGCCCCAACGCACTTTGTCCCGTGCCTCGCTCAATTCCGTGATGCCCACTGATTTCTTGTTGCTTCGAGCCGCCAATAGAGCCGCTTCGTTCAAGAGATTGGCCAACTCCGCCCCGGAATAACCCGGGGTTCCCCGCGCAATGACGGACAAATCTGCTGTGGGATCCAGTTTGACGTTGCGGGCATGGACTTTCAAGATGGCCTCGCGGCCTCGCACATCCGGAAGATTCACGGTGATTCTCCGGTCGAACCTCCCCGGTCGCAGCAAGGCGGGATCCAAGACGTCCGCGCGATTCGTTGCCGCGATGATGATGATGCCTTCTTGAGTGTCGAAGCCGTCCATCTCCACCAACAGCGCGTTGAGCGTCTGTTCTCGTTCGTCGTTGCCACCTCCTAGGCCCACGCCACGGCTCCTTCCCACGGCGTCGATTTCATCGATGAACACGAGGCACGGAATGCTCTTGCGCGCTTGCTCGAACATATCGCGAACTCGGCTGGCCCCCACTCCGACGAACATTTCCACGAAATCCGAGCCGCTGATGCTGAAGAACGACGCTTCCGCTTCTCCTGCGATAGCTTTGGCCAGCAGGGTTTTTCCCGTTCCCGGAGCCCCTACCATCAACACCCCTTTGGGGATGCGACCTCCCAGCTTTTGGAACTTCTTTGGATCTTTGAGAAATTCCACTAGTTCAGAAACTTCGTCCTTGGCTTCCTCCACTCCCGCCACGTCTTTGAAGGTGATGCGGTTCTTTTCCTTGCTCAGCATGCGAGCCTTGCTTTTCCCAAAACTGAGCGCCCCTTTCCCAGCCATCTTAATTTGCCGGATCAAGAAGAAATAGATCAGCGCGGCGAACAGAATGAAGGGCAGAATCCCGTAGAAAATGTTGACCAGAAATGTGTTCGGAGTGACTGGCTTGAACTTGCCAGTCTCCAGCAGCTCTTCTTCAAGCGACTCCGTGAGCCGGGTTTCCAGTTTGAAGGCGTTGGTCTTATCGCCTTCGCGAATCTTTCCAGTGATTTCGCGGAGTGGGGATTGCGGGTTGTAATCTATGAACCCTTCGACGATGATCTCCGACCGCACCGCCTCCAGAAACTGCTGATGTGTGAGTTGCTTGTATCGCGGCTCATTCTTTTCCCGGAAGAAAACGAGAAGGGGAATCGTAGCAAGAATCGCAATCCAGATCAAAAGTGTGCGCGGTGGAACTTTCACCTCGCCATTCTTGTCATCCTTGCCGTTATCGTGGCCTTTTTTATTGTCCGACATCGTTGTTTATTCGTGTCAACACTAGCATACGGGTTTCTGCTCGCAATGGCGAATATACAGCGTCAATACGAGGCTGCACGATCCCTTGGATCCTCGGCGCGTTGAATCATCGGCCATCAAGCTGCCTTCCAGCGCCGATCCTCCCCTATAGGAGCCCATTTCCATATCATGATATTCCGGGTGCTGGGAGTCAGTTTGAACCGCTCCGAGATCCGCAGCCCTTGAACCCAAAACAAAACCCCGCATCGCGTCGCCGCGAGTATCGCCTCATGCCGCTCGGATCGCCTCCATTTGCCGTTCGTGAAAATATCTTGGAGCTTTGTTTCCTTGGCCAATCCGATCGGATGAAATCGATCCCCAGGCCGCCAATGCCTCAGCTTGATCTCCCTCCCGATCTCGTCGGCGTCAAACATTTCGACCCGCGGTTCCCGCGGCCTAGTTTGACCCAGGTGATTACGAGGAATGATTTCCCACTCGATCTCGATCGGACCGAACTCGAGAGATCCTTTCTCTTCCGTGATCCTGAAAACCACCTCCTTCGTGTCATGCCCCCCGGGTCCCCCCGAAATCCCTCCTGTTCCGGACAGAATCAAGCCTCCTTCGGCTGTCCGCATGAGCTGTTTGTCGCGTCCGACGGAACGGCGTCTCCCGGGGTTTTTCCTGAGAAATTCGACAAGCTCGAACGACGGGGTAGTCCCCGACTCCAGCAAGGCCCTTTTAAGGAGCCAACGCTGCAACGCCTTCGGAAGTTCTTCGAACGGGCCTTGAGGCGCTCTTTGCCAGTTTCTCGCCGTTTCGGCGACAAAGCTGGAATCCGCCTCCAGGATGTCGCACGCTTCCATGACTTTGTCTTGGATTTCAAAGCCGGCATTTCGGATCAGGGGGAGCAGGGCATAACGAATCTTGTTCCTCAAAATCCGTGTGTCTTGGTTCGACGAGTCATGGCGGCACTCGATGTTGTGCTTCTTCACGTAATCCCAGATGGAAGCTCGAGTGCAGTGGAGGAACGGCCGCACCAATTGCAACCGATGATCCGCGGGAGACGGCGAACTCCAGGCCATACCCGACAACCCTTCCCCGCCAGCCCCTCGGAAAAGGCGCAGGAAGAAGAGCTCGACTTGGTCGTCCGCCTGATGGCCCGTGGCGATCACTTGGCAATTCGCTTCCGTTGCCGAGTGCGCCAAGAACTCGTGACGAGCTTTCCGTGCCGTCATTTCCATTGAGTCTTTAGTCTTCGCCTTGAGCTTGGGGATATCGGCCGATCCGAACACCGCTTCAATGCCTCGATCCTGGAAATGAGCTCTCAGGAATGCTTCATCGCCGTCGCTCTCCCGTCCCCTCAGTCGATGATTCAAGTGCGCCGCGACGAGGTTCCATCCCTTCGGGGCGGCGTGAGCTTGGAGAAAATGCAGCAACGCCATGGAATCGGGTCCACCCGAGACCGCGACCAAGCAACGCGTTCCATCGGGGAGGAGTTCGTGGGCTCCGATATCCCGAAGCACCCGGCTTGCCAGATCAAACATGGACGCCATACTATCCGGTGTGCGCGACGAACCTCAAACTTTCTTGAACAAGGTTCGAATTGATAGCCCTGACCGCCTGAGTCGAAGAAAGTGGCTTGCGGGCGTGGCCGAAGGGGTTGGAGGGCTGGCGGTCACGCGCGGATTCTTTGTCCAAAGCGATCAAAGGGATAGGGGTATGCATATGGACCGGGGGAAGGTTGTGATCGAGTCGGAGATGGAATCGAAGGTGCTCGCCTCCAAAAGGATGGTGCGCGTGTACGTGCCGGGATCCTACGGGTCCGGGGGCGCGAAGCGATACCCAGTGCTGTATGCTCATGACGGTCAAAACGTTTTCTCGACGGTCGGGCCGCATGTCGGTTTCGGTTGGGGGAATTGGGATCTGGACGGGACCGCGAGCCGGCTGGCGGCCAAGGGTCTCATGCAGGAGATCATCATTGTGGCGGTCGATTGTAGTCGAGACCGCTACTTGGAATACAGAGGCCCCAGCCGCCCTTACACCGAAGCTCAGCTCGCGGGCATGGCGAGGCAACCTTCTGCCCCAGGAGACGACCGCCGCTATCGAGCCTATGAGCGATTTCTGATCGATGAGCTCAAACCCCGCATAGACAGAGAGTTTCGAACGGATCCATTGCCTCGACACACCGCCTTGTTGGGTTCCTCCATGGGAGGAATTTGCAGCCTGGCATTGGCTTGGCATAACCCAAACCACTTTGGCGGAGCGGCGAGCATGTCTGGCGCCTTCCAAGTGGAGCGCGAGTTCTTTTTGCGGGAGGTGTTGAAGAACAACTTCATCGGGTCGACTCGACCGCGGATCTACTTGGACAGTGGCGTGATGGATCACTCGGGTGGCGATGATGGCCGGGCGTTGACTCAGGCGGTTGCTCAACGATTGCGATCTTTGGGCTGGAGGGAGAACGAGAATCTCCTTCATCATGTCGAGGAAAAGCCGCTCACTGAAGTGGGCATGCAAGAAGCCGGGCTCCATCGCTCCAAGTGGAAGGAGGCCGCGGCGAGTCAGCACAACGAATTCTACTGGAAACTCCGAGTGGAAAGGCCGCTGTTGTTTCTGTTCGGGGTGCAGCGCTAGTGTGCCGTTCACGAATTGGGTGGACAGTTGCGGCAATGGATTTTGGATTCAGACGAGGCGAGAACGACGAAGATACCCTTCGTGGGTCTGTGAGGAGGGAGCAACGAAGTCTGAATCAAAAAGACGTGCCGCGCATCGGGTTGTGCCACAGTGAACCTCTGGCTGCGTTGGTCCTCGGTCACAGATCCATGTCCGGAGATGCTCCGTCGTCGCGCCTTGCCAGAGATTCACTGTGGCACAACAAATGCCCACCGAATTCGTGAACGGCACACTAGGCCACCCGCCCTCTTTGACCGCTGTTTGCGCCTGGGTCGGCGGAAAACGAGCCGGTGAACTGCTCCCACGGTCGCCAAAGAGTCGGACATCCGCGCCTTGGAACGGAAGTTGCCTAGGGTGAATGGTTCAACCGCCGTTTTAAGGGTTATTTGATTATGAAATCCGCTGAAACGCATTTCCCGCAGCAGTCTCATTTTGATCGGAGCGCGACTGTGTCCACAGGACCAGTCGCAGGGTTTGAGGCGGCTGAACGCGCTGCGGCTGATGCTTCGCACACAACCGCGCTCCATAATGAGAATTGCTGCATTTCCCGCTTGGAAGGTGGACTGTTGTTTCGGTAGCTTCCTCAAGGTGCCACTAGAAGATCACGTTGGAGATGTCGTTTTCAAGGCTCGAACTGGCTTTGGGCTGAGTTCCGCCGACGCGGCCGATGCTGCGGAGATGCCGCTATCTGACTTTGAGACGTTTGAGTCGACTGGTCAGGGAAAGGTGGACTGGGGTCGATTAGGGGCGCTCTTGGGCTTGAATCCCGCGAAACTTGAAAGGCTAGCCGGAGGGTGGGCGCCTCCCCCTATTCAGCTTGCCCGTTGGAGAGAAATCCGCCAAATCGTCACGCAAAGCGAGAAGTTCAGCGTGAATAATTATCTTGTTTGGGATGAGGTGACTCGGGAAGCGGCCCTGTTTGACACCGGGATGGAGCCGACCCACGTGTTCGCTATTATTAATTCCGAAAGCTTGGAGTTGAAGCACGTCTTCATCACTCACAGCCATTACGATCACATCGAAGCACTGCCGCTCATCCGAGGGAGGTTTCCCAAGGCGCGGCTGCATTCGGGCTCTAAAAACGCGCCTCCTGAGCACCGGAACCGGCCGAACGACTTCATCCATTTGGGGAGCTTGCGCATCACGCACCGCGAAACGCCCGGTCACTGCGAGGACGGCGTCACCTATGTGGTAGGCGGTTGGCCCGAGGACGCGCCCGGGGTTGCGATTGTGGGGGACGCGGTTTTCGCCGGTTCGATTGGGGGCGCGGGCGGGGCGATGGCGTTGGCGAAACGAATGATTGCCGAGCAAATCTTTTCGCTTCCTGGCGACACGCTTATTTGTCCCGGGCACGGCCCGGTCACCACGGTTTCCTTGGAAAAAGCGAACAATCCTTTTTTTGATCTTCCCTGGATTCGCTGAACACGCATGATCAGCGCGTCCTGAAGGCGGATGGCCGCCGCTCTGACCCCTGGATTTATGTTGAAAGCTGGAATTGTCGGGTTGCCCAACGTGGGCAAGTCCACTTTGTTTAATGCCGTAACCCGCACGAGAAAGGCGGAGGCGGCAAACTATCCGTTCTGCACCATTGATCCCAACGTGGGCGTCGTCACGGTGCCTGACTCCAGATTGGAGGTTTTGGCGAAGATCGCGAAGACCGGCGTGATTATTCCCGCGGCGATTGAGTTCGTTGATATCGCCGGCTTAGTGAAGGGCGCCTCGCAGGGAGAGGGGTTGGGCAACAAGTTTCTGAGCCATATTCGCGAGGTGGACGCCATCGTGCAGGTAGTCCGGTGTTTCGAGGACCCGGACATTCATCACGTGGCTGGAACCATCGATCCGATACGCGACATCGAAACAATCCTCACGGAGCTCATTTTGGCGGATTTAGAGGCGGTGAACAAGCGCCTGGAGAGGGTCCACAAAGATGCCAAACGCGGGGATAAGGCCGCCTTGGCGGACGAAGACGTTTTGAAGCGGCTGGCGCCGCACCTGGATGCGGGGAAGCCGGCCCTGACCCTGGATCTGACGGCGGAGCAAAAAGTTCTGTCGAGGCAGTTTTATTTGATGACGGATAAGCCGACGATCTTCGCCGCCAATGTCAAGGAATCAGACCTCGCCACGGCGTCCAGCAACCCCTTCGTCGGGCAAGTGCGCGAATATGCCCGCACACATCATGCCTGCGACACGGTTGTGATCAGCGCCCAGATTGAGAGCGACTTGGTTGATTTGTCCCCATCCGAGGCGGCGGAATTCCTAAGGGAACTCGGGGTCGCGGAATCCGGCGTTGGAGGGTTGATTCGCGCCACCTATCATTTATTAGGGCTGAGAACATATTTCACTGCTGGGGAGAAAGAGGTCCGCGCGTGGAC
The DNA here is from genome assembly GCA_005805305.1 of Verrucomicrobiales bacterium. Classification (GTDB taxonomy): domain Bacteria; phylum Verrucomicrobiota; class Verrucomicrobiia; order Limisphaerales; family F1-80-MAGS106; genus F1-80-MAGS106. The sequence continues at coordinate 16,327 of SYMW01000091.1, forward strand.
AATCCATGACGGCGACACCGCCCCCAAGGCGGCTGGAGTGATCCACACTGATTTCGAGCGCGGCTTCATCAAGGCCGAGACCGTGGCCTACGAGGATCTGGTGCGCTGTGGATCCGTCGCGGCGGCTCGCGAGAAAGGTCTCTACCGCATGGAAGGCAAGGAGTACCTCGTCAAGGATGGCGATGTGTTGCTCTTTAAGTTCAATGTGTAGCTTTGAGATGGGCCGTTCGAGCGCCCCAGGGGGAGGGGGTGAGCCTCGTGTGATTGCCGTGCGCGCCCGGGCTGGATCGCGGGGTTTGCCCAAGCCCAGTTCTTTCCGTCCCAGGATCTTCAGACAAAAGCCGATTCCAATCTTCTTCCTAGGCTGGCCTGGTGCATCCGCGAGTTGTCGGTGGAGCGCGACTGTGCTGAAAGCCAGTCGCAGCAGCATCTCAGGCTCGCTATCACGCCAAACCTGCTGCGGCTGGTGCTTCGCACACAACCGCGCTCCGGGCTGCCAGCCAAATTCA
>SYMW01000092.1 GCA_005805305.1 Verrucomicrobiales bacterium
ACAGAAGCCACGAAAACGATGGCGGAGCGTAACCATCGGACGAGTTTGGCTGAGTATTGGACGGGCTCGAGCAGCGTTTCCCAAGGATCAATTGTCTGTCCCCGGGAAATTTTTGACAATTGGCATCCGGCTCTCACGTGCCCAACGCCGTGTGCATCTCCCTCTCTTCCATTCAGTGGAGGAGAGGGCCGGGGAGAGGAGGTTAGAGATTGTGAATGAATGGTGCGAAAGAATTGGGATCACACAGAGGCATAGAGGGCACGAAGGCGAGGCAGGGCCATGGTCCACAGAAGCCACGAAAACGATGGCGGAGCGTAACCATCGGACGAGTTTGGCTGAGTATTGGACGGGCTCGAGCAGCGATTCCCAAGGATCAATTGTCCTTCCCCGGGACACTTATCCTTCTCACGATCGCCGCCCCAGGCCCCGTCGCTTTCTGGCAATCCGCCCCAAGCCTGCTCGCCGAATCCGGAGCTCTTTGCGGCCAATAATCAAACATTTGCCGCCGACAGTTTATCCCCGGATTGGATGAATGTGGCAGGTTTTGTGCGATCACAGCTGCATTGGACATCTGCGTCGTTGCTCGCCTGCCTGCCGCGACGGCCGCGGCGCTGGCAGGCTTGAAATCTTCGCACTCAATTATCGTTCATGCTCTCAATGGAATTGGCCCTGCCACGTCCCGTAACGGGTGCTTGCCACGTTTAGCCCGCGGCTATACGATGAGGGCATGACAACCACACTTCAAGCATGGGGAAACAGCCAGGGAGTGCGCCTGCCAAAGACTTTGCTGACTGCCCTGGGGCTGGAGAATGGCGCTGCGGTCGAAGTTGAACTGACGCCCAAGAAGGATGCGATTATCGTGAAACCGGCGCGGTCGCGTCCTCACGTTCGTGGTCGGCATCGCATTGAGGACTTGGTCGCCGCGATGCCAAAGGGCTACAAGGCTGCCGAGTTTGGCTGGGGAACCAAAGGCAGGGAGGTTTGGTAATGGCCGCCTACGTTCCAAGGCAAGGCGATCTGGTGGCGTTGGATTTTGATCCGCAGTCAGGCCACGAACAAAAAGGACGCCGCCCGGCGCTGGTGGTCAGCAAGGATGCCTTCAATAAAGTCACTGGAATGGCGATATGCTGTCCGATTACGAATACGAATCGAGAAGTCCCGTTCCATGTAAGCATCGCGGGCCGGACGGCGCTCACGGGCTTCGTCATGTGCGAACAGATAAAGTCGCTCGACTTCCGTTCGCGTGGTTTGAAACTCATCGAGCGAGCGCCGCGGGACGTTCTGGATGACGTGCTGGCTATCATTGATGCGTCGGTGTTTTAAAACTCCTCTTCACCCAGACATCAGAAGTGACTAGCAAGCAAAAGGTCACATCTCGAAATTCAATAAAAGGCCTATGCAGTTCGCTCTTGTAAACCAATGTTTTGCATATTTTGCTCTGCGATTTTCCTGGGGTTTTGCGAAATGCAAGAGCCAACTGCATAGGCCCATTCAATAATTGGCGGACCCCTTCGAGCCGCTCTAATCCCAGGCAACAGGCAGTTTATACTCCGCCGCGACACGCCTCCATCGCTTCAATGCGAGAGCTTCCGAAACGTGCCCCGAGGTTCGAGAGGGGACTCTCAAGCTCCCAATTATTTTGGCAATTCGTTCGAGGGAACTTTTGGAGCATTTCGAAGTGGAAGGACCGTGGGGAACCAACGGATTTAGCCACGAAAGGACAAAAAGAACACAAAAGAGGGCGAAGCCGAATTCCCTTTTTCCACTCTGCGAACTTTGTGAGCTTCTGGGGCAATAGATTCTTGCTCTAGCTCTTCGGGCGCGTTAAAACCGCTTTCCACGCTTCCTTTACTTCACCATGGCCTCTCATCACACAATCCGGCCTCTCCGCTCGCGCGTTTCACAGATTCTGCTAAGTCTTTTGGCCACCACGGAAGTCGTTCTGAAGGCGGGATCCGTGCCGATCCCAGCGAAACCCACAGCCGTCCCCGCCGCCCCTCTTGTGGGGCAAGCTCTGTGCCGGCCCGGGTTCGCCGCCCCAGATTGCCTGACGGCGCCGTTCGACATCCGTGGCAACCTCGCCGCGGTCGGGAACGGCGCCGCGAAACCCGCCGTGTCGAAGGACGTTCGACCTCACCCACCGTCTCTTCACCGGCCCGAGTTCGCCAACGATGGCCACTACGGCAACGGTTCGAGTTGGGGCAGCCATTCTCCCGATAGTTGGATCAAGATCGACCTTGGCAAAGTGGTGTCGATTGATCGAGTTCGCTTCGGCCGCGACCGGGTTGGCCTTTTGGACAATCGTGACCCCGGTCAGATCACCATCCAGACGGCAATGTCAGAAAATGCCTATGCCAACGGCGATGACTCGAACGACACCTTGGAATACACGACGGTGTTCCAAACAGTGGCGCCCGGGTTTCCAGGGACATTAGGTCCGGGCGAATCGTTGGAAGCCAGCTTCCTCCCGGTTCAAGCCCGCTACATCAAAGTTCAACTCTCTCATTTTGCCGCCTCGCTCGATGAAGTCGAAGTCTTCGGGTTTTCCGCGCTTACGGCCAAGACGCGCGGAAACCCCAACGCGCTCACCGTCCAGTTCAGCCAACCGGTCGATCCTATCTCCGCCACGATGCCGCAAAACTACGCGATCTCAGGCGGCGTGACCATCCACAATGTCTTGCTTCTCGAAACCGCCAAAGTCCGCCTGCTCACAACACCGATCGCGGCTGGCCAGCCATACACACTGACCCTCACGGGAATCAAGTCCTCCCGGAACGAATCCATGCCCGCGGGCAACCAACTCAAGTTTTTCCAAACCCAAGGAGGAATCACGCGCAAGGAATACCACGACATCGACGGTGTTTTGCTCGCCGATCTGACTGCCAGCTCGAAATACCCGAGCAAGCCCGATGTCGTGGCGTTCTCCGAGAACTTGGAATCACCCGTCGATGTTCGCGACCGCTACGGCGTGGTTCTGGCGGGTTACCTCACTGCACCGGCCACCGGTGACTTTGTTTTCTACGTTAATTCCGACGACCAGGGCGACCTTTGGTTGAGCACGGACGAAGACCCGGCCCACAAGGTCCGCATCGCCCGAGAACCCGAGTGGAACCCCTCCCGGCAATGGAGTCACGGCCTCAGCGAACCCAATCAACTTTCCCGTCATCTACCACCGGACGGCTTTTTTACGGACGCACTCTTCATCGAAGGCGAGGATTACGACTTCGGCGGCGGCCAGTACGTGAAGGACAAGCCCATCGGCATGACCGGCCCTTACCCAGGCGGCTCGTATGCCAACCTTGGAACGATGGCCGACGCCGAGATCGATTGGCACAAACGTCATCCTGAAATTCTTTTCCCGATTTACCGCCCCCAAACCGGAAGCGAAACCGGAAATCCGACCAGCAGTCCTGCCACCAATAGCCGTAGCGATTTCTCTCTCGCGATCAACTTCACTCTTGGCTGGAACGACTCGGGCGACTGGTTCAATTACACGCGTAGCTTTCCGATGCCCGCCCGCGACTACCATGTCTACGGCAGTTTCGGGACACTCTTCATCGACCAACCTGGCCGATTTCAAGAAGTCACCGCGGGACGCGGCACACCGAACCAAACTCTTGCCGACCTCGGCACCTTCACCATCCCGAAAACCGGGTCGTGGGATACTTATCGGCTCGTTCCGCTGCGCCAAGCCAACGGCCAATTGGCCAAGGTCAAGCTCGGTGGGGAACGCACCCTTCGTCAAGACATCCACGGGGGCTATTACAATTTCGATCATTTCGTTTTCAAACCAGCCACGACCGATCCGACGCCTGCCTCCGGCTTCCCCGCCGCAAATATCTCACGGCCGATTCCTTTGGTAGCCGGGCGGCGTTATTACATCGAAGCGCGCATGAAAGAGCACGGCGGCGGCGATAATCTTGCCGTCGCCTGGCGGCTACCCGGCGCGCCATCTCCGCAGCGCGGCGCATCTCCGATTTCTGGAGATTTTTTGGATGGTCTGGCGCCTCTGGCAGCTTCAGCCATCGCGACGCACCCGACCGGTCGTTCGGTTCAGGAATTCGAACCAGTCACTTTCTCAGTCTCGCTCACGGGCACTGAACCGTTCGACTACCAGTGGTTTCGCAATGGAGTGGCCATCGAAGGCGCCAACAAACCATCTTACTCTCTCAGTTCAGTCACTAGGATTGACGACGGCCAAGTGTTTACCGTCCGCGCCGGTAACGGTTTGAACTCAGAAGTGAGCCAAGCCGCCACGCTCAATGTTCAGCATGACCGAACTGGTCCCACTCTGCTTGCCACCCACGGAGTCATCGCTCGCGATGCCATGCGGATCCGGTTTTCTGAGCAGATCAACAGCCAAGATGCAGGTGGGTGTGTGACGCCAAAGTAAACAAATGCAACGAAACCAACGCTTGAGGCATTTCGGTGGTTGCTAATTGTATCATTATGGATACAATGTGACGCATGCCA
>SYMW01000093.1 GCA_005805305.1 Verrucomicrobiales bacterium
CACGAGCGCGACTGTGCTGAAAGCCAGTCGCAGCAGCATCTCAGGCTCGCTATCACGCCAAACCTGCTGCGGCTGGTGCTTCGCACACAACCGCGCTCCGGGCTGCCAGCCAAATTCACCGTCAACCTGCGGATGCACTGGCCCAGACCCCGAAAGAAGTCGATCGACCCGAGCCGGGGAAGGGATGCCCGGCGGCAACTCGGCTCAGATTCTTTCGAAATACCGGACTCTTTCCCAGTCCGTGACGGCGTCCCCGAACGCCTGCACTTCAAGCCGCCCGGTGTGAGCGTAATAATCCACAACGTGATCGCCGAACTCCCGCCGACAAAAGGCGCTGGCGTCCAAGGATTCCACGGCACCCTGGAGGGACTTCGGCAATCCGGCCAATTTTGCGTCCACGTAGGCATTACCCCGGTACTCCTCCCCGCAATCGAGCCCTTCCTCAACGCCAGCCAGCCCCGCGGCGATCGTTGCCGCGAACGCCAGGTAAGGATTGGCGTCAGCCCCTGGCATCCGATTCTCAATCCTGAACGACTTGCCCTGCCCCACGACCCTGAACCCGACAGTTCGGTTGTCCACAGCCCAAGCCATCTTCGTGGGAGCCCAACTGCCGCTTTGGTATCGTTTGTAAGAGTTGATAGTGGGCGCGTAAAAGTAGCAAAGCTCAGGCGAATACTTGAGCAGTCCTCCAAGAAACTGCCGGAAGAGAGTCGATCCGCCGTGAGTCTTGGGATCCCAAAAAAGATTTGCGCCATCTCCCCATAAGCTGGAATGGATGTGGCAGCTGTTGCCTGCCTCCGAAGCCGCGTACTTGGCCATGAACGTCACGGATTTCCCGTGCGTTTCCGAGATCTCTTTCACGCCTTGCTTGAAAATCACGTGCCGATCCGCCATCTCCAACGGCGTCGCGTGCTCAAAATTGATCTCGTGCTGCCCTCGGCTCCATTCTCCTTTGCTGGATTCCACGGGAACTTCCGCTTGTCCCATCTGGTTTCGAATGGCCCGAAAGAGCGCCTCGTCCCGCCCCGGCTGAAGGATGTGATAGTCGATTCGATAGTCGCTGGAGGGTGTCAGTCCGCGGTAGCCCGCGGCAAACGCGCCCGAATACGTGGTGTTGAACAAATAAAACTCCAGCTCGCTCGCAATCTGGCAAACCAGCTTTCGCTCTTCCAAACGCTCCAACTGCCGCTTCAAGACCGAACGCGGCGCCTCGGCCACCAGCGAGACAGAATGCCGCTTGCCATCATGTGCGACCGTGTCGCACAAGACCAACGCTGTCGCGGGAAGCCAGGGCAGCACCCGAATCGTGTTCGCGTCGGGTTGCATCTCGAAATCGCCAAACCCTCGATCCCAGCTCGCCAGTTTGAAGCCGTCCTGCGGATCCATCTCGATGTTAACCGCCAGCAGATAATTGCACCCATGAGTGCCGCCGTGAACCACATGGTCCAAGAAGTATCGCCCCACGAACCGCTTCCCCACCAGGCGGCCGAAGACATCCGGGAACGCGACGATTACCGTGTCTATTCCACCGGCTTTTATCCGTGTCTCCAGATCCGCTAGTTTCATAATTTAGTAGGTCAGTTTTGCGCGATAAAAACGTTCTTCAACTCCGTGTAGCCTTCCAAGGCGTGCATGCCCAAATCCCTTCCAATGCCGCTCATTTTGAATCCCCCGAACGGGGCCTCCACATGGACGCTCGAATGAGAGTTCACGCTCAACACCCCGCTTTCGACAAGCCTGGAAACGCGCAAAGCCCGATCCAAATCCCGGGTCCATATCGATCCGCTCAAGCCATACGGCGATGCGTTCACTTCCCGGAGCATCTCCGCCTCGTCGTCGAAAGGCCGGATGCAAACCACTGGCCCAAACACCTCCTCGCGCCAAACCCGATCCTCGGGCTCCACCCCCACCAACACCGCAGGACGCAGATAAAAACCCTTCGAAAAAGGCCGGTCTCCACCGCACACCAGCTTGCGCCCCATCCGCGAGGATTCCTCCAGAAACGTCTCCGAGATCGTTCGCTGACCCGCGGAAACCAAAGGCCCCACCTGGGTTTTTTCTTCGCTTGGATCGCCCACCACCAAGGCTCGGCTCGCCGCCACAAACTGTTCCACGAATCGGTCGAACACAGAACGCTCCACGTAAATCCGGCTTCGCGCGCAGCAATCCTGCCCCGTGTTGGCGAACACGCTCATGGGCGACCCCGCCGCCGCCTTGTCCACATCCGAGTCCCCAAAAATAATGTTTGGTGACTTCCCGCCCAATTCCAAAGACACGCGCTTGAGCCCGCTGGATGCCAGGCCCATGATCCGCACTCCCACCTCCGTCGAACCCGTGAACGACACTTTGCGAACAAGCGGATGGGTGACCAACACTTCCCCGATTTCGCGGCCCGCGCCTGGCAGCACTTGCAGCACTCCAGAGGGAAGTCCGGCCTCCAACGCCAATTTTCCGAGCGCCAGCGCGGTCAGCGGGGATTGGGAGGCAGGCTTCAAAACCACCGCGTTGCCGGCGGCCAGCGCGGGGGCCGCCTTCCAACAGGCAATCGGAAATGGAAAATTCCACGGAACAATCGCGGCGACGACGCCCATGGGCTGATGCCACGTGAAGTCGAATCCACCCTTGGCCACCGGAATCGTCTGTCCGTAAAATCGGCCGATTCCCCCCGCGTAATATTCGAACACGCGCGCGCCCAACAACACCTCATCGCGCGCGTCGCCGATGGGTTTGCCGATGTTTCTGCATTCCATCTCCGCGAGCGGATTCACGTGTTCGCGGATCAATCGAGCGATTTGGAAGAGCACTTCGGCCCGCCTTCCCGGAGCTAGATCTCGCCATCCTCCCTCGAAGGCCTTCGAGGCGCCTTCGATCGCTTCCGCGGCATCGCCAACTTCCGCGCACTCAACCTCGGCGAAAGCCGCCTCGGTTGCGGGATTGATTTGGACAATCTTCCGGCCCGCCGCTCCGGGTCGAAACACTCCGTTGATGCAAAGCCCTGATTGATTCACGTTCATGCGATCCTTGGTTCAGCCTCTCGTGGAACTGCGATGTCCCGTCACATCGCCTTCAGATAAAGCCCGCGCAAATCCCCGGCGGCGACGGGAACGGGATTGGTTTTATGACACGGATCGTCCACGGCCTGCGCCACAAGGTCCTCCAACCGATCGGGGTTCACTCCGTGGCGTTTCAAGCCCAACTCGATCCCAACTTTCCCGAGCAGATCCCGCACCCACTGAATCGCGAGCGCATCGGCTTCGGCATCAGTTCGGCGCGCCACGTCCAAACCGCACGCGATGGCGATGCGCCGATACAACCCCGGCAGCTTTTGACTGTTGAACTCCATGACAAACGGCAGGCACAGGGCATTGGCCAACCCGTGATGCATGCCGAATATCGTGGAAAGGGGATGCGCCAGGGAATGGGTTGCGCCCAGATCTTTCTGAAAGGCCACGGCACCCATGGCCGCCGCCGCCAACATCTGGCCGCGCGCCTCCAAATCGCCGCCATTTGAACAAGCCCGCTCGAGCGACCGGGAAATCAAATGAATCCCTTCCAAAGCCACCCCGTCGCACATGGGGTGGAACGTTGGACAAGTGTAGGATTCGATGCAATGTGTCAGGGCATCGATGCCTGTCGCGGCCGTGAGTTTGGACGGCAACCCAACAGTGACCTGAGGATCCAAAATCACAAAATCCGCGAGCAACTCCGGGTGGAACAACACCGCCTTTCGTCCCGTCGCGGCCAAAGTGATCACGGAACTCCGGCCCACTTCGCTGCCCGTCCCGGCGGTGGTCGGCACGCAAACGCACGGGGCCAGACCCCGCCAATCGTCCTGGAATCTGAATTCACCCAGCTTCAGTTCTGGCCGCTTGATCAGCAGCCGAATCGCTTTGCCAACGTCCAATGCGCTCCCCCCGCCAAACGCCACGATCCCGTCGCAATCCCGCTCCCGATATATCCGCGCGCCATCGATGACGTCCGCCTCGACAGGATTGGGATGCACTCCCGAAAAGACGTGCCAGGCCGTTCCTCGGGAGGCTTCACCTAAAACGGCGGCAAGCATCCGAAAAGCGTCCGTGTGCACCAAACCTCCATCAGTCACCACCAGCGGCCTCAGGACCCCAAGCGAAGCCAGTTTTTCAGGCAGTTTGCCCAACCCGCCAGGGCCATGCAAAGTGGGGGTCGGAAACGAAAAAGTAGTCAGATTCAAACTCATGTCCGGACGAGTCTATTCACTTAGCAGGATCCGACGCAACTGAGGATTGCGCCCCCTGATCCACGGATAAGAGATTTAAAACCGCGGATGACGCGGATGAACGCGGATAAAGACGGACCTTCGATCGAGGTCGACTTTGGCCGAGGTCATAGACGGACTGTATCGCATAGGGCAGCGGCGGGGAGTTCTCCAAGCATCCGTGTTATCCGCGTGATCCGCGGTTTCCCCAAATTCACCTTAACCGATACGCGTGTTTTTGGGGTGCCATCCAAACCGACTCCATTTGATCCGAGTGACTCAAAGAATCGCGTGGCCGTGGATTTATTGGGGAGCGCGAGGGATGGCATACAAAGGTCTGCGAGCGCGGGAGGATGCCCCGGAGCGGCCCCTCATCAAGCGAGCGCCGGCGCCCGTTCAACTTGTAACCAATCACACGCACGATTCAGCAGTTACAGCACTTGCTCGGACATGGGGAGCACATCGGGCTTTTTCGGCACCTCCAAGAGAATGTGGTGGTGTTTGGACGTCACGCAAAACGTCAGCACTCGCACCTGACAACACGCTTCGTATTCCCGCATCAACCGCGTGAATTGCTCCTTCTCTGGCTCCTCGAAAATGAACCGTCGATCCACGATTCGAGAAATGCAGTGGTAATGCCCAGCGGGTCGATCCTTCCTAAACTTCAACCTCCCTTACCTCACGTCCCTCTATAACCATACCCGCCCCCCTCAAGTCCTTTTACCAATCACTTGTCTGTCCCCGGGAATTCCCGCTCTTCTCACCTTTCTGTAGTTCTCAAGGAACTTCTACGGCGCGATAAAACCCGATGTTGATCCGGGGCTCGAAACCTCCAAGGTACCTGATGCCGCCTTCAGTCATCCGATTGGTCAACGTGGAAACCCATTGGAGAAGGTCGGTGGAAAACTGCAAGCTGTAGTCCCGGCCCGGCTGCCCCGTCAATTTGAGCACGAAGCTTCCACCCGGCAGCCTTGCCCCCACTTCCAGTCGCGGTTCGCGGATAATCGACTGAATGATGATCGCGCCCGGGGCGGCTTCGACCGGTTGAGCCTGGAGGCCATCACTTGCAACCGCGATGGCGTTGGTGAAAGAAATGGAGATCGTTCCTGGAGCGGCTTGCGCGGCCACCGTCAGTGGCAAGCTCACCAAGTGGCCGCTGAGCAGGACGGTATTGCGGAGAGAATATACCAGCACACGCTGCACGCCCTCCCGCGGAAAGAAGCTACGGACAATGTGGTCGGGGTGAGTATTTGGCGCCGTCAACGAACCTCCCGTCAGCCGATTCGTCTCAAAAGTGACGTCGAACTGGAGTGCCGTGACGTTGGCGTCCGATTGGAAATAGATGGGGAGTGAAAGAGTCGAACCTGCTGACGTGTTGGTGATTTCCACTCGGAGCAGCGGCGGGCTAAGTGCAGGGTTAATCACCACCCCGGGTCCCGCCGCCACACAGTTCGTCAGCGATAGGGAGGCCCAAGCCCACACCCACGTGGTGACCAAGGCAACGCTCCCAACCGACTGGATGGCCCGCCTTGCATCCAAGCATTTAGAGTGTTTCATAGAATCTTGCTCCTCATACTACGGCACGATCTTATCCGAAATGAGGTCGATGTCCGCACATATGCGCAAGCTTGAATACGCCGAAGAGTTCAGCCTTGGATACTTGCCAACGCGCGGTTATGAAGACCAGCGCATGCATCTGATGGCGCGACATCGCCCTGGCCAACGGTTCCAATGCCTTCCTAAATTCTGGAACGAGACAGCAATCGGCAATCGTGGATGACATGGCGGCTCAATTCAGGAATCGAAGGGTGAGAGTGTACGCTCCCGCACCTCCCGTTCCAAATGCACCGGCCAACACAAAGTAGGTTCCCGCGTTGGGCAGCGTCATCTCAACGCTCAAGGGGTTGCCGCAACACGAGGTTTCAGCCAAGCGTTTGCCGCTGCTGTCAAACAATTCCAGGTGCGGATACCATCCGTCCTGGCTCAACCCGACCAACCGCACCTTCTGTCCGGCAGCCCCGGTAAACTGGTAAGAGTCAAACTGCAACCGCTGGTCGAGAGGGTTTGGCGATTTGCTCAGATTGCCCGTCACCGTCTTGTCCAGTTCGATCGGCGTGCCCCCACTGACCGGGATCAACGCCTGCACTCGCAGCCAATACGCTCCCGCACCTCCCGTTCCAAATGCACCGGCCAACACAAAGTAGGTTCCCGCGTTGGGCAGCGTCATCTCAACGCTCAACGGGTTGCCGCAACACGAGGTTTCAGTCAAGCGTTTGCCGCTGTTGTCAAACAATTCCAGGTGCGGATACCATCCGTCCTGGCTCAACCCGACCAACCGCACCTTCTGTCCAGCCAGAGCATCAAAGGCGTATCTTGTTCGGGTTGTCGCGCCAACTAGTTGTCCTCTAATTGTGAATCCGCCTGTTGTCGTCAGATCGCCTTTGAAGGCTTCGAAGGTAGCTGTCGATCGGCTTTGTGATAGATTCCCGGCCAAATCACTCACGCCAGATTCAACGATGATTTGGTAAAGTCCTTGTGGGAGCGGGGATGTCAGGTCGAAGAAGACGCCGTTAAGTTCGGGGTGATAATTCGGGACCCCTGAAACCATCAGGTCATCACCATCGCCGAACTTCTTGTTCAAGCCCGCCTCCAAGAGCTTGATACGCAGCAAAATCGTTGCAGCCAAGACAGGCTCACTGAGGAACGCGGCGACCGAATTCACTTCACCCGGCGCGACGACATCGTCCGAAGTGGGAACCATGCGCCGCACGATAGGCGGCGTTGCGTCCGGCACGAGCTGAACTGAGAACTCATCCAACCACGTTGCATTGCCGCCGGTGTCCGTTGCGCGCGCACGAACAGTGAAACTGGTTTTGGTGGATGATCGCACCGGAGTCGCAAATCGGTGCTCGAAGGGGAAATTCGCATCCATGGCCATCAGAACACCGTCCAAATAGAACTCGACGTTGCGAACCTGAACGTCATCCGTCACGTTCGCGGTCACCGTCACGATTTGGCCTTCTTCAGCCCGCGCCGGATTAAGCTGGAAATTCGCGGATAAAGTGATGGACGGAGGCGCCCCTTTGTTATCGTAAGCCAGATAATTGATCACTTGCAACCCGGCCTCGGAGTCTGCCACGTAGGCTAGGCCGTTGTAGATCGAAACGGCGCGCGCGGTTCCCGGAGTTTGCAGTGTGGTCAGGAAACGCGTCGTATTCGCCGGGTTGGAAAAATCGTAGAGCGAGATATGGTGGGTGCCATCGTTTCGTGGATTCACCCCCACTGCCACCACGCCCAACCCTGATCCGTTGGCGACGATTTGCTTGAATGAATTGGGGCCGCTTTCACGCATGGCGCCGATGCGGCGCAGGTTGGTCGGCACGCGAACGTCGAACGTTTCGTAGCCGGGATAGGCAGTCACGTAGGCGACGCTTCCCCCTACGAACAGGCGTTTGAAGCTCGTAATGCCCTCTGGTTGTCGGCTGTCGAGCGCCACTTTGCCTTGGAAAACTGGAAAAACTTCCGCGAGGCCGTAAGCGTGAAGTTCTGTAGGTGTGACGATATAGAGGTAATCGCCTTCCAAAGCCAGATCATGAATCGAGCCGACGACGCTCAACGTATCCAGCACAATGCCATTCGCCAAGTCGATGACGGTCAACTGGCCCGAGTCTGTGCCCACGAAAGCTACTCCGCCGCTCGCCACAATAGCTTGGGCCTGGCCGGACAAAGCAACCTGCCGAGTGATCCGTGCGGCTGGTGGATCAGAAATGTCGACGATGGCCGATCCCGCTGGACCGTCGGCAACGGCGATGAAATTGCCCGCGCAAGCGACGCGCAAAGCCCGGCCCGGCGTGTCCACTTGGGCGATGCGCGTGGGGTTCTGACCGTTGGCGACATTGAAGACGGTGATTCCGGCTTCGCTGTCGGCGACGATGGCAAGATCATTGAGCGCACAGACATCTACGGCAATGCCTGGTGTGTCGGCTGTGGCGATGATCCCGGTGCGAACGGCCAGGTTGCTCAACGGATCGGTCCCTTGCTGCACTTCCGCGCCGTCTCTAATGCCGTCGCCATCGGTGTCGGGGTTGGTGGGGGATGTGCCAAGGATCGACTCGGCTACAACCGGTAATCCGTCAGCGTCTGTGTCCACCGGACGTGACGGTATTAGGAAGGATCGCGGGATCCGCGTGAACTCCCCGTTCGGCGCCGATCGAAAGACCGTCAAGCCCATTTCGAGAGTTGTCGGGTGAATGTAGGAGATAAGGTATAGAGTCTCAGGAGCCAAAATAAGGTTCTTAAGCTTACCTGATCCATCCAGCTTTCCACGAATTACGAGGCCAGAATCCAGGTTATCAAGGCGGTAATAGAGCGGAACGGCAGCCACTTCTCCGGTTCCCATCGCGCGGTCCACGGCCATCCCAAACTCGGGCAAACCAAACGCCAGCGCATCCATTGTTGTCTCCCAGCCTCGAGTCTGGAGTTTGCTGAGCACCTCTCCAAGATTCGTTCTGGCAAACTCAAGCGCCGTTTCTTCGGAGGGAGAGAAGGAACCGTCAATGATTTGATTAAGTCTGGTGATCAATGCCTGCAAGTCCGCAATAGCGATGTTACTCGGCAACGGCAGCGAAGAAAGGTGGCTTTGCTCTGCAGACGTGATTCGGATTCCAGCATCGCTATCTGCTATACGAGCGTTATCGATTTCGGCGAACAGTTTTTCAAGTTTTCCGGTGTCCTTGGGTGTGATCTGTGCCCATTTGTCGTTGCCAAGGACCGTAGACGCGAAAGATAAGACGTTCGAGTTCAATTCTAGCTGTTCCGCAAATACGTCCCTGACGAAAGCTGTTCCTGCGGAATTGCCCGAACCTCCCCCGGTGATTGACCCTCCGCGCCGACCGCCGCGCCCACCAGCATTACCACCCAGCGATCCCGCTCCAGAACCACCGCTTCCAGTTCCCCCGGACCCGGTCCCACCACCACCCGCACCCCCACCCCCTCCTCCATTTCCACCTCCACCGCCCGAGCCGCCACTTCCTCCGGCATTCGAACATTCCAACACCGGTAGGAGCGTTTTGCGTATCTCAAAAAAGCATTGGAGATAACCGGCAATCGGCCCAATGTATGGGAGAAATGGCAGAATAGCTTTTCCAATCCCTTGCAGAGAATGATCACGGTAGAGGTTGATCCATAAAAACAAACCTTCGTACTGGGGCAACGGCAAACAACTCAGCACAGTGTAAACGAATTCGATCCATTCCGTTTTGCAGCAAAGTGCCGGGAACAAATCACAGCCACCACCACCACCACCACCACCGGGCGTTCCCGGCATCGTCCCATGCCAGCCTGGTTGCCGCACGCCCACACCTGGATCGGTCTCCGCGTAATTTCCGTCG
>SYMW01000094.1 GCA_005805305.1 Verrucomicrobiales bacterium
GCCCGAATTTATTTTTGCACGGACGCTAACTACTTGGAACTTGGCTTCGGATCGTAGCTCCAGGATAGACATCGGAAATGGATTGGAGCAAGAGGGAAGCCTGGGAAAACAGCGTTCTCATTTTGATCGGAGCGCGACTGTGTCCACAGGACCAGTCGCAGGGTTTGAGGCGGGTGAACGCGCTGCGGCTGATGCTTCGCACACAGCCGCGCTCCATAATGAGAATTGCTGCTGGGAAAACGATGAGATGCCCCACAGCAAGCCGGGATATCCCTCCCGGTTTTTGCCTCTCGTGTTCAATTTGAACGTGCCTGGGAAAGCAGGTATGGCCCACGTGAACCGGCAGCGATCTCCGCCGGCACATGAGCACCGATCCCCAAAATCCATCACCGGCCTCTCAATCAACTGGTGACGGGCAAGCCCACCGGCCACCGCGACGACGCGCTGGCGGTGGATCTCCTCCAGATCTTCAACGGGCGCAACATTGACGACCTGATCGTGGTGAATGCCAGGTGCGAACCCGTTGGCATCCTCGATCTCCAGGACCTGCCGAAGCTCAAGCTGGTGTGAGCCAAGGTCGGACAGGCTGGAAGCACCGCTCTACCTTGCCACCCAGCGCTTCACGAGGAGACCGATGGCGATGCCCATCGACAGGACGACGACGAACAGCGCGGGCGACTCGTCCTCCATCCCGTGTCGCAGGTTCATGCCCAACGCGGCAGCGAGCGCCATGAGCGGAAAAGTGATCGCGGCCAGCACGTTCAACCGGTGCTGCGCGATGGCCATCTTGTCAGCGTGGGCCGCGTGAGCCTCGGTGTTCTTGGCCATGCGGTAGTCGAGCTTGAGCTTGGCGTCAGCGACGAGAAGGTCGAAGGCGCGCGACACCTCGTAACCCTCGTCGCGCATGCTGATGAAAATTTTGTCCTGCTTCACGTGATCTCGCGCGGCCTGGAGGGCGTTGACAAGGTTGGTCGAGGCCCGGTTCAGCGGGGCCACCTTTTCGAGCAGATGAAAGAGTTCCTGGGCGGACTCAGCATTGTCATACTGCTTGTCGCATTCCTCCCATTGCGCCCGGTAGTCGGCGATCAACTTGCGCAGCTTGTGCTCGCCGGCTTCGAAACCGTTGCACAGGATCTGACCATCGGGTTTGCGCAGGAAAAGCACCGTTTCCCGTTCGATCGTGCCAGGCGCCGGTGGCGCGTGCAGCACGAGGAACAGATGCCCGGCCTCGAAGATCGCACGTTGACGCCCGTAGGTGCCTTCGCCCAGCCGGGCTTCGATCTCGGGTGGCAGGGTCCAGTTGAGCTGTTTGCGTTTCATGATGGGAGATGATTTAAACCACAGATCCACTCAAATAAGCATGGATGGGAGCAGGCAAAGCATTTCACCTGCTTTGCGAACGAGCAGCACGCCTTCGTCCTGGAGGTTGGCGAAGGATTCAACGTTGATCGTCGCGGGATATAAGAATTTGGCTTCTGATCGTTCCTCCACGGTAGACCTCGGAGATGGAATGGAGCAAGAAAGAACGATGAGACAACGATGAAGAAGCTCCCCCGACAGGGAGCGATCGTAGCAGGAGTAGATCGCCAGTCCCTCTTTGCCAACCTGTCCTCCGCAGTAGCCTGCTACGGAGGGAGGAGGCTTCGCAGGGCAGGCTGAATCCCAAGGACGCGTGAGCGTGAAGATTGAGCCCGCTGCGCTGGAGCTGAAGCCGGCGAAATGATGAGCAGCGCGGATGCTTGGTTGGCCGCTCCCGGCGTTCACTCTCGCCGCAAAGAATCGGTTCACTTCTTCTGCCACCGCCTCCACGCCAGCCCCGGCCGGTCCGCGCGGAAATGCACGAGGCGCGCGTGCTCGACCTCGGTCACATAGACCGCGCGACCGTCCGGCCCGCCGAAGCAAAGATTGCTCGGGAATTTCCCGAGCACGTCCACTTCCTTGAGCACCGCGCCGGCGGGCGAAAGCTTCACCACCGTGCCCTTGCCGTGGCGGGTGATGTAGAGATTGCCGTCGATGTCGCAACGCATGCCGTCGAAGCCGTGATCTTCAAACTACTTCACCAGCCGCTTGTTGGTCAGGCTGCGGTCCGCTGTGATGGTGAAGGCCCAAACATTGCGCTGAACGCTCTCGTTGACGTAAAGGGTCTTCTCGTCCGGGCTGACCTCGACGCCGTTGCTGGTGCCCATGTCCGGCGCAACGAGTGTGGTCTTGCCGTTTGTGTCAATGCGCCAGATCTGGCCGGTGCCGTTCTGCCAGCTCGGATCGCTGGCGAACATCGTCCCATCCGCGCAGATGGTGAGGTCGTTCGGTTGGTTCATCTTGGGGTTGTGCGCGAAGACCGTGATGGCGCGCGTGCGGGGGTCGATGCGCAGGACATTGTGCTCCACGTAGTCGGCCACATACATCATGCCGGCGAGGTCGAAGACGATGCCGTTGCCGGTGCTCTTGCCCGGCAGCGTGACAAACAACTCGGAGCGGCCGTCGGGCGTGGTTCTGCCGATGGTTTGCTGCTTCGCGAAGTTGACGGCGTAGATGTTGCCGGCGGCGTCGCAGCTCGGCCCTTCGATGCCGGGGGTAAAGACATTCTTCTCCGTGAGGGGTTTGGCGTTGAAGAGCGGTTCCTCGGCGGCGCGGGCTAGGCCGGCGAACCCGAGGGTCACAGTGAGGATAGAGAGACGCAGCGCGAGTGCGGGAAGGGTGTTCATGACAGATAGGCGAAAGGCTTACCTGGCTGCGTGACAACAGGCAAACCCTTTCCAGAATTCCGTTCCCGAATACGTGGTGGACGAATGACGCAACAATCCGGCCCCCTCCCTCCGCATCGACGGAAACAGGTTCCGAACTACATCCTGCGTATTTCACCCGCTGCCCGCTCTTGAAACAAGCGGTGAGGGCTTTCTCGATCACCGCTCGCAAATGACGGAAGTTTTCATAACCGATCACCTTGGCAAAGTCGCGGCTGGTCCAGAATTCATTTCCAGCCGGGTTGGTGTGGCGGGAGCAATGGCGCAGTTATTCAGGGCAGCGCGCACCAAGCCGGAGAAACTCGGGGGCAGGTGCTCCCGTAATTCCCACGGACGGAAGTCAACAGCGTCCTGTCACGGCGCATGGAGCACGCGCAACGGCCGCTGCGTGCGGTCATTGTCAATCCTCCTAGGCCACTTCTCGCCGGCTTCGAAAAGAGTGCCATCCCCGGAGCGAGAGCGGGAGCGACAGCAACGCTCCCGCAAGCCATGTGGAGGGCTCAGGCACGGGGGTTAGAGAAAGGTTGTCCAACCCTGGATAAGTGTATCCATCCGTGGAGGTGGCGACGGGCACGAAGCTCAGGAACGGGTGTGTTCCCGCGTTGGCGGGGGCGGTGAAAGCGATGGAGTGGGATCCCCAACCAGCCGCGTAACTGGTCGTGGAAGCGAGCCTTCCCAGCAGCGTGCCGGAAGCAATGCTCGAGTAACTGGAGTCGGTGGTCAGATAAATGTCGTAGCCACCTGGATTATTGAGATCGCCACGGTACGCCTGGTGCAGATATCCGGACAAAGAGTAAGAAGTTCCAGGGGTTAGTGGCGCCGTGAGTGCCTGGCCAAAAACCTCTACCGCATCGGACCAACCGGCAACCCACCGCAGCCCATCCTGGGCCGCCACGCCGTCGAAATTTCCAAAACCGCTGGGGGGAAGACCGTAAGATCCATCAGTGCTGTAAGTATCCGGAGTCACGGCGACGGTAACCCAATCGCTCGGCATCAGCCCCTGATCTTGATACCCAGGTCCGGTCCCGGGCACATTCTCGAAGCTGGGGTTTCTGAGCAGATTTGCTTGCGCGTTCGATGCCAAGCCCAGGAGCGCAATCGTCGTAAGAGTCCTGATGTTCATGGTAAATAGGGATTGGTTAGTATGGATTTCCTTTATCAAGTTGAGCCCTTCGCCGCAATTCTCTTTTGGAACATAAAAGTACATTTTTGGGACATTCGAAAATTGGCTGAGCTTGCCGGCGGCTGCGCTTTGTTCATGATTCGAGTCCATGAGGCCAAGCGGCCGATAGAGTTGAAATCGCAAGTTATAATTTGAAAACTCGGAAAGGCCAGCGGAGCAGGTGCCCAGCCAGTCCGCTTCGATCGGCGCCGACTCCGACACCATCGGCGACTGTCGCCCATGCACCGTGCCAGGCGTTAAGGGCGAGGGAACTCGATGGAGTTTGACGGCTTCGGTTGCGGGGATCGCCTTGATCGCCTCCCAGATTCTGCTGCTTCGCTTCGTGGCGGAGAATCTTTCCGACACTCGTTTCGCCGGGGCCATGCCGCGGCAAACTTCTCCCTTCCGTTGCGCCCCAACCAGCGGGCAAATGTCGCGGGAATATTTGGATTGCAATTCTCGGAGCGCGAGATGGCGCGCTGGCGTGCGCACACGCGTTTGTGGATCCTCCACGCCAGCGATCAAATCAGGGCTTCGCAAAGCAGGCATCGAATCCTTCTTTTTTTTATCAGGACCCGGGAAAACCGGAAGCCCTCCGATTGCCCGCCATCCTGCTCGTCAACCACCCCACGGGAGGACGCGAAACCCACGCGGTTGCGGCCGTCCAGTTCGACAAAGAAAAGCGCGCGCTGGAAATCTGGGATCCCCTCCCGGGCGTGCTCCGAACATCAAGCGGCAAGCTGCCCAGACTCTGGCCGGGTCGTGGAGTATCGGCGAGCCTCCCGGCTCAAGCGCTTCGAGAACGCTAATGTTTTCCGTCCTCGCGACTCCAACAGGGGCCCTACTCCAAAAACTGCCTGGGTCTTAAACCACAAGCCGACCTATTCCACCATGCCCAATCAGTGCATCCACAAGTTGTCGGTGAACTTGGCTGGGAGCCCGGAGCGCGGTTGTGTGCGGAGCAGCAGCCGCAGCAGGTTTGGCGTGACAGCGAGCCTGAGATGCTGTTGCGACTGGCTTTCAGCACAGCCGCGCTCCACCGACAACGCGTGGATGCACCGATGCCCCATTGCGGTGACTCAAACGGATTGAAATTGTTTCCAAGGTAGATGAGAGTCCTGGATCACTGACAAACAAGAGTCTATCTTCATAGACCAAACCTGTTCAACGAATTGCAAAGCATCCATGCGTGCGGCGCTCAGATCTAATTTCCGGCGATTCGTGATTTTCTTGATCGGGACGCTCGTAGGGGTGCAAGCCAGCGCCAGCGAAACCGGGACGCCCCGATTCACAGAGGATGTCCAACCTTTGTTCGCCGCTCATTGCGTCAAATGCCATGGCCCGGAGAAGCAGAAGGGAGGGTTGCGCCTCGACGACAGATCGTCGGCTCTGAAAGGGGGCGATTCAGGCAAACCGGGCATTGCCCCTGGACACGCGAGTCAGAGCCGGGTCTTCCAATTAGTTTCGACGGGCGACGCGGACGCGAGAATGCCTTCCAAAGCGGAACCACTGAGCGCGCGGCAAATCGAAGTGATCCGGCGATGGATCGATTCAGGGGCGGAGTGGCCCGAGACAGGGATCCACCTCGCGAAGAAAACCCGATCGGAAATGACAGTCACCGAGAGCGACCGTCAGCACTGGGCGTTTCGCCCCCTGCGAGGAGTTGAGCCTCCAAAAGTCGCTGGCTCAACCTGGGCGAGGACACCCGTGGACCAATTCATCCTGCGCGGCCTGGAATCCAAGGGGATTAGGCCGGCGCAGCCCGCGTCTCCCCGAACTTTGGTGCGCCGGATCTATTTTGACTTGATCGGGCTGCCCCCCACGCCGGAGGAGATGCGACTGTGGACTGCGCGTCTGGCCTCGACGCCAGGGCCAGGCACCAGATCGGGATCCACAATCGATAAGGGGGCCATGGCGGATCTCGTGGAAAGCCTGCTGGCAAATCCGCATCATGGCGAAAGATGGGCGCGTCACTGGCTCGACGTGGCGCGGTACGCGGATAGCAACGGCATGGAAGGCGACCATGACCGGCCCAACGCTTACCACTACCGCGACTTCGTCATCCGTGCGTTTAACGAGGACATGCCCTTCAATCAATTTGTCCGGTGGCAATTGGCGGGCGATGAATTGGCGCCCGACACCCTGGGGGCTATCGCGGCAACGGGCTTTCTGGCCGCTGGTCCAAACGAGCCGCTCCCGGTGCCAATGGAGGAGGAGAAACTGCGCGGACGAGCCAATGAGTTGGATGACATCGTTTCAACCACAGGCCAGGCTTTTCTGGGGCTCACACTCGCCTGCGCGCGCTGTCACGATCACAAGTACGATCCGCTGCCGACGAAGGAATATTACCGGATCATGCGCGTGTTCAACAGCGGCGATCGCGCCGAAGTGCCGTTAGCGAGCCAAGGTGAGGCGAAGGCCCATCGCGCCTTGGTCAGCAAATGGAAAGCGGATCATGAAGCAGCCGTCCAGGAACGGGACGAGTGGATGAAGAAGGCAAGCGCTCCGCTCACGGACCAAGCACGGGCGGCCAAGATCGCGGCTTTGAAGATTTCGGAAGCGGAGAAGCGTTTGCTTCGGGAAACGCCGGAGGACGAGAAAGCGAAGGAACTCGGCAACCGCTTTAAAAAGGAGCTCAAAATCGAAAACGCGGACTACGCCGCCTTGCTGCCGCCCGAAGCGAAGCCGCGGTGGGAAGCCCTGGAGGCGAAGGTGAAGGCCGTTGTGATCCGGAAGCCGCCGGCGCTCCCTGCGGCCTTCGCCTTTTCAGATTTCGCGTCGGAGCCTCGCGTCTCCTGGTTTTTCGAGCGCGGCAACTTCATGGCACGGAACGAAAAGATGGAGCTCGGATTTCTCTCCGTTCTGACGAAAGACAAGACTGCCGAAGATTTTTGGAGGAGCGCTCGGGACTCAAAGCTCCGGGAGGACAGCACGCAGCAACGACGCGCGCTGGCGGCGTGGATGACCGACGTCGAGCACGGAGCGGGCGCCCTGCTGGCGCGTGTCATTGTGAATCGTGTGTGGAAGCACCACTTCGGCGAAGGACTCGTGCGCACCGTGAGCGACTTTGGCACCCGGGGCGAATTGCCCACGCACCCCGAATTGCTTGAATGGCTGACCTCGGAGTTGATTCGTCACGACTGGAGCCTCAAGCGCCTCCACGCCCTCCTCGTGAACAGTTCGACCTACCAGCAAGGAGCGGCTTTTGAGAAGGATAAAGAATTGGTGGACCCCGACAATCGATTGCTCTCCCGACGATCCCCGAGGCGGCTCGAGTCCGAAATGCTTAGAGACTCCATGCTCGCCGTTGCCGGCACCCTAAGCCCGGGGATGTTTGGCCCCGCGTTCAAGCCTCCGATCCCTGCCGAGGCCATGCAAGCGCGGAACGTCAAGAATCCTTATCCTCGAGACGCCAAGGACTCCCCGGAAACCCGAAGGCGGACGGTTTACATGTTCCACAAACGCGTCGTGCAATACCCGTTGATGCAGGCCTTTGACGCGCCCGACGCGCAGGTGAGTTGCGGCAAACGGATGAACACCACCGTGGCGCCGCAGGCGATGGCGTTGCTCAACGACCCGTTCGTGAGGCTGCGCGCGGAGGAGCTGGCGCGACGTGTGGCGGCGGAATCCGGCGCCCAGCCCGAGCCTCGGGCACGCCGTTTGTTCCAGCTCTGCCTCGGCCGCGAGCCCGAGCCGATGGAACTGTCCGCGGCGACCGATTTTCTTCTCGAACAAACCGGGTCTCGTCAGAGCCGCGCAGCCGCGCAGCCCGTGGAAAAGGCGCGGCATCTCGCGTTGACTGATTTGTGCCAATCGATGTTCGCCCTGAATGAATTCATTTATGTGGATTGAAGCCGTTCCAAAGGGAATCCGAAGATCAACCGTCATCCAAACACTCAGTGCCTCCCGCGAATGAACTCCAATCATTGTGGCCGCTTCGAGCGCTTCACTAATCGCCGCGACCTGCTCAAGAGAGCCGGCGCGGGTTTCGGGATGGTGGCGCTGGCCGGACTTTTTCAAAAAACCGGCCTCCTGGCCGCCCCCACCGAGGTGATCAATCCGATGGCGCCGCGGCCCGCCCATTTTCCCGCGAAAGCGAAATCGGTGATCTGGCTTTTTATGGAGGGAGCCCCCAGCGCCGTGGACATGTTTGATCCGAAGCCGGAACTCACCAAGCGCGACGGGCAGCGGATTGCCATTGACGTCTTCAATGGCAACCCGGGGCCGCTGATGAAGTCGCCTTTTCAATTCCAGCGCCATGGGCAGTCCGGCGCCTGGGTGTGCGAGCACTACCCAAACGTGGCGAAGCATGTCGACGATTTCGCCTTCATCAAATCGTGCTACAGCGAATCCAACGATCATGTCCCGGCGCTTTATCAGATCAACACGGGCATCCCCCGGCCAGGATTCCCCAGCGCGGGGGCCTGGATCAGCTACGGGTTGGGCTCGGAAAACAGCAGTTTGCCGGGATACGTCGTGTTGGGGAACAACCAGGGCGTGAAAGGTGGCAATTTGAATTGGAGTTCCGGTTTTCTGCCATCCACCTTTCAGGGAACGCTCTTTCGGCCGGAGGGAGCGCCGGTGATCAACCTGGCGCGCCCCAGCGATGTGACTCGACAGGACCAGCGCGCTCAATTGGATCTCCTCTCCAAGCTCAATCACAGGCATCTGGAGCGCCGGCCCGGCGAGGAGGAGTTGCTGGGCCGCATACAGAGTTTCGAACTGGCCTACCGCATGCAGCAGGAAGCGACTGAACTGGTCGACTTCAGTGACGAATCTGCGGACAATCGGGAGCTATACGGCCTGGATCAAAAAGAAACGCAATCGTTCGGCTCCAAATGTCTCATGGCCCGCCGGCTCGTCGAGCGCGGCGTGCGATTCGTCCAAGTTTACAGCGACGGTGAGTGGGATGCCCATAGCGATCTCAACGGGAACCACAAAGGCCACTGCCGCGCCACTGACAAACCCATCCACGCGCTGCTTACGGACCTCAAACGAACCGGGCTCATCCACGAGACTCTTGTGATTTGGGGTGGTGAATTTGGCCGCATGCCTGTGTCACAAGGCAACGGCGGACGGGATCATAACCCCAACGGATTCGGAGTTTTCATGACGGGCGCGGGGATCAAACCAGGCACAAGCCTTGGGGAGTTGGATGAAATCGGATTCAGGGCCGCCGTGGATCGAGTTTCTGTTCATGACCTTCACGCGACCATGCTGCATCTGCTTGGAATCGACCACACTCAGCTCACTTACTTCCATAACGGCCGCCGGTATCGGCTCACGGATGTCGCGGGCGACGTTTTGCAAAAGATTTTGGTTTAGGAACCACTGAACCACTGCGTTGGTTGAGTGTGATTCAGGTGCGGGCACACCCCCTGCCCGATTCACCACGAGGTTCAACTGCCTTTTAAGGTTCAAAGCGTAGGCCATCGCTTCAGCATTTCTTGATCGCGTCGAGCACTTCCTCGTCGCTGGGCCGGAGGAAGGGCATGACGACGCGGCGAAACCGGATCACTCCTTCCTTGTCGACCACCACCACGCCTCTTTTCACCCACATCAGACTGTTCATCTCATAGCTGCGAACCACGGCGCCTTCCGCATCCGAAAGCAACCGCAACGGCAACGAATGCCTCGACGCGAAGCGCTGATGATTCTCGACCGACTGCCTGTTGATGCCAACCACGACCGCGCCGGCGGCCCGATACTGCTCCCAGTGGTCGCGAACCGCACACAATTGCTGGGTGCAAACCTGCGTCTCATCCGCCGGATAGAAGAGGATCACGACGATTTTTCCAATCGAATCGCTCAATCTCCAACGAATCCCGCGCTCATCGGGAAGGTCGATTTCCGGGGCTAGCTGGCCGATGTGAGGGCCGATTGAAGTCTTCATGATGATATCAGGCCACTCTGGCGGTCAGGAGTTTGAAGGGATCGCTCCCATCGAGATTTCTGATTTGAAAGCAACGGCGAACCATGCCGGAACTGCTTCGGGAACTTTGGGGAACTCCGGCGAGCGCAGTGATCAAGCAGTCCCCATCGACGCCTTCATCCGCCGGCGAAGACGGGTCGAAAATTGGCTTCGGCCAAAATGCGCGCCACTTCGGCGCGTTTGTCGCCTTGTATTTCAATCCGCCCCTCTTTAACCGTTCCGCCGGCGCCGCAGAGCGTCTGCATTTTCCTGGCAAGCTCCTCTTTTTCGGGAAGTCCGATGCCGACAAACCCGGTGACCACCGTCACCGTCTTGCCGCCTCGACCCGCTTTCTGTCTTTTGATGTCCACGCGCCCGCGGCTCTTGCTCTGGCGCGAAGGCGTCTCCACTTTGAGGTTTGATGTGGATAGCTCTTGATCTGGATGATCCGGAGCGGCGGGCAGGCCTTCGCTGGAGAGCGCCGCGAATGGATTGTGACCGAAGGTTTGGCTCCCGTCTGTGGGTATCGACTTGCGGCCGCGCATGCTATTTCCTTATTGAACCACGTGAAAATTTCTCTCTGTTTGATCCGCCCACTGACCCCGGCACGAATCACTTTTGCATCAATTTGTAAAGCGCAGCGTCCGTGCGGATGTAAAGAGCTCCGTGAGCCACGGCTTGGGATGCCATGATTCGGCCCTGCAACTCGTTCCTGGCTTTGAGCTGAAACGATTTTCCAGGGATGACGACACTAGTGACTCCTTCCCGGCTGGGAACATGGATGAGTCCTCCAGCATGGAGAAGGGAGGCGCTGTGCTCTCCACCCAACCTCTCCCGATAATGCTCCGCTCCCGTGCGCGCGTCCAGGCAAGTGAGCATCCCACCCGAGTCCGAAACGAAATACAATTCGTCTCCCACCAATAGCGGTGAAGGCATCGTGGGGACGCCCTTGGCATAACGCCAGGAGATTTCCGGCGCCTTTCCACCCCCATAACGAATCGCCAGCATCTCGGGTCGCATGAATCCCGTGCTGAGAAACAACAGGCCATGCCCGAAAACCGGGCGGGCGGACAGTGAAAACCCAAGTCCTCCATAGTGCAGCTTCCACAACTCCCGCCCCGAAGCAGGATCATAGGCATACAGCCAATCGGCCCCAGGCGAAATCAATTGCTCGCGGCCGTCGATTGGAATCACAAGAGGCGTGGCATAGGATTTTTTCAACTGGGGATTCGCGTTCATGGTTCCGGAACGATCTGTTTTCCAAACCAGATTGCCGGTGGCCTTGTTGAGAGCGACCACGTATTGCCGATCGCTGCCGTCCATGTGGAAGATCAGAAGGTCGCGCCACAAAATGGGCGAGCTTCCGGGGCCGTTCTCATGCTGAATCTTAAACGCTCGATTAGTCCACAGAACCTGGCTGGACTGGGTGTCGACGCAAACCGTTCCAGAGGCGCCGAAATGCGCGTAAAACCGGCCCGCCTCAATCACGGGAGTTGGGGAGGCATAGCTGTTGAGACGGTGGGCCCACTGGGGCTCGCGATCGGAGAGGATCGGCAAATCCATCACGACGCGGCCTGATTGGGCCTCAACGCAAACCGCTCGAAACTCGACTTTCTCAAGGATCGTCAGTGGCTGATCCCCCGTGTTTGCTTTCAACCGTTGCGCGGCCATCTCTGGACTCGCTGGCGTCTCGATGGCCGTGGTCATCCAGATCTGGTTGCCATGCGCGACGGGCGATGACCAACCCCGTCCAGGAATCGCCGTCTTCCATGCCACATTGATAGTCTCGCTCCATAGGCTCGGAATCGCCCCGTTTCCCGCGTGCCCCTGCCCTCCCGGCCCGCGCCATTCAGGCCAGCCGCCGGCCGCGTGAGCGGCGTGAACGGCGAAGGCGGCGAACAATGCCAGAAGGCGGCTGGAATGAGCAGATGGATCAATCACGAGGCTACAAATACCGGAACAAGGTCTTTCAAATCAATGAGCCTTTCGAAGAATTTGCTTCCGGAGTTCATGCGAAAGAATCATTGCGGAATTCTGTCATTGGGCAATAAAGGCGTGAGACCTTTTTCAGCGAGCGCTTCCATGACCAAAATCGTTGTCTGCACCTGGGAATTCGTTGAATCTCGACTCGGATGAGCGCTTCCGCCCCGCCAGCCAGATCGGGAGACGCGGCATGGAAGCTTCGCTGGAAGTGGCTGCTGGGCGGAGTCGCCGCCACCGTGTGCGTGATCGCGGCAACGAAGTGGCCCCTTCGCGATTGGTTACAGCACGCGCTGGATCGCGCGAGTCAGCTCGGTTTTCTGGGAGTGCTGCTTTTCGTCGCGACTTACGTGCTGGCGACGGTTCTGTTCCTGCCCGGATCCGTCCTTACCCTCGGCGCGGGGGCTGTGTTCGGCGTGGCGTGGGGTTCGGTTTATGTTTCCATCGCCTCCACTCTGGGCGCGACCGCGGCGTTTGTCCTCGGCCGCTATGTCGCGCGCGACGCGATTTCCAAGAAGATGCAAGGGGACGAACGATTCTCAGCCATCGAACAAGCGGTGTCGGGCGAGGGTTGGAAGATCGTGATTCTCACGCGGCTTTCCCCTTTATTCCCGTTCTCGCTCCTGAACTATGCCTTCGGATTGACGAGCGTGAGGCTCTCCCATTACGTACTGGCTTCCTGGATAGGGATGATGCCCGGCACAGTGATGTATGTTTACCTGGGATCTTTGGCCAACCCGACGGCCGCCGGACGGGCGCGGACTCCGGTTGAATGGGTGCTCTACGGCGTCGGATTGCTCGCCACTGTTCTCGTTGCCGTCCTGGTCACGCGCCTCGCCAGGAAAGCGCTCGCCCAACGCCTCGCGACCCATCGTTCCACGGAACCATCGCATGCGACCTCCTCTTGATCCACTCATCCAGCCTTGGGATGAACACAATCAGAAGCTCGCATCAAACGTGCGCCCAGGGGATTGGCGCAACCCCGACCCAGCGCCTCGCTACAACCTCGTCGTTCTGGGCGCCGGCGCCGGCGGGCTCGTCTCCGCAGTCGGCGCCGCGGGGCTCGGGGCAAAGGTCGCCCTGGTCGAAAAGCATCTCCTCGGCGGCGATTGTCTCAACGCCGGATGCGTTCCCTCAAAAGCAATCGTCCGCGCCGCACGGGCGGTGGCGGCGGTTCAGCAATCGGCAGAATTCGGAGTCGAATGCCCCGGCGGCTGGACCGTCGATTTCGGAAAGGTCATGGAGCGAATGCGCCGGCTCCGCGCCGGTATCAGCTCTCACGACTCCGCGACGAGGCTGTCCGACTTAGGCATCGATGTATTCTTGGGCGAGGGAGCATTCAAGGATCCGGAGACCATTGAAGTGGATGGCAAAAAGCTCCGTTTCTCCAAGGCCGTTGTCGCCACGGGGGCGCGGGCCGGCACGCCGCCGATCCCAGGGTTAACAGAGGTTCCCTTCCTGACAAACGAAACGCTCTTTTCCCTCACCGAGCTTCCGAAGCGATTCGGAGTCATCGGCGCGGGGCCGATCGGGTGTGAGATGGCGCAGAGCTTTGCCCGCTTCGGCTCGGAAGTCTTCCTGGTGGAGAGCGATCACGGCGTTCTTCCAAGAGAGGACCGCGACGCCGCCGAAATCGTGCGAGCCTCGATGGCTCGGGATGGAGTGAGGCTGCTTTGCTGCGGGAAAAACCTCAGCCTGACCCCGGATTCGGAGGGGACAAGGATGCAACTCTCGTCCCATGATCGTCATTGGAGTGTGGTGGTGGATCGACTCCTCGTAGCCACCGGGCGCGTTCCCAACGTGGAACATCTTGGCCTGGAAGCCGCGGGTGTCGCTTTCGACAAACGCGGCGTGAAGGTCAATGATCGGCTGCAAACAACCAACCCGCGAATTTATGCGTGCGGCGATGTTTGCTCACGATTCAAATTCACCCACGCGGCCGACTTCATGGCGCGAATTGTCATTCAGAATGCGCTTTTCAATGGATGGGCCAAGGCGAGTTCCCTCCTGATTCCTTGGGCCACCTACACGTCCCCAGAAATCGCGCATGTCGGGCTCACCGAAAACGACGCGAGAGCCCAGGGGATCGAAACGGACACTTTCTCCCTGGACTTGAGGCAAATCGACCGGGCCATTCTCGATGGTGAAACTGAAGGATTCGCACGCGTCCATGTCCGAAAACGCACGGACGAGATTGTCGGCGCCACGATCGTCGCGGCGCATGCCGGCGACTTGATCAGCGAAGTCACTCTCGCGATGAAAGGCAAACTCGGATTGAAAGCGATCGGAGGAACGATCCATCCTTATCCCACTCAAGCGGAGGCGCTGCGAAAAACCGGGGATCTTTTCAACCGAGCTCGGCTCACACCATTTTTGAGGAAACTCATCGGGTATTGGCTCCAGTGGCAGCGAGGCGATTGAAGGGAGTTATGGGAGCATGTTTTTCCCCTTCGATGGGTGCATGACAGAATTCTTCCACTGGGAGCGCTGGCGTCCCGCCGGCGTGGCGGGTGATTCAGCGCCGAGAGGAGCCGGCGAGGCGCCGTCGCTCCCAGTGCCTACCGCCGGTTGTCTAATGAGATCCCTTACACTCAAGCACGGTATTGGA
>SYMW01000095.1 GCA_005805305.1 Verrucomicrobiales bacterium
ACGGCTCTCCGCCGTCGAGGTTGGGCAAGGGGTTTTCCTTTCACCCCCATCCACCACTTGGAAAGACAATCCCTGCGGCCTTCAGCGAGCTGGGTCACTTCTCGTGAGCACAGGCGGGTCCATTCTCGTGAGCGCTAACGATCCCGATCACCACGAACCCGCAAAACTCACCCAGTTCACCGGCGCCGACCGAACCGCGCACCTAGTCGATGATCCTTAACACGGCAGTTGAACACCGGAGAGATTTGCAAAAGCCTGGATGAGAAAGGCTTGATGAAAAGCGAGGCATATCCCTCGCGGATCTGGTGAGTGATTCGGAAAAACTTTATCGCCAGGATCTTGCGAAGATTCGCCTTCGCCACTGGCGTTTTAAGGATGATCGCCATTGGCCCCGCGGATGCTCCCCGGCGACATCAAGACCCCGTTGGTCAACCCATTCAAGAGTCTCCCATATTCGAGATGATGTTGGAACCGAATTCCGAACATTTGACTTCCGTGGCACCCTCCATCAACCGGGCAAAGTCATAGGTCACTTTCTTGCTAGAAATCGCGCCATTGAGGCCCTTGAGAATCAGGTCGGCCGCGGCCTCCCAACCTAGATAGCGAAACATCATCTCTCCGCTGAGAACAACGCTTCCGGGGTTCACCCTGTCTAAGTTGGCATACTTGGGCGCGGTTCCATGGGTCGCCTCAAAAATCGCATGGCCGGTGACATAATTGATGTTGCCTCCTGGAGCAATGCCAATCCCTCCCACTTGGGCAGCGAGCGCGTCTGAAAGGTAATCCCCGTTCAGGTTCAAAGTGGCAATGACATCAAAATCCTCCGGCCTGGTGAGAACTTGTTGTAACGCGATATCCGCTATCGCGTCCTTAATCAACAACGCTCCCGCGGCGACGGCCGCCTTCTGCTCTTGATCCGCCGCAGATTCGCCCTTCTCCTTTTTCGTCCGCTCATGTCGCGCCCAGGTGTACACTTTGTCGCCGAAGATTCTTTCGGATGCCGAATAGCCCCAATCACGGAAGGCTCCCTCCGTGTACTTCATGATGTTCCCCTTGTGAACTATCGTGACGCTTCTTCGTTTGTGTCTCAGGGCGTACTCCACGGCAGCCTTGATCAACCGGATGGTGCCCACGTTCGAGACCGGCTTGATGCCGATGCCAACTTGCACCGGTATATGGCTCGTGTCGTGATCCGGGCTCGCCAGCTTCATGTAATCCGCGATGGCTTGTTTCGTGCCGAACCTGATTTTCTTGAAATCCTTTGGGCTGCTTTGCTCCAAATAAGCGAGTAAATTCCCTGCCTCGGGCGAACCTCCCGCGTATTCGATTCCGGCGTAGATATCTTCCGTGTTTTCTCGAAAGATCACCATGTCCACTCTCTCGGGGTGTTTGACAGGAGAAGGAACACCTTGGAAATACTGAACTGGACGCAGGCATACGTACAGATCCAACATTTGCCTCAGCGCCACGTTCAGCGAGCGAATGCCTCCGCCTATCGGAGTAGTCAACGGACCCTTGATCCCAATGAGAAACTCTTTGAAAGCCTCCACGGTGTCGTCGGGCAACCAGTTGTCGAACTTGGTTTTCGCCGCCTCACCGGCAAACACTTCAAACCAGGCAACTCGTTTTCGGCCACCATAGGCCCTCTCCACCGCCGCATCGAAAACCCGCTGGCTCGCGGCCCATATATCCGACCCAGTTCCATCTCCTCGGATAAATGGGATGATCGGATCATCCGGCACGGTGAGTTTACCGCCTTGAATCGCTATCTTCGAGCCGGTCGGAGGAACAACATTTTGGTAGGCCATCACGGAATCGGGCTTTGGGTTAGGACAGGGTTGAAAATGATTCAGATAAACAGGTCCAGGCCTAAGCGACCGCGTGAGCTCCTTGAGTCGTTTTTTGGCTAAGACAGGCGGAGACTAACTCCGTGAGATTTTCAGAAGTGAGTCCATACTTGGCGCGCAGATGCGCCACGCTGGACGCGTGCTCGATAAACTGATCAGGCCAGCCCAGGCGAATCAGCGGGGTGAAAATGCGCCGGTCGCCAAATAACTCAAGAATACTGCTTCCGTAGCCGCCGGTGAGAACGTGATCTTCAAGGCTCACGACCACGTCAGACACGTGCCCGAAATAAGATGTCAATTCGGCATCAATCGGTTTGGTGAATCGAGGGTTGATGATCGCCACGTCGCAGCCGTTTTCCATCAATTTTTTTGCGGCTTCCCTGGCAATCTTCTGCATGTTCCCCAACGCAAACAAGGCCACCTTTTTGCCGCCGGTTTGGGCGTAGGGCTGGAGAATCTCGGCTTTCCCTATCTCCATCATCAGAGGGTTGTCCTTGACCCGCACGCCTTCGGCCGCTCCTCGCGGATATCTAATAAAGGCGGGATGATTTTGCCGGCTTGCGGTATAGAGCATATCCGCCAGCTCGTCTTCATCTTTGGGGGCCATGGCAATCACATTGGGCACACATCTCAAATAAGCGATGTCGAACAGCCCGTGGTGGGTCGGGCCGTCGTTCGCCGAAAGGCCTGATCGATCCATGGCGAAAATCACAGGAAGATCCTGAAGCGCGACGTCATGAATGATGCAGTCGTAACCGCGCTGGAGAAACGTGGAATAAATGGCGCAAATGGGCCTGAAACCCATCGTCGCCATACCCGCCGCGAATAGGACCGCATGCTCCTCGGCGATGCCGACATCGAAATATCGTTGCGGCATCGCTCTTTCCAAAGCCTTGAGCCCAGTCCCGCTTGGCATCGCGGCCGTGATGCCCACCACGGTCGTGTCCCGCTGGCACATACGAACGACGGTCTCGCCAAACACATCTTGATAATTGGGCGGAACGCCAGGCTGGGAAACTGGGCTTCTGCCAGTTTGAATGTCGTAAGGCCCCACCCCGTGAAATTTCTCGGGCTGGCTCACTGCGGCTTGATATCCCTTCCCCTTCTGAGTCAGCGTATGGATAACGACCGGCCGGTCGCATGTCTTCGCGAAGGAAAGTGTTTGTATCAACAACGGGAGGTCGTGCCCGTCGATCGGGCCCAGATACTTTAAGCCAAACTCCTCAAAAATGAGACTGTTGCCAAACCCTCCGCCACGCCCGTCAGAATCCCGCTCATTCTTTGTCGTGCTGGGCACCAGCGAGACTTCGGTGACTGCCCCTTTGATGGCTTCCTCGGCCTTGTGGCCGAGCCAAAGCGCCACATCTCCCTTGGGCATTTTCACCAGCCAATTCTGAAACTCCTTGTGCCATCCGTTGTAGGACGGGTTCGTGATCAATTTGTTCAGATAACCCGCGATGGCACCTACGTTCTTGGCGATGCTCCACTCGTTGTCATTAAGAATTCCGATGAATCGCTTCGTGGTATGCGCGATGTTATTCATCGCTTCGAACGAAATCCCGTTGGTGAGCGCCGCATCACCGAAGATACAAACCACATTCTCGTCAGATCCGCGCATGTCCCGGGCCGCTGCCATCCCAAGGGCCGCCGAGAGCGCCGTCCCGGCATGCCCCGCCCCATAGCAATCGTGGGAACTTTCGGTTCGCAGTGAAAAGCCGTTCAGTCCGTCGGTCGTTCGGATGGTATGGAACCTGTCCTTTCTCCCGGTCAAAAGTTTGTGAACATAGGATTGATGGCTGACATCCCAGACAAACTTGTCGTCGGGCGTGGAAAAGACGTAGTGCAATGCAATGGTCAATTCAACAACGCCGAGATTGGGCCCCAAATGGCCTCCATTCTCCGCGAGTTTGGTGATCAACTCATGACGGATTTCACCCGCCAACTGTCCTAGTTGATCGATCTTAAGCTTCTTGACGTGGGCTGGCTGATCGACCATGTCCAAATATCGGCTCATCAATTTTAATCCTCAACAGGGGCCTCGGGAGGCTGCATGGCTCGCAGTTCAAAAGCCCCTTCCACTGATTTTTCAAGCGTTTTCACCCGGAGCTCGGCCGCCGCCAGTTTTTCCTGGCAAAACTTCGCCCACTTGGCGCCTTCCTCAAATTTTGACAGCAGTGTCTCCAGCGGCAGCTCGTCTGATTCCATCGCCTCGACAATAGCTTCCAACTGACACACTGCTTCTTCAAAAGAGGTTTCCGATGGCAGTTTTTCCGGCTGCAGCGGATCCCTTACGGGTCTCGACATGGCCTGGAAACTAATTTAACTCAACCGTCGAGTCGAGCAGAGATTCAAAGCCCGGGCGCCCAAGGGCTGTTTGTGGAAATCGGCGTTATCCCCGCAGGAGGCGGTTGAATCGAAGCCCAGCCCCAGAAAGTCTGAGGTCGTGCGCATATTGCGGGCGGATCGCCTACAGCCACGCTCCACCCCAACTTCTGGATCTACCGATTCACAACTGGTATCAGCCTTAAAAACGGCAATTGAACATCGCGCCGATTTTCAAAAGCCTGGATGAGGAAGGTTTGACGAAGATCGAGGAATCACGTTTATCGATCTGCTGAGTATTTTTTAAAAACTTTATAGCCAGTAATTTGCGAATATTTAACAGGGGCAACTGCCGTTTTAAGGATCAGCCCTCCTCACGAGCCAAGCCGGGTGCCGCCTCCTCATAAACGCCACGCACGACACTGCAAATCTCTCCTCCGGCGAGGATGGAACGTAACACCGCCCCTTCGCTCACCTCCTGCGGGGAGCGAACAATCTTTCGGGTCGCAGCATCAATCGTGATCGAGAATCCTCGATCGAGGACGGCTTTTGGCGACAGGAGCCTGAGCCGTTCCGCGGAAGTCTCCAATTTCCGCGAACGCACCTCGATCGCACGCAACCACGACGTTTCAAGGTCGGTCCAAAGAGCCCCGACCACTTCGTTCGATCGAACCATGCGTGACCTTAATTTTATTCTTAAAAACCTCTCCGAAACGACTCGATGTTTGATGGTGGATTCCTTCAACCGAATCCCCATGCGGAACCGCAGGGCGTCGGTCACCTCGTCAAGCCGTTGCCACCTCTGTTGCAATTGCTTTCTGGGATGACACATTTCGAGCCTTTTGGCGGATTGCTGAATGTTGTCCATCCTCTCCCGCAAGACCCTGCGCGACACTCGCGCGATCCTCGAAAAAGCCTTGGGGATGGAGCCGCGAATGGAAAAAATCCCCTCCGTGACCAATTCCGCCGCGGCGGTTGGTGTGGCCGCCCGCACATCCGCCACAAGATCACAGATGGTGATGTCGGTCTCATGACCGACTCCGGACACGATGGGGATCGCCGATTCCGCCACCGCTCGCGCGACCGCTTCCTCATTGAAGGCCCACAAGTCCTCAAGGCTTCCTCCCCCTCGAACCACTAGGATCGCTTCCATTCGAACCGCCGCCGCCGCCGACCATTCGTTTAGCAGCCGAATGCGATCCGCAATCTCCCGGGCGGCTCCATCTCCTTGGACTCGGCAAGGGGCAAAGACGATTTCCAACGCGGGATTCCTCCGCCTGACGCTTTGGAACACATCTTGAACGGCGGCCCCGGTCTTGGAAGTGACCAAACCTACGCGCTGAGGAAAGCGAGGAATCGACCGCTTTCTCGCGCTGTCGAACAACCCTTCCTTCCGCAAGGCCTCCTTCAGCATTTCAAAGGCCCGCTGCAGCGCGCCTTGCCCGGCGGGCTCGATCTGCCTCACCACGAGCTGGTACTGCCCCCGCAGCTCGTACAGAGTCAAATCCCCCTGAACCACCACCTGCTGGCCTTCACCGATTTGGTGCCGGCACCGCGGCGCGTCGCCACGAAAACAAACGCATTGGATTTGAGCGTTTGCGTCCTTCAACGAAAAGTACAAATGCCCCGAGCTCTGGGCGCGAAAATTCGTGATCTCCCCACAAACCCAAATCGAAGCCCAATTCGTCTCAAGAACTCGTTTCACTCGTCCGCTCAGTTCGGAGACGCTGATGACCTGCCGAATCTCCCTGGCGGAAAAAAGCTCGCCGAAATCCCAGTGACCCTTTCGCGGCGCGCTCATTGTGGAAAGGGCCTAGAGCAGGCGGACACAAAATCCTTTGTTTCCGCCACCCAAGCCGTGAAGGATGGCGTCGGGGTCCCTAGGAATTGCTCCAGTTTGGAGCAATTCAACGAGGTGTCCTCAGGACGTGGCTCTCCTTGATAATCCTTTCGCGTTCCGGGAACGATCCTGGACGCATCCACACCCAGCATCCTGGCGGTGTGGACCCCAATTTCGTATCGAGAAAGCCGGTCAGCTCCGGCCACATGAAAGATTCCTCCGCTTCCCTGCCTCAAAAGGGACAGAACCGCCAGCGCCGTCGCCTCGACCGGAATCGGGCATCTGAACTCATCGGTAAAAAGTCTTAAAGTTTTTCCTTGCAACAAGGCCCTTCGAATCTCCTCTACAAAAGATCGATTGCCGCTGGGCGAGATCCCCGCATTGAGTGAAGTCCGCACCACTGTGTGATGGGGATTTCGCAGCACATAGGCCTCTGCGCGTGCCTTGGTGTCAGCATACACGCCCAAGGGATTGGGCGAATCTTCCTCCTTATAGTCCCCTTTCCGCCCGTCGAACACCAAATCCGTGGAGAAAAAGATAAAGGGAACCTCCTCCGCGAGTTCGTGCAGGCACTTGGTGGCTTCCGTGTTCACTTGCTCGGCAAGCGCTGGACTACTCTGGCAAACCGGGCTTTGACTGATGGCGGCGCAATGAATCACCCCGGCAGGCGGAACTGCCCTAAAAGCAGATCGGATCGACCCGGGACTCGTCAACTCCAACCGATCCCGCGGCATGGGAACAAAGTCAAACTCCGCGAAATCACGAGCCCCCACGAGGCAGATGGTGTTCCCGATCAACCCTTGGGACCCAGTAACCCAAATGCGCTGTCTCTCCATGGCCGATCAAGATGAAATCACAAACCAGCTCTCTTTTCCAGCCGCGCGCTAAGGAGAAAGATGTCGACGCGTGATCTCTCCATAAGCATCCACTCGACGGTCCCTCAAGAACGGCCAGTGGGTTCGCGCCCGATCCACGGCGTCCAGATTCAGTTCAGAAATCAAGGTCTCCGTCTGGTCCACTGCCGCCTTCGAAAGGATCTCACCCGAAGGGCCGCAAATAAAGCTTTGACCCCAGAATTCGATCCCATCCCCCCCGGCTGGCGTCTCCAAGCCAATGCGATTCGCAACCGCCACGTAGCACCCATTCGCAATCGCATGGCTGCGCTGGATCGTTTCCCAGGCTCCATGCTGCACAGATCCAAACTCCTTTTTCTCGCCAGGATGCCACCCAATCGCGGTCGGATAAAAAAGGATCTCAGCCCCGCCCAAAGCCGACAAACGCGCGGCCTCAGGAAACCACTGGTCCCAACAAATCAGCACGCCAATCTTCCCAAACCTCGTCTCCCAAGTCCTGAATCCAAGATCGCCCGGAGCGAAATAGAACTTCTCGTAAAACTTCGGGTCATCCGGAATGTGCATCTTGCGATAAAGGCCTAGCAATGAACCATCGGCATCGAAAATCACCGCGGTGTTGTGGTAGAGCCCCGCCGCTCTCTTCTCAAAAAGCGACGCGATCACGCAAACCTTGCGCCTCTTGGCCACCTCCGAGATAGCCTTCGTGGAGGGCCCTGGGATGGTTTCAGCAAGGGCGAAGTGCTTATGATCCTCCTCCTGGCAAAAATACTCGCTCCGGAACAACTCCTGCGTGCATATGATCTGGGCCCCACTTTTCGCCGCCCCCTCTATCAAGGCGAGTGTCCGCGACATATTTTCAGCGCAGTCTTCGGAACAGGAAGTCTGGATGAGTCCCAAGGTCACGGAGCGCTTCATGTTAATTTTTTTCATCGAGACTTTAGGCGCCGCGACAATCCGGGCACGAGGCACTGGAATGCGCCCGCCGCCGCCCCATGATCCTGATTCCTAACGGGCAAGAAGGGATCGGCGCAATCGTTTTAGTTGGTTCTCTGGGTGACTTCGGTGCCTCGCTTGGACTCGGGCAACGCCGAGGGGGAACCCGGGTCGAACAAATCGCGGATGAATCGACCCAAAGTCTCATTCGTCGGCCCGTATCCGCCGTGATAGATATAATGCTCCAAATCGTAAAGCAACTCATCCCCCGAAATATAGCGCTCGCTCAATTTGCGAGCCATCGCCTTGTTCAGGATTTGGTTGAGTCGATCGTCCACCTTAGGACTCAACTTCCTAAAATCAGGCGTCGGCATTTGAAGAATCCGCTGGCGCGATTCCTCGGGATTGCTTCCCTTGAAGATATTGCGGCCCAACAATAGTTGAGCCAGAACGATGCCCGTTGAAAAGATATCGGATCGCTTGTCGGTAATCTGAAAGTCCGCCTGCTCTGGACTCATATAATCCGCTTTTCCTGCGACCACTTCCCCCTCTTGATCTTGAAGAAACCCTCGGGCCTTCGCGATTCCGAAATCCGTCAGTTTCACATCCCCTTCAAAGGCGATCATGATGTTCTTGAAGCTCACATCCCGATGGACGATGCCCAGGGGTTTGCCCTCGCGATCAGTCTTAGCGTGCGCGTAGGCCAGCCCCCGCGCCACGCGGCTGGCGACAAAAACGGCCAATTCGGCCGGCAAGGACCGGCCCTTGTCGTTTAACTGCTGCGCAAACTGTTCGAGGTTTACTCCCCGGATCAGCTCCATCGAGATAAAATACACTCCACGCGCCTCTCCCAAATGGTAGGTCTGCACAATGTTGGTATGGATAAGATCAGCGACCAACTTCGCTTCACCCACAAAATTCTCGATGAACACCTTTTGGCTCGTATAGCTTTGGCGAACCACTTTGATGGCGACGCGTTTGATGAATTCCCTCGCCCCATGCTGCTCCGCTTCGTAGACGATACCCATGCCTCCTTCGAATATCTTTCTAACGATTTCGTAGCGAAAAGCACACTCAATTGTGAACAGGCCCGGCATTAGCCGATGGTGTAGAAGATGCCAACGCCAAGTCAAGCCTCGGCTCCTTACGGACCTTTTCCCTTTCATGCTTTTGTTCTTGCACCCCTTCATGTGAATGCGTATCAACAAAACATTCAGTCGTTGAGACTCTAATAATCCTACAAAATTTTATGGCTAAACCCTTGACGAAGTCGCA
Organism: Verrucomicrobiales bacterium; assembly: GCA_005805305.1. GTDB lineage: Bacteria > Verrucomicrobiota > Verrucomicrobiia > Limisphaerales > F1-80-MAGS106 > F1-80-MAGS106. The sequence continues at coordinate 9,072 of SYMW01000095.1, forward strand.
GATTGCGGTCGATCTGGCCGAGAAAACGGGCATCTCCCGGAAAGTCTCTTTGCAGGTCCTCCAAGTACTTGCGGAACTTGCATACAAACACGCAAAAAACACTTTCACGCTTCCCGGCATCGGCAAGTTGGTGTTGGTGAATCGCAAGGCCCGCGTGGGACGCAATCCCGCGACTGGCGCCGAGATCAAGATCCCAGCCAAAAAAGTGGTTAAATTTCGTGTTGCCAAGGCATGCAAAGACGCGGTGCTCGGCAGCAAGAAGTAAAGCACCTCGTTGATCTACAGAGCACTCTGAATGTTCAGAGTGCTCTTTTTTTTATCCGCGTCCTGCCACTCCCGCCGATCCTAATCTTGAATCCATGAAAGTTCGGGTCCGATTTGCCCCAAGCCCCACCGGATTTCTCCATATCGGAGGCGCACGAACTGCTCTGTTTAACTGGTTGTTCGCAAAGCATGCGGGAGGAACGTTCATTTTGCGAATCGAGGACACCGATGCGGCAAGGAATACCGAAGCAGCCGTCAACGTGATCGTGGAAGGACTCCGTTGGCTGGGTGTGGATTGGGATGAGGGGCCCAGCACCAGCAGGTCCGACGGCCCCAGCGTCGGCGAGGCAGGACCCTACTTCCAATCCCAACGGTCCGAGATTTATAGATCCCGCGTCGAAGAACTCAAGTCCAAGGGCTTCGCCTATGACCGGGACGGCGCAGTGAGATTTCGGATGCCCCGCGACCCAATCACTGTTCATGACCTCGTAGTCGGCGACGTCCGGCGCGAACTCACTGACCGCGAGGCTCAAGATCCCGATTTCGTCATAGTCCGCTCCGATGGCCAACCTGTCTTTCACCTTGTGAACGTGATCGACGATCTCGAGATGGGCATCACCCATGTGATCCGGGGTGAGGACCATCTCTCAAACACACCGAAACACATTGCCCTGTTCGAGGCGTTGGGCGCGACTCCCCCCGCCTACGCCCACATCCCTTTGATTCTGAACCAGGACGGATCAAAGATGGGCAAGCGCGATCAAGGAGCTTCCTTGATCACTTATATGGAAGGCGGTTTCCTTCCTGAAGCGGTGGCTAATTACATCTGTCTGTTGGGCTGGTCGCCAAAGGATAATAGAGAGATCTTTAGCCTGCCAGAAATCGCAGCCAAATTCGAGCTCACCCAAATCTTAAGACACAACGCCCGTTTTGACTTCACCAAACTTCGGTGGCTCAATTGGGAGTTTATTCGAAGCATGGATCAGCAACGATTCGTGAAATTGGGGGCGGAAATCATGCAGAAGGCGGGGTTTGACCTCACTAAATCACCAGAAAATTACATTTCAGCGGCCCTCTTAACGTGCAAGGAGAAAGTCCAACAGTTGGTTGAGCTGCCCGCGCTCGCCGGCTTCTTCTTCACAGAAGACCTAGACCTCGCTCCGGCAATACAGTCCAATGACCTCACCAGCGGGGTCAAGGAAAGGTTGATGAGCCTAAAATCCAACTTGGAGACAATAGACTCTTTCGCTGCGGATCACATCCAAAGCGTCTTGAAACGACTTGCCTCGGAGTCCGGCAGCAAAATGTCCGTGTTTGTTCACCCATTGCGGGTCGCCTGCACTGGCGCCGCCTCGGGTCCGAGCCTCTACCATTTGGTCGAAATCCTAGGCAAGTCCCGGGTCTTGCGCCGGTTGGATCGAGCCATCGCGGCATGCCCTTGAACGCGACTCAGAAGAATCGTCAGTGAGGATTGTGGCTTCAGCCTTAACACCGCGGTTCTACCTCCTGGAGATCTTCAAAAGCCTCGGAAAAGAAGGGGGGATTCGTTGCCAATAAATCGTTTTTCATTTCTTTGAAATCCTCACCGCAACCAGCTCCCTCTCCCCATTCGATGGGGAAAGGGCTTGTGTTGAGGGAAACGAACACTCAGTTCCTTTTCACAAATTGCCTCAGAAATTCTGAGGTCTGAGCCTGGATAAAAAAAGATTGACGCAGCGCGAGGCATCTCCTTGACGGATCTGGCGAAGATTCGCCCTCGGCAACTGCCGTTTCAAGGTTTAAGGTTCAAAGCTTGATGCCGAATCCATCCAGCTTGATCTCGGCGAGTCTCAATGAAGCCTTCGCCGCCGAGTGGATGTTTCCCAAGCGAAGCTCCACATCGAACAAAACTCGCAGGATACTCTCAACGGAAGGAAACTCAGAGGCGTAACGACGCAATTGATCGACTTCATCATTCGAAACGCCTCCCACGCTGAGTCCCTCCGCGAATCGAATCCCCGCCCCAAGCCGCTCCGAATTCTCTCGATCTTTCTTCGATAACGATCGGTCACGGGCCAAAGCATCTTCCCAAGTCCTGGCAGTGATGGATGCGTCCTGCGAGGCGTCAGCGCCGGCCCAAACTGGTCGGGACACCTCCAAGGATGCGGCGAATTCGCTCAAATCCAGGTACGCTTTCGCCAGCAAGATGGATTCCTCGGTTGTCCGCTGAGCGGAGTGCAGCAACGGAATCACAAAGCTGGGCTGGCGAACGGCCAGGAATCGTTTGCACAGTTCGGAGCGTGGCAACCGCTCCCCGAGTTTCTTGAAAGCCTGAGTCCCCAATTCATTCAAGCCTCGACTGAATCCCACTTCACCCAACAAAAACAGGCCCTCCGTCGTCGCGGGCACCAACGTCCAAAGAATGGCAGGGTCCAAGTCCATCTCCACTGCCAGGTTGAGACACTCCTGGGTCGCGGATCCAAAGGGAACTAACTTGAGAAACTCTAAGGCTTCGTCCGGCGCTATTGGCTTCAGATGGCGCGCAAAACCAAGGGGGATCTTTGGCTGCTTCGGATTGACTTTGCACGCTGCTTTCGCCAGCCCGATAGAACGTCGCGTGGGCCCATCGAAAATCAGGCTCATCCAGGCGTGCTCCAATCGCAGCTCCCAATTGAGCGGATCATACTGCAGGCTTTTCTCGTAGCTCTTCATGAGCGGGACGATTTCACCCCGCTGCTCCAAGAGTGTCAGCGATCCCATGGACATGATCTGGGCACGAGCCACGGCAAGCTGCTTTTCGGTGCTCCACGGCCAAAGACGAACGGCTCCAGAAAGCTCAGCCACGGCGCGCCGCGAATCCCCCTGTTCCCAGAACGCAAGGCCTGTCTGGTGCCTCCAGAAGGACAACCCGTTCAGCACCGAAGCCGCACCCAACGACACGCCGAGCAGGCAATTCACAGCCGCGCGAAACCAGGATAGCGGAGGTGGCAACTCAGGCCGAGTGTCGGCATCGAGCAAACCAGCAACCAAACCAAAGATGGCGCACACGAGAATCAGCGTTGCGGGTATCTGGGCCACAAATTCGAAAGACGCGTGCACAAGAAACACACAGACCGCCACGCAACCACCGTAAAGAATCTCCGGCTCACTGTGCCTCCCGGCAAACACCCGTCGGCCTATTCGAATGATCCCTGCACCCAGAAACAAGCACCCGAGGGCAAGTCCAGGAATGCCGGTTTCAATCAAGAGTTGCAGGTAATCGTTCTCAGCATGCGTGGCAACCAAGTCCGCTGGCATCGATTTATAAAGCCGATGGCCTGTCACGAATGTTCCCAGCCCAGTCCCAATCCAGGGGAAGTGACCGCTCATGCGAATGGCGTCTTCCCAGATGTGCAGCTTGCCGTAATGGCTCGGGTCCGAAATGTCCCTTTTCAACTGGGACAATCTGGAAAAGGCGAACTCGCCAAAGAACGAAAACATGAAAAGAGAGGCGCATAATAGAGCAAAAAGCCCCGCCCATCTCTTTTGATCCCTTGTCTTGACAGCCAAAATAACGGCAAAAATCGCGATCCCTAAAGCAAACACAAGAAGCCCTCCGCGCGATCCACCGAGGTAGGCCATGGTGGCTCCGGTCCCCAACAGGATGAGAATGAGGAGTCCGGAAAAAGGCTCGGGACGCACAGTCGTTTCACCAGGACTCCGTCTGGTTCGAATAGGTCTGAAAGATCGAATCACTAGCCCCAAACAGAGTATTGCCGCCACGTAAACCCAGTTCGCGAAAAGATTTCGGTTCTCGAAAAATCCGCCGTGCCGTGTTAATCGAGAGGTCCATGCGCCAAGCAGCTCCGCGCCTCCCACCCGGGCCAGCCAAGCCCCGACTCCAAGGAGCGCCGCCGACACAGCCAGCAACCGAAGGAAAAGAACCGGGAAAACGGGATCTTTGGAGCTCTCCCGGACCAACTGGAATGCGGCTATTCCCAACGCCAGATCGAACGATCGATTAATAAATCGTGACCTCGAGAGTGTCAAAAAACTCCAATCCTCCTTGCCAAGAACCTTCAGTGAAATGCGGTTGTCCCACAGATGCTTCTCGGGCGAAAGAAACTCGATCCAGACAGGAGGAATCGGAATGAACTGCAAAATCAGGAACCCGAGAAACCCCCAGCCCAACACAGAGTCAAATACAGGCCGTGAGTGGGAACCGAGCTCCCTTCCTTGGAGCAATAGGCCAAGCGCGAATAGACAGCCAACGACGGCCTTCCCATCCTGGCTGACGGTCCCAAAAAGAAGGGGGGCAAGACAAACGCCCAGCGCGCCGGGAAGTGACTTAAGCATGTTGGCCGCCAAAGGCATTCCGGATTCGTCCCACCTCGCGGCCTCGACCGGAGGAAGTCGCTGAGGTTCCGCACGCGCCAAAACCAAGGAGGGAATCAGGTCAAATCTTGCCCGATTCCGGGTGGCTTGGCTTCCACCTTTTTGGGGGTAACGGTCGGTTGCGTCCCCAGTTCCGCCAGAATTCCTTTGCGGGCCGCTCTCCGGGCTTTGAATTCCTGGGCTTTGGCATCCTCCGCGGCCACCAACGACCGCCCCGAAGTGATCTCCCCTGCCCTCGCTTTGGCCGAGGCCTCGATTGACTTCGCCCTCAGGTGCCCTCGCTTCGGCAAGGCCATCTTCGCGCCAGGCTTAGTTACTTCCACTTCGCCAAGCGGGGTTTGATCCATCTGATGCTTGGTGTAATAGGCGTGGTAATAGTTGTTATAATAGTAATAAGGATTGTCGGCGGTGATGCCATTCAAAACAATTCCGATGATTCGAGCACCCCGGTGCCTGACGGCTTGAAGCGCGGTCTTGGCAAACTTCATTGATGTCTGACCAGCGCGGACAACAAACAATAGTCCATCCGCGAAACTGGCCAATGAATACGTGTCGTCAATCGCGGTCAAGGGGGGACAGTCCACCACGATGTAATCGAATGCCGGCTTCACATCGTCGAAGAATTCCTTGGTGATCGGACTAATGAGCAATTCACCAGGATTCGGGGGGAGTTTTCCCGTGGTGATGATCTTCAAGGATTCGATTTCCGTGGACTTTAGCACATCGCTCCAATGTGACTCTCCAGAAAGGATTTCACTCATTCCAACATCGCGCTCCGCCTTGAAATAGAAATGAACGTTGCCCCGCCTCAGATCGGTATCCACTAAAAGCACTTTGTGCCCAGCCAGCGCCAGCGTCGCGGCGAAATTCACCGTGAACGTGGTTTTGCCATCGCCAGGGACGGCGCTGCTCACCAACAGTAATTGCTTCTTCCCGCCTTCCGTTCCCAGCATGACGGCTGATCGCACGCCACGGATGGACTCGGAAAACATGTTGTGCTGGCTTAGCTTGGTGATCAGCAAAAACCCGTCATTGTTGGTTCCAGAATCCACTTGCGGCACTTGCCCCAAAACGGGCTCTCCAAGCGCTTCTTCGATCTCCTCCGCCAACTCAAGGCGATCATCAAGCTTTTGCAGGAAATAGGCGATGGCAATCCCAACGGCCAAACCAGAAAGAAATCCCATCAGAATCATCTTTCGACGTTGCAGGTTACCCCAACTGGGTGTCTCAGCGCTGCCTTCGCCCAACGTCGTGATTTCATACTCCTCTTCCGGCTCCTTGCTCCGGTCGATCAACTGCTGGTTCTTGTCGAGCGTTTCAATGATCTTCCGCTGGGAAGTCTCTTGAGCCAGCAACTCATTGTATTCGTCCTGAATTTTTGCGCTTTCAATGACTTTCTTCCTTTGAATGTCGATGACGGCTTCGTAGCTCTTCTCCCGATGGATCAACGATTCGAGCCTCACTTTTTTGCTGGTGTCGATGCTTTCAATCTCAAACTTGATGGTGTCCTCCAGTTTAGCGATCTCGCTCTCGATGTCCCTCATGTAGGGATGCTTGGACTTTAGGAAGGGTTTCACCTTCTCATGCTCCGCCTCCTTCCCACGCAATTGCAGCTTGAGTTCCTGATACTTCGAATTGTCCACAAACCGGTCCAGCACATCTGCGGGCGGCGCTGTATTCCCCCCACTCGTGGTTCTGGTCGAGGTCGCCGCATTGGGCGAATAACCGCCACCGCCGAGCGCCCCTTCAGCGATCTTCAGAGCGGTCGTTTGCTCCAAAAGTTCCCGCTCCTTCGACACTTGGTCTCTCTCCGCGATGAGCTGGGAGAGTTTGCGGTCATCGTTGGCTCCGGTCTCTGCCGCGTTCCCAATGTTGTGATCCATTCGGAACTTCTGGATCCGTTCGATCACCCGCTTCAAATCTTCCCTCTCCTTATTAATCTGAGCTTCCGTCATGAAGCCTGATTTGGCGAAAAGCCGGCTCCGTTTCTCTTCCTTGTACTTTATGACTTCGTTGGCCCAGTTCGTCGAAAATAGATAGGCATAGAGGAAATCCGTGCTCGTGACCACCAACCTGAAAGAGTTGGCCGATGTCAGTTCCGCGGAGGGAGTGTAACTCGGAGCGACCGGCTTCGGATAGAGCTTATGCACCTGCTTCCGGGTTCGCTCCAAAACAATATAATTGCGCATTTCAGCGAGACGATTTTCATAAAACTTATCCATCATCTCCAGAACTTGCGCCTTGGTTTGGAGAACTCCTATTTTCTGGGGAATCGAGATGACGGACGACGCCTGGTACTGGTTTGGGGTCTTAAGGGCGAGCGAAATAATAACTTGAGCAAATCATAGTTAGCAAGGTTCGATGACATAGTTCCATTCCCCATGGAACTTCGCTGGCGTGATATGGACGCGAGCCAACTCATCGTCCGAGACGCTGACTCCTGTTTCATACT
>SYMW01000096.1 GCA_005805305.1 Verrucomicrobiales bacterium
ACGAAAGGACATTGTGATGAAGACTAAATGCGTTGGTTTATTGGCCATGGTGGCTTGGCTTGCCTCGGCTTCCGCTGGAACTCCGATCCCAGATCGGTTCAAGATCTCCGGATTCGCAATGGGTTGCCAGGCGTACACGTTCAATCGATTCACGGCGTTCGAGGCCATCGAGAAGACCGCGGCCGCGGGCGGGAAGGTTATCGAGTTCTACCCTGGCCAACGGTTTTCCGCCGAAGACGGCGCCTTGAAGCTTGACCAAAACCTCTCGGACGAGGGTATCGCGAAACTTAAGGCAAAGCTCGAGAAGCACGGCCTCATGGGAGTGAATTTTGGTGTCGTAGGCGGGTTTGGAAGCAACGAAGAAGCTGCCCGAAAAGTCTTTGAGTTCGCCAAGAAGATGGGCTTTCCGGCCATCACCATCGAGCCCAAAATCGACGCGATGGATTTGATTGAGCGACTCATCAAGGAATACGACATCCGAGTGGCGATCCATAATCATCCCAAAAAGCCGCGGGATCCCAGCTACCAGCTATGGGATCCAAACTACGTGTTATCGATCGTCAAGGACCGGGATTCCCGGTTTGGGGCCTGCGCGGACATAGGCCATTTCGTGCGGTCAGGCGTCAAGCCCGTGGACGCGCTCAAGATCTTGAAGGGCCGCGTCATCAGCAGCCACTTGAAGGATCTCAGCGAGTTTGCCCCGGGCGGCCATGACATGCCCTTTGGACAGGGAGTGTCGGACATACCTGGCGTCTTGGACGAATTGCGGCGCCAGAATTTTGAAGGCAATATCTCGATAGAATACGAGTACAACTGGGATCACTCGGTTCCCGATGTCGCGCAGTGCATTGGTTTTATTCGCGGTTACGGGGCGAGTTCAAAGAAATAAGTGGATTCTTTGGAGGGAAAAAAGAACTCTGTCTCTGGCAAAATTCCGTCGGTTTGTCCCAACAGTTTAAACGGCTGACCTAATTTGGAAGCTCCTCGGATCAGGTGGCTCCTACCCGGTCTCCCGACCCAGCTCAAGCGGAACATACCCTCGCTCCAAATCGAAAGAGTGAAGCCAAGCCCATCCTCGTTCCTGGAGGGATCGCTTCCAAGAAGTTGCTCGAGCATGTTGGAATAGCCATCCAAATCGGGATCCTCGTCTGAACGAAATGAGAGCGATCCGAGGCGGGCCTTTTCCCAGTGGTCGTCGAGACCATCTCCATCCGTGTCGTCGATGCGGACGCCGGACATGAACAAAGTCGCGTTGGCCAACGACCCCGTGCGGGTGGGGTTTTCGTCCGTCACCTCCAACACCCATTCGCCTCTGCTGCGTTCGAAGTGATGCTTCACAGAATAATACGTCCAGGTGGCGAACCCAGAACTGCTGCCCAGTCCCTTTCTCTGAAGCACGCTGCGTGTTCCAGAAGGTGAAACCAGCGTGATCCGCAGGTCGGAGCGCAACCGGTGCGTCGTGGTGATCTGCAAACCGACGTGTTCCACGAGGATCGAGTCCGAGACCGTGAATCGATACTGGGCCGGTGTGGTCGCTATGCCGACGAGAGTCGCAGGATGCTGTTTTAGCAGGAGACCCAGCGCATCACCGGAATTCTGATCAATGAACACCGCGGGGATGGGAGCAAAATCGGTGTCATCCATGATGACTCTCTCCCTGGAGTCTCGATCGTTTTGAATAATGGCCATCACCGCGCCTGCTGCGGCTGCCCGTTCAATCTTATTCGAGAATGAATGAATGGCAGGTTCGAAAAGCGCGATCGACGCGGGACTTCTGGTGATCAGGGCGCCTTTTCCTTGGAGATTCGTGTTGATAGGGCCAGTGGCGAGTCCCACATCGACGACCGGCATTAGCGGCGTCGGGGCATCGGCATGAAGTCCGAGGCTTGGGAAAGCCGGTATGGAATTCAAATTCGTTGGAACATTCGCCCCTTGAACGACGACCCGCAGGCCGTCATCGGGAATCGGAATGGCGTTTGTGATGGAAACGGATACCAGGGCGAAAGGAGGCCGGTTAGACCAAGCCAACGCCAAGCGAACCGCGTAGCCGGCGTCGGGAACTCCGAAGCCGGTGTTGTGGCTGAACCTCAGCCCCGCTTGATTTCGTTCGATGTCGGGGTCTTGGGGATACGATTGGCGGCTGGCGAGAATGAAGATCTGTTGGACATCGCGAAACCCGAGTCGCGGATTGGCTGACAGCATCAAAGCGGCGATTCCCGAGATTTGCGGAGCGGAGGCCGAGGTGCCGCTGAAGCCCGTCGCGTCAAAGCCGTAATCCGCAAGCTCGGGATGACTGTCTGTTCCAAAGGGATTGAATCCAGAGGGGCCAACGCGGTCGGTTGTAAACATGGAAGGGAACGAGAGATCAACCGCGGCGTCGCTTTCGTTGGACTCGGCGCTTGGCGCGGCCACTAACATGCAGGCGCCAGGATTTGAGTAGCGTGCCGCGCGTCCATCCGAGCGAACGGCGCCCACGGCGACGACCAGCGGATGGTTGGCGTAGGCATCGTCGTTGACGTTGCCAGCATCTCTTCGATTGTTGCCCGCCGACCGGACGATAATGACTCCGAGGCCCTGCCGTCCGCGTGTCACGGCATTGGATATGCCGTGAAGTATCAAGGGGCCTACATCCAGTTGAGTCCGATTTGGGTTCCCCCAACTATGGTTCTGGATCGAAACCCGGTTGGATTGGTACTGAAACATATCCATCAACCGTTCCTCGCTGGCGGGGAACCCGTTTTGATCAAAGATGACCCAGCTCGCCAGCTTGGAATCAGGTGCGGCCCCAGAAATACCGATTTGATTCTTGCCGGCCGCTGCCAGAATGCCGGCGACCGCTGTGCCGTGGTTGGCGTCGAAATGAAGAGGACTACCGTCGCCGTTGAGGTTTATGAAGTTGAAATGGAAGGCGGTGGCGGATTGCGGGGCGAGGTCGGCATGGCCAAAATCAACACCATCATCGCCTAGCGCCACAGTGACGCCGCTCCCCCGGCTGACAGTCCACGCGGAACGAATGTTGATATCCACGCCTTTTGGTGCGCCGGTTTGAGCCTCCCGATTCTCCAGATACCATTGTTGCGGGAAATACAGGTCGTTGGGCGCTTGGGCATAGGCAAAGTGGCGGCCCAATGGACGGTGCAACACAGGGCGGCACACGTCGACATTCGGGAATTTGGAAAGCCGCTCGCTTTCGCGTGCGGCGGCGAGGGGATCCATGGCTCGGAGGATCGCCAAATTTGGTTCCAGTTTCCGGGCGACCAGCAGCGAAGATCGAGCGGAATCAAGGAATTCTTCGATCGAAGTTCCCGCCGCCGTCTGAAGCAGGATATCGCGCGTGAAATGCACCCTGTTAGTGGAACCTTCGCGGGTTGCTGGGAGCAACGGCGAAGGTGGTGGGCCGAGGGTCGGCACAGCCGCGCCCGATGTTTGTGGCAGATTGACTAGCTCGTAACGACGGAGGCCGTGGTCCTGGAACAGAAAACTGTCCTGTGCGACCGCGATCCCGCCGACCAACAGCCTCAGCGAAAGCAAGAAAACAGCGGATCCAAGCACGAAAGGAGACGACGAGCAGGTTGTCATTTCGCTTCAGCCATCGGAATCCTCGTGAACCATCGCCTACTTCTCGCGGACTGCACCATCGCACACATCGAACTGACGGGCCATCAGCTTCGAGAGCTCTAAGGAATGAGTCACCACGATGAGAGTGGTTTTCTCTTCGCGATTCAAGTCGACGAGTACTTGTGCCAGCGTTTGGGCTGAAGCTCGGTCGAGCGCTCCGGTGGGTTCGTCGGCGAGCAGCAATTTCGGTCTGTTGATCAAAGCTCGAACCACCGCCACGCGCTGCCGTTCGCCCCCGGAAAGTTGGGAAGGGCGGTGGTTGAGCCGGCTGGTGAGACCAACGCGATCGATCAATCGGCGCGCTCGTTCGAGGGCCGTGGAGGGTTTCAGGACCGAGCATTTCGCCAGGGTTGGGATGAGCACGTTCTCCAATACGCTGCAATGAGGGAGCAAATGGTGCGCCTGGAAAATGAATCCAATCTGGTGGTTTCTCACCACCGCCACTTCTTGGTCGTTTAGCTTGGCCATGTCTCGGCCATCCAGCCGGACAATCCCGGTCGTTGGTTTGTCGAGCGTGCCAATAATGTTGAGCAGCGTGCTTTTCCCAGATCCGGACGGCCCCACGATGGCTGCCGTCTCGGCTTGAGCCAACGAAAAAGACACGGCATTCAACACATGAACCGGCGCCGCGTCGGAAGTCGTCAAATAGGTCTTCGAAACATCTTGAAGTTGCAAAAGTGGTTCCACGGTCGAGATCTTTTTTCTAAAACATCACCAAGGTCGGATCGATTTCAGGGATTTCCCCGCGTCCAGGAGATCCCGGTTCCCGTCCGCTCGCGGATTGATTGATCCTCTGATGTGCTTCCGCGATTGGCCGTGTCGAAGAACCTAACGGAACCCTTCGTCATGCTCGCCGCCCGCCTAGGGATAACCCTGTTCATGATACAACAAGAAGAGCGAAGCATCCAGCTAATTGCTTTTGGAGAAGTGCCTCCTTGCGAGGAATGGCTGCGCGCTTGGAGCGGGTCGGTTCTCCGGGAATGGCCTCGTTTTGCGAAAACGAGGCGCAGGAGCATGAGCACGAATTGCTGGAGCTAGTGTGGCGCTCACGAATTCAGCAGTTCTCAGTTTGATCGGAGCGCGACTGTGTCCACAGGACCAGTCGCAGGGTTTGAGGCGGGTGAACGCGCTGCGGCTGATGCTTCGCACACAGCCGCGCTCCATAATGAGAATTGCTGTCACGAATTGGGTGGACATTTGCGGCAATGGATTTTTGATTCAGACGAGGCGAGAACGACGAACAGACTCTTCGTGGGTCTGTGAGGAGGGAACAACGAAGTCTGAATCAAAAAGACGTGCCGCCCATTGGGTTGTGCCACAGTGAACCTCTGGCTGCGTGGCTCCTCGGTCACAGATCCATGTCCGGATAGGCTCCGTCGTCGCGCCTTGCCAGAGATTCACTGAGGCACAACCAATGCCCATCGAATTCGTGAACGGCACACTAGAACGAGGTGCGTCGAGCTAATCAAAGGCATGGCCGGAGCAGCACAATACGTTGCGAACTTTGTGCCTGACGAGATCCTTGACCGCCTTGCGCGCCGGGCTCAGGTATTTGCGCGGATCAAATTCTTTGGGGTTTTCGGCGAAGCTTTTCCGGATGGCCGCGGTCATTGCCAGGCGAAGGTCGGTGTCGATGTTGACTTTGGTGCAACCCACTCGCCGAGCCACCTCGATGTCCGCCTCGGGCACACCTGCCGTGTCTTCCCCCATTTTGCCGCCGTATTTGTTGATTTGAACGACGAGATCCTTAGGGACGCTTGAAGCGCCGTGGAGCACGAGTGGATAATCCCCGAGTCCCGCGTCTCCGAGTGCCTTTTTGATGGCTTTGAGGCGATCTAGATCAAGGTGCTGTTCTCCTTTGAATTTATAGGCGCCGTGGGAATTACCAATCGCGACCGCCAAGGAATCTACTCCCGATTCCCGGACAAACTTGACCGCTTCCTCGGGATGGGTGTAGTGGCCGCCCATCGAATAGTTGCCCCCTTCCTCGCCGTCGTCGAACTGAGCGCCAACGAGGTGGCCGAGTTCCCCTTCGACCACGCAGTTGTGTTGGTGGGCGTAGTCGACCACCTTGCGGCACACTTCGACATTTTTTTCGAAAGGCTCGTGGGAGGCGTCTATCATGACGCTGGTGAATCCTTCATCGATGCATTCCTTGCACAACTCGAAGGAATCGCCGTGATCGAGGTGCACCGCGATGGGAATGTGCGTCAAGCTGACCGCTGCCTCGATGAGTTTCTTGAGGTAGACCGGGTTGGCATATTGACGCGCGCCCTTCGATATTTGAAGCATGACGGGGGCTTTTTCCTCCTCGCAGGCTTCCACAATCGCCTGGAGGAGTTCCATGTTGTTCACATTGAAAGCTCCCAAAGCGTATTTTCCTTTGAGGGCTTTGGCGAAGAGGTCACGTGTGTGTGTCAGTGGCATAATTCAAAAACAACTGTTGGCTTTCAGAGCGGTCGGTGGACCGGATCGAAGGCGGCACTATAGTTTGGGATGAGAAAGTTGGAAGCGGAAAACACGCGACGTCAAGCAGAGGCCCCCATTGGAAGCGAAGCGCCAGGCGCAACCACGAGTCATGCTGATCGCGACGAAGCACTTGGTTCCATCGCGGCTTGCAGCTTTTTGAGTCCCAGTTCCATCGAGATCGATGGTGCGTATCCGAGATCGCGCCGGGCCGCATCCAAGTTGAACCAATGAGCGGTCGACATTTCTCTCACCACGAAGCGAGTGAGTCTCGGCTCCGAGAGGTTGTTCGTGAGTCGATGAACGGTTTCGAAGCCAACCGCCAGCGCTAGGGCGAGCCACTTGGGAACGGATTTTGTCACCGGAGGCGCGTTTGCGGCGGCGAGTAGTTTGTTCACCATATCCCATAAAGGAATCGGCTCTCCCTGGGCGATGAAGTACGCTTTGCCCGTCATGGGAGCTCCAGTTTCGATGCGCTCCGCCGCTTGCACGTGGGCTTCCGCCGCGTTATCGATGTAGACGGCGTCGATGAGGTTTGGCCGGGATCCGATTCGACGCAGCTGGCGCGATCGGGCTCGCGAGACGAGCCTCGGCAGGAGATGGTTATCCCCAGGGCCCCAGATCAGGTGTGGCCTGAGGCACGTGGTCGCGAGCTGGCTGCTGTTGGCGGCCAGCACCAGCCTCTCCGCGAGAGCCTTGGTTTTCGGGTAGTGAGCGTCGTAATGCGCCGGATAGGGCGCGGATTCGTCGACTCCTTCCATGTCTTGGCCATTGAACACGACGCTTGGTGAGCTGGTGTAAACGAGCTTTCGAATATTGAGTTCACGACACGCGTTGACGACATTCAGAGTGCCATCGACGTTTGTCCTGTGGTAATCCTCGTAACGCCCCCAGAGACCCGGCTTGGCCGCCACATGAATGATGATATCGCAGCCTCGAGCGGCTTTCAGAAGGCTGTCGGCGTCCGCAATGTCTCCTTGGATCTGTTCCACACCGAGTGTCCCCAGTCCGGCATGCGCGGCGCGGGAAAAGCTTCGGACCCCGAATCCCTTATCCATCAACCGCCGCAGAATCGCCTCTCCAAGGAATCCGCCACCGCCTGTCACGAGTGCTCTCATCGCAAGCATCCCTTCTCAGACTCAACCGGAATGATCGGGGAGCGAGGGAGGCGCCTGGGCGCGCAAACCAGCATCGCTTGCCAGCACATCGATCGCATCATGCGGTCCATTCTGTGTTTCCTTGCCCGCTTCGCTTCGAAGCCGCGCTTTTCAAGAAGCCGCGAGGAGCTTCCCTTCCGCCCAGATCGCGAGTTTTTCTCGGAAGATCTTGGCATTGTGCCGAATATCGACTGGAAAAGCCTCGTGGAACAAGAAAGTTTTGATATCGACGGTGTGTGGGTGCGACGCCGCGATTTTTCGCAATTCCTCGGTCACTTGAGACTTCGAGATGGTCTTCGAGGACGGTTCCAATTCCACGCAGATCACGGGGACGGTGGTGCCGCCCAGGCGGACACCGACCAGGGCCGTTCGGAAAATGGATGGATGAACATTGAAGACCGCCTCGCAGGGAATGGTGAACAACGTGCCCCGCTCGGTGACGACGCGATGAGATTTGCGCCCGCAAAACCAGAGCCGTCCCAAGCCGTCAAAATAACCAAGATCACCCATCCGATGGTAGAATCCTCCCTTCAATGGGTCCGGAATCTTAGCGAGGGCAGTGGCCTCCGGCATGCCGAAGTAGGCTGACGAGGCGTGGGAAGCTTTGACCGCGATTTCTCCGATCGATCCTTTGGTGATTTGAAGATCATCCGTCCACATCGGGATTGGGCCGTCGTGGATTTGGATGATCTTGGCATCCAAGCCAGGGACGGGTTTGCCGACGCAGACGCCGGCGCCCGCGTTGGTCATGGTGGCGGTTTCGCGGAGTATTTCATCGCTTCCAATCGAAGCCACTGGAAGGCATTCCGTCGCGCCGTAAGGCGTGAACACTTGGGTTCCGACTCCGACCAGACTCGCAAAACGAGCGATTGTTTTGGCCGGAACAGGCGCTCCGGCGGAGATGACCCGGCGCAGGCTCGGCAGCCGAACTCCGTTTTTTTCTCCATGAAGACCGACTTGGTGGATCAGGGCGGGAGATCCAAACATGGTCGTGACCTCGAACTGCTGGATCGCTCCAATGATCTTGAGCGGATCCGCGTTCGCGGGCTTTGTCGGATCCATGTCAGGCACCACCACGGTCATCCCGAGCGCAGGGCCGAACAGGGCGAACAAAGGAAAGGTGGCGAGATCGATTTCCCCGGGCTCGATGCCGTAAAGAGTCTGTATCTGCCGGACCTGGGTATCGAACATTTCGTGGGTATAAACGGCTCCTTTGGGACTGCCCGTGCTGCCACTTGTGAATAGGATCGCCGCGGTCTCCTGGGGGCGGGGTGTCACGGCGCGAACAGGGAGGGTCGAGGACGATGCCCGACGAACGGCATTGAGGTCCAGGCCTCCCCAACCCCAGCGAGCGCCAATGGTGACGAACTGTTTCAGCGAAAGCCGCGCCCATCCAAGGGCGATGCGCACCGCGTGGGCCATCGGAATCCCGACGAAGGCCTCCGGTTGGGCTTGTGTGAGACAATGGCTGAAATTGCGAATCCCGATGCCTGGATCAATGAGGACAGGCGCCGCGCCGACTTTGAAAAGCGCGAATGTGATCGAAAAAAAATCAAGACTCGGCGGCGCCAGCAGGGCGGTCCGCGTCCCGCGCCTGATCCCGATGGCCTCGAAGCCGGAAGCGAGCTGGCTGCTCTGGTCATCGAGTTGCCTGAATGTGAGCTGTCGGTAAACTGGTTTTTGCGCGGATCTGTTTCGTTCCGCGCAGATGACGGCAGGGCGATCCGGTTGAAGCGACGCCATCTCCGACAAATATTGGGCGATATTGCCGGCAGCGGCTCTGCTGGCTTCAGTCATGGCTGCGATGTATCCCTAGGAACTCTTTGACGAGAGGCAAGATTTCGTCGCCCGCATCCTCGAGGACATAATGCCCGGCGTTTGGAAAACGATGGACTGACGCGTTCGGCAGGTGCTTTTGCCATTCACTGAGGAAATGGTGGTCAAACACAAAATCCTTCCCGCCCCAAAGCAGGAGCGTGGGAGTGTCGCGGAAGAGGGTCAGTTTCGATTGAACACCACTGACTAGCTCGTATGACGGATCTTCTGGCCCGAGGGGAATATCTTTCACGAATTGCCAGAGGCCGGTGCGGTTTCCCGAGCTTTGATAGGGAGACAAATAGCCTTCTCTGACGCGGGGAGGCATGGGTTTGCATACGCACCACCGCGTGAGGACGATTGGGAAAAGGCCTGTTTGGCGGATGATAAAGTCCCCTAAAGGCGTGTGCCGGCAAAGCCAAAGGGAAGGGGGCAGCGATTTGGTTTTAGGCAGATGGAACGACGCTGTGTTAAGGAGAACGAGCCGCTTGATTCTCCCTGGGAATCGCGTGGCGTAAGCCATTCCGATCATGCCGCCCCAATCGTGCATCACAAGGGTCATCGGGCCGTCTATTTGGAGTTGGTCGAGCAACGCTTCGAGATCGTCGACCCGCTGCTTGAGGGTATAGCTATAGCTCTGCAGCGAGGGCTTGTCAGAAAGGCCGCAACCGATGTGATCTGGCGCGATGACCCGGCAGTGGTCTCGAAGCCCGAGAACCAAGTTGCGATAGTAAAACGACCACGTGGGGTTGCCATGAAGAAGCACCACCGATTCACCGCGGCCTTCGTCGAGCACGTGCATATCAAAGCCTTGCAAGCGTTTGTAAATGCCGATGAAGGGGTAGAGGTCGTTTCGAAAGTTTACCATTCAAGCCCCATCATAAGACATGTTAACCCGCTGCCGATCCCGAGGAAGGCGACGTTCTGTCCGTGTTTGAGAATTCCTCGTTCCTCGGCGATCGCGGCTGTGGCTGGCAGCGCCACGGTGCCCATATTGCCCAGATGCCGGAACGTGGTGTAGTCCTTTTCCTTGGGAATCCCAAGAGCCTTCAGAACGGCCTCTTGGTGACCGAGGCCAACTTGATGACAGATGACGCGATGCACATCCGAGCTGAGCCATTTCATTTCTCGGAGAAACATTTCCCACGCAAGTTGAGCTAGTTTGACTCCATTCTTGAGCACCGCGACCGAATCTGTAGCCATGAACTGCGTTTCACGGGCGCCTGGGGCGGCTTCGAAGCCCCAGCGGCAAAGGCGGTGATGCTCCGGGGCGACGAGGGATACCGCGCCGACGAGACGCCGGGTCGGTTGATTTCCAAAAGAACCGTCGGTCAGCACTACGGCGACGGCGCCCGACCCTCCCGTCAGCGTGGCCAATCCTTCGGCGAATTGGCTCATGCCTTCTCCGGCCAGGAGACGGTCGAGCATGATTTCATTAATTTCGCGCGCGGTTTCGCACGAGACCACCAGGCCCGCCCGAATTTGGCCCAATTCTATGCGGTTCGCCACTTCCAGCATCCCATTCAGAACCCCAAGGCAGGCGTTGCTGAGGTCAAAGACGCAAGCATTTCCACGAACGCCCAAGGCATCAGCGACCGCGCAAGCAGTTGCGGGCTCGAAATTCTCCCGGCAGACTCCGGCATAGATCAAGGCGCCGATATCCGATGCGCGGACGGGAGACTTTGAGAGCGCTTTTTTGGCCGCGGCCACGGCGCCTTTGGATAGCTTCGTTTCAGGCTGCCACCAGCGGCGCTCATGGATGCCCGTCCAAGCCTCAAGTTGTCCCTGTTGGAGATTGAGCCTGGAATAGACGGCCGCGAGCCTGTCTTCCAGCTCTTGGGAAGTCACGACGACAGGCCCCAGTTCATAGCCCAAGGCGCCGAGATAGACCCGATTGTATCGAGGTGTCATTGGTTCACACCCGGGCGGATCGCCGCACGGCGAAATCTTTCATGCCATAAATCAATAGTCCATCCACTGAAAGCCAACCATCGGCGCGAATCAAGCGCTGGCTTTCATCCACCGCGATGACCGCCGCCTCCACGGTCACCAGGCGATTGGACGGAATCACTTGTCCGCGATAAATCCATTCATGCTGGATACCGAGCGCGACGGCCTCCCACTCCTCATCCGCCGCAAGAGGCCAGCGTTCTTGGGCCAGTACCTTAAGCAGATGCAAGAACGATTCCAAACCAAGAGAGCCCGGAACAACTGGGTCCTGATAGAAATGGGCCTTGAAAAACCACTCGTCAGGGTCAATCCGCCGCGTCGCGCGAACGTAACCTAAGCCCTTTGCCCCACCGTCGGGAACGAAGCATTCGATTCGGTCGAGCAATCTCAGTCGATCGGTTGGGAACGGGGCCGAGTGTGGAAACTCAAAAGCTGTTCCTCGAGCCTCTTCATTCGCGGACGGAAGACTGCGTGATGGATCCTTCAAGCCCTCCTGTTTTAGAAGCGCGATTTTCGGAAAGAACCCGAAGTAAGTGTTTCCCTGATAAACGAGCCCCGATTGGGAAGTGACGGAGAAATCGAAAAACTGAATGATCATGCCCGCAGAGCTTGAAGCGCGCGTCAGCTTGACGCGGGTCGAGAGAATGCCTGTATCAGAAGTGACTTTCTGCAATTGGATCGCCGTGCCCCCGAGGTTCCTGAAGGAAAGATCCTCCTCGCTGGTGAGTGCCGAACCCATGTAACCGGCGAGCCATCCGCAGGGCTGCAAGGCAATTTCGAGCAACACCGCGAAAGGCATGGCGTTTTGGCGGTTCGCCTTGAAATACCACGCCCCAGCCGGAACGTCATATTGGGATTCAATTTCCGCTCCCGCCTCAATTCGCCAGGGCTTGGCGTGGATCTCGGTCACGCGATCGAGGAACTGATAGGGCGGACCTGGCAACCTGGCGATGACGCGATCATGGTCAAAGATCCGATAAGCTTCTCCAAAAGCTTCTGAGGGTTTGCCGATCGCGAAGGCCAGGATCCGGGAAGAATCGTAGAGGGCGGGCTTGCGCGGCGGTGCGGCCCTGCCAGCCCAATGCCTCCTGAATGTCTCGATCGAGGCGCCGAGATACCGCAAGCTCATGTTGATGATCTCCACGATCGGCTTGCCATCCGCATACATCAGCGCGTCCGCCACGACATAGGGCTCCGGCCTGTAACCGATTTCCTTGATGGCCACCTCGTAGGTGACTGACTGCGTGGCGGCTGTGACTTGGCCCCGGCATTTCAACTGGCTGGCGATCTCTGGAACCGGCTCAAGCGTGGCTTCGCCTTCCTCATGAACCCAGCCCAAGCGCAACAGAAAAACACGGAGAGTGTGCAGGCAGCACTCGAACATGAGCGTCCCTGGCATCACTTGGTCATCCACAAAATGGCATTTTAAGAACCAGTCGCCAGGTGCGATAACCGCCTCTCCGCGAATCAAGCCGAGACCAAACCGGCCTCCCTCCGGCTCGAGCCGCGAAATGTTGTGAACAAGAGTCATCAACCCCGATGGCAGCGTGACCGGTTTTTGAAGAGTGAGCTGGGCGAAAGGCCCTCCAAAGCACGCTCCCAGATCGCCTCGCCGGAGCGCGCCAAGCTGCTCCGTGGAATATTGTCCAGATCGAACCTCGACGAACGGCTCCCAGTCGGGCGTTCTTTTGCCGACCATCGGCTTCAAGTCCAAGGAAGGGCGCACGATGCCCCGGCCTCCCGCCAATTCCTGCGCCGAAAAGAAACCCGCGCAACCGTCCGTCATGGATAGCAGCGGAGCGCCGTCGACCGTGGCTTCAAAACTAAATTTGAAGAGCCATGTATCACTTTGGCGAAAGAATCTTTCAATTCGGATATCATATCGGATGACCTCGCCCGGGCCGGGCAGGGGTCGATGGAAACAAACCTTCGCGTCCAGCAAGCGATACATCGAACGTCCTCGCGTTTGAAAATCGATGCCCAGGTAGCCCGACAAAAAAAGATCGGCCTGACCCGCCTCAACCGCGATGCAAGTGGGGATGCGGCCGCAATCGAGGTACCAGGCGCTGGCGTGGATATCGTGCTCCGTAATCACACGACCTTGTGTCATGGACAGGGGCTCTCCCTGGATCTCCAGGATCCGATCCACCAGCATCAGAGGTTCGTCAGGAAGTCTGACTCGGGTCGGAAAGGAATCGGCTTCGGCAAACACAGGCCCCAATACGTCGGCGGCTCGACCTCTCCCGAACTCCAGGCAGGCCGCCCGGTTGAGTGCCGTCGGAATCTCGAATGTTCCCCCTCCAGGGCCGCCGGCAGAACCCACTTCTTGGGGAGGTTCCACGATGCGTGGCTTGCCGGTCGAATCCCAGCCCGCGGGTGGTCCAGGTTCTGCCGCCGGAGGAAAGACGCGTTCGGATTCGGA
This sequence comes from Verrucomicrobiales bacterium, assembly GCA_005805305.1. Classification (GTDB taxonomy): domain Bacteria; phylum Verrucomicrobiota; class Verrucomicrobiia; order Limisphaerales; family F1-80-MAGS106; genus F1-80-MAGS106. The sequence continues at coordinate 13,429 of SYMW01000096.1, forward strand.
GCTCCGTGCTCTGTCCTCGAAAGCCGTGCCCGGCTGTTCGATGCAGTGAGCAAAAATCTCGGCCAGGGATTCAGACACCTTATTTGAAAACGTCAGAAATGAGGCATGCGCTTCCGACGTGGCCGCTTCCGCGCGCGAGAATTGTTGCAGCAAGACCTGGCGAAATTCTGCGTCGGAATGGATGGATTCGCCGGCTTGTGCGCGTGACTGGGTTTGGATCGACTCGGTGAAATCGGATGTCTGCGCCGTGGGCTGGTTCTTTGATTCCGATAGTTTCCCTGGTGGTGGGTTCCGGGTTGGCGCGACGAAAGGGGGCCCTGAAATGGGAACGGTGACCGTTCTTCGGGGCTTTTCCTGGGAAATTGATGCCTTGGATTCTGCCGAAGGTCTTTTCCCGTAAAGGAGGGTTAAATCGAGTGATTCGCCTTCAACGAACGCCGAGGCCAGGGTTCGGAGGAAGTGATTAACGGGTCCGGAAACCGGCGTTGAGAGCGATCTTGAGAAATGAGGGCGCTGGCCAAGTATTTTCGAGATCATCCTCGCGCAAGAATTTCCAGGACCCATCTCAATGAACCGACGCACGCCGTCTTCGTAGGCGGCACGGATCACTCGGGGAAAATCGATCGTGTCCAAGGCCTGCGCCTCAATCGCATCCGCGGTGCTCTCCGTATCCACGGGATAACAGCGCCCCCAGGCGCCACTATAGAAATCAATCCCGGCAGGCTGCGCCGTTTCAAACCGATGGAGTTCGCGGTAAGGAGTTCGGAACCGGCGTGCGAGCTCGCAGTGCACCGTGCTGACACCGTGCAAGGGGAACCAGTGGCAGCCCAACTCTTGGACCACGGATTCCACCACGGATCGATTTCCGCCCAGAACGCAGTCTTCGGGCGTATTGATGATCAACACATAGACCTGGCTCCGGCTTCCGATAACGGCGCGAACCTCATCCACTGGTTTGTTGACAAGTCCGGCGACCCATTCCGCGGGGTTAGGCTCGCTCAACCCCCAAGCGGTCCGCAGAACCTGGGGGCTTCCGGTGAGATCCTCCGTGAACAAAGAGGACTTGGACAACCGATCGAACATGTCATCACGCTGCTGCCACGCGCGAAACGCGAACAAGGCGGTAGATTCTCCGAGGCTGTAGCCAATGGCCGCGCAAGGCCTCAGGCCAAATCGGATGGCGAGATCGCTCATCATGGCGCCAAAAGAGACTTGCCCGCAGATCAGCGCTCGATGATCGCGGGCTATCGAGTCCGGGAGAGCCGGCGTCCAAAAGCCCTCTGCGAACAGTTGGCTGGCCAATCGCTCGTTTTCGGCGTCTTGGGCCTCGAGAATCTCCGGCCAAGCGAGAGTGAGCTCACGGCCCATGTCGGCGCATTCATTCCCGGAGCCTGGGAAAACGAACGCCAGTTTGCCCGCCTCCAGCGGCTCTCTCGGTCCGGAGACTAACAGACGATCCCGATCCTCCGGCTCAATCCCTCCGCGGCGATCGTTCGCAACGGTTTCCGACGCGCTCCTTGCCAGCCGCGGCAGATCACGAATATCCCTGGCAAACAAAGCGGCGCGGCACGATCCCTTCTCCCTGCGATGAGGAGAATGCCACCAGGCCCTCGCCGCATCCGCAGCCGTTGCGTTTCTGTTGGAACTAGAACTCTCCAGCAAAGCCGTGATCTGCCTCGAGAAGGTTTTGGCATCTTCCCCTGCGACGAGAAACAAACCTTCGTCACCGATCATCGTGCATTCGCGCGAATCGGAAAAGCTCCGCGCCGCGAATGATGTGTCGGCTTCCTCCAGGACCACGTGCAGGCAGTTCCCATCCAAACCCAGGCTGCTGACGCCGGCGCGGCGCGGTCCGAGAATTCGATCGCGCACCCAATGTCTCGGAGTGCGAGGCACGGAGATAGCCTCGTGTTGAGAGATCGATGGCAAAGGCTCGCTGCAGCCCCGCAGAGCGGCGATTCTTCTTTGACTCAAGCAAAGGCACGCTTTCACCAGAGAGACCAGGCCGGATGCCGCGCCCGCGTGGCCCACATCCGGCTTGGCGCTTCCGATTTTGAGCGTGGACCTCCGTTTCTCGCCTCCGAAGAACGCGACCAAGGCGGCCGCCTCCGAATCATCTTCGGACGGATTCCCGCTGCCATGGGTTTCCAAGTAATCGATGCTTTCCGGCGATACGCGCGCTTCGTCGCAGGCCCTTGCTAGTGCCAGCCGGATAATCTCCGCGGAAGGGCAAGAAACCGCCGCTCCCCTTCCGCTCGCGGCACCCACACCTCGAATGACCGCATACACGCGATCGCCATCACGGCGGGCATCGCTGAGGCGTTTCAACACGACGCCCGCCGCGCCTTCACCGGGGACTGTTCCATCCGCCGCGCGGTCGAAGGGGCGCGCGTTGCCGCCGCGGGAATACGGAGTCACGGCGTCAGTAGCCAGCAACGTTCGGACGTCTCCCGCGAGGTCCACCGCGCCAGCCAGTGCCGTGTCCAACTCGCCATTTTGAAGCGCGCGCACCGCGACTTCGACGGCGCGCAGACCAGACGTATCCTCGCTGCTGATGGTGTGAGAAGGGCCCCCAATCCGAAACTCCCGAGCCACTCTGCTGGCGACAATTCCTCCCAAGGAACCCAGGGTTTTGTCCGCTGTCAATGGAGGGCCCGAGCTGTCGCAAACCTCCTGGCTCCACGCGGGGTCTGCGGATTGGATTGAATCCCCGTTTGTCGGTCGCGCGCGGTCAGTTTGCCCGCTCATCGTGGCCCATCGGAAATGGTAATCCGTGGTTCTCAGATCCAGATTGATCCCGATAAAGACCCCTGTTCTGAAAGAATCCACTTTATGAATGCCGGCATCCTCGAATGCGGACTTGGCTACCTCGAGCATCAACAATTGTTGGGGCAGCATTTCGGCCATTTCCCGCGGAGGGATGTGGAAGCGATCGAGCGGCACAGTCAAATCTTCCGCGTAAAATCCCGGAAAAAATGGCGCCCCTGCCTCCCAAACTTCGCTGATTTCTTCAGCTGTCAATCCTCGCCAAGATTTGCGAGGCGATGGTGTGGCATCGGATGCGTTTGCATTTCCCAGGACGCGGTCGCGAAACTTGGGGAGGCTCGTCCAGCTCCCGACATGCACCCCCATCCCCACGATAGCGATGGGCTCCGGGGCCGTGGTGTTCGCGGCCGAGGCGGGCTTCGGCCTTGAGGGGCGCGCCGCCGCCCTCTCTGGCATCCATTCCTCGACGAGCAGGTGCGCGTTGATGCCCCCAAACCCGAAACCGCTGACCGCTGCTCGTCGCGGAACATCCGGAGCTCTTCTAACCCACGGCTCGCTTGTGGCGTTGATCGCAAAGGGGCTTCCAGCCAGTTTGATGGATTCTGAGGGACGCTCAAAGTTGGCAATGGGAGGCAGCGTCTGGTGACGCAGCGCGAGGAGCGTCTTGATCAACCCCGCGCTGCCGGCCGCAGTCAGTAGGTGGCCTATGTTCGACTTCACGGCGCTGAGCACGCAGCGGCCTCGACGGTTTTCCCACAATCGACGCAGGCTCTCGAACTCCACCGCGTCTCCCACGGGAGTACCGGTGGCATGGCATTCAATCAGATCGACCATGTCCGGAGTCCATTCGGCCTGCAAATAGGCCGCGCGCAGCGCGCGCAACTGACCTTCTGAGTTTGGGGAAAGGAGGTTGCCTTCGACATCGTTCGACAGTCCCACGCCTCGGATGACTGCCGCGATGTCGTCGCCATGAGCCAACGCGGTGCTGAGACGTTTGAGCACGACCACTCCGGATCCTTCCCCGACGAGGAGACCGTCTCCTTTGTGATCGAATGGGGAACAGCGGCCGCTCAAGGATAATGCCCGGAGTTGCGTGAACCCCATTTGGGTGTACAGGGAATCGGGCCTCGAAAGACCGCCCGCGAGCATCGCGTCGGCCCTGTGCGACAGCAGTTCATCACACGCTAGTTTCACCGCGTACAGCGACGACGCGCACGCCGCATCGAGTGTGAACGTGCCTCCTCGCAAGCCGAGTGAGCTGCCCAGAATTCCGGCGGGAAGCCCCGTGACGTATCGATCCAACGGGTTCGATATCGGGCATGTCTCCCCTTGGCAGCGTCCAAGAAATTTTCTCCCGAACAACGGTGCGAGCACTTCATTTGCGATCCTGGAGGCCCCCGCGGTGGGAAGAGCGATGTTCCCAACAATGACGCCGACTCGATCGCGGTCTAGGTCGCCGGTCCTCGCGTTTTCAAAAGCCGCCTGCCCCGCCCGGATCAGCATGTGAAACATCGGATCCAGCGCTTCGACAACACGGGCCGGCTGGGAGGGGGAGGTCCAATCAGGGATGCATTCATCGACGAAGCAACCACGCGCGGTGAACACGGTGTCAGGCTCGCCCGCCGTGGTGTGAAGCAACTTGTCGGGACTCAAAATCCAGCGTCCAGGAGGAGCCTCGCGGCACACGTCCCGTCCCTGCTCGACGAGAAGCCAAAAATCTTCCAGCGTTCGAGCTCCGGGAAAAATGCCACCCATCCCGACGACGGCAATCGGTTCTGAGAATCCGGCGCTGCTCGCGCCCGCTCCGCCTGCGGAATTAATATTCAAGCTTCAGGCGATTCGATCGGAAAGCTTCCCTCAACCCCGCGTCCACAACACACTCGCAACCTTCCATTGAAGCAATCAGATTGTCTTGAACATCCTTAAACTCGACGGACGCGACGCAGATGGCGCCGGCGGAGCCAGTCGTTTTAACGAGAACCTGAATTCCCTCCTTCGGGAAGGAAGCCCGGTACTGCCTATATTGGGCCACGGAACAGGGCAGGGAGGGAGCGTCTTTGTGAGCGTTGCTCCAGAGAATCAATAACTGGAACGCGCAATCGATCACGAGCGGATCGGCAATCCAGGCGCTTCGCAGAGGTTCCCGCAGCCATGTGCCCGGAGAGGGAGCACTGTCCACGGCCGCTGAAATGCCGGACGCGGTGCAAGATTCGACGTGGTGGATGCCTTGAAAGGCTTTTTCGTGGAACAGTATTCCTAGGGAGTAGGGGGCTGAAAATCCGCCGCCTTCCTCCATCACGAGTCGAGATGCGGGTGCCGTTGGCAGGGCATTGGGCGAGAGCAACACCTCGGCTTGGGCGTGCAACACTTCGCGTTTGACCCCTGAGCTGGTCACCCGCACGGGAACCGCAAACAGGTCGCCGCGCCACGTGCCCTCTGAAGTTCTCAGCTGGATCGCAACCGACTGGCTGGGTTGGAGGACGACTCCCTTTAAAACTTTGAAGCCATCGAACCCATGAAACGCCATCCCCGGGTGATGATGCATTGCCGCCTGAGCGATCCATTCGATCAGCAGCGCGGCAGGAACGACGGCCTTGTGGTTGAAAACATGCGAAGCCAGGCAGGGCATCGAGGCTGCCGAGACAGCGAGATCGAAGGCTATCTGGGATTCGGCGGCCGGTGGTGATTCCTCCCTGTCAGCGGCACCTGCCGGAGAGGGGGCAATGGCCAGCACTTCAACGGCCTCGCTTTCGGAAGAGCAAATTTCCCGCAAGAGGAACGCGGCGCCTTCTTCAGGTTCGATGAGGCCCACACCTTCCCGTTCGAAAACTTTTCTCAATCCAGGAGTCACCATGCCGCCATTCCAAGGCCCCCAATTGACCGATACAACGCGACTGTTCGGCCGTCGCCGTGATTCGACTTGGGCCAGTTTGTTAAGAACTTCGTTCGCTGCCGCGTAATCAATCTGGCCGATGCGACCGTAGCGGCCGGTGTATGAGGAAAATAAGGCGATGACCTTCAAATTATCGGACGATAGGGCCGTGAGCAGATTGCGAAATCCCGACACTTTTGTGCTATAGACGAGCTCGAATTGCTCGTCCGTTTTATCTTCGATAAGGCGATCGGCCAGCACTCCTGCTCCGTGGACGAGCGCTTTGACGGGACCAAACTCCTCCCTGACTTCCTGAATCACGCGGTCCACTTCGCGGGCGTCCCGAACATCCACGGTCTTGTACACGGCCCGCGTCCCCGCGTCCTCCAATCGACGTATCTGCGCTCGAATCTCGCGTTGGGCCAGGATGTCCCGGCATTGAGCCTCGATCTCTTTCGGAAGCCATTTCGCACCCTGATGCTGGAACAATGCCTTCTTGATCTCTTCCGCCGTGCGAAGACCGCTCAGCCAAGCGCGTTCAGGCTCTGTGAGTTGACTGCGTCCCAGTAGTATCAAAGTGGGTCTGAAGGCGCGCGCCAGAGCGAGCGCCGTCTCCGCGGTGACTCCCCGGGCGCCACCCGAAACGATCACCACGTCTCCTTTCGACAGAGGCGCGACACGAAAACTTTCCTCCGCCGGAGCCGAGGCTATTTCCAGAGACACTCTGCATTCGCTGGAAAGACCGACTTCAATGGGGCCTTCGATCAGAAGTTCGCTGACAATTTGCTCGGCGGCAGTGGTGTAGTTCAGGCTTTCCGGATCGATGTCGAGGGCTTTGCAATGCACCTCGGGCCACTCGCGCTTCGCGGTCTTCACCAATCCTGCCAACCCGCCGCTGATGGGGTCACCTTTTCCGTTGAGACCTCCAAAACCAAACGCGCCGTCCAGCCTCGAAACGGTCGCCAAGAGAGCCCCTGTCCTCGACCCTGCCTCCCGCAAGGCGGGTCCAACCCGCTGGATCAGGCGGAAAACATCTCGAAGAAAATCGTCGTGACTGCCCTTTGCCGGCGTCAGGATGACAAGCGCTTCAGGTGACGGTATTCCAGGCTGATCAAATCCATGCCGCAAATCTCTGACGATCACGGAGAATCCTAAGTTTCCCAAGCTCTCTCCAATTTTGACGGCCAAGTCGGATCCGTCGTCGGTCAGCCAAATGCGCGCGCCTGACCGAATGGTGAGTGGTGCTCGTTCCGAACTGTCAGAAAGTTCGACCTGCCGGATGACCTGGCGCACGATCGTCGTCGCAGCGGGAGCGGTTGTCGCGCGTTCTGTTTCCCTGCGGGCCGGTTCCGGAGCGATGGAAGCCGACGCGGTTGCGGCTGAGCCGCGCAGGAAGTCGACGATTTGCTGCAATGTCTGCAGGCTGCCGAGGTGTTCTGGTTTGATCTCGCGGCATTCAGGCAGTTGGGTTTTAAGCGAAGCCATGATCTCGACGCGCTTAATCGAATCAATGCCCAAATCCGTGTCCAACCCCATCCCCAAATCCAGCATTTCAACGGGATAACCCGTCTTCTCGGACACGACGGCTAACAAGAGCTGAGGAATATCCTGACGCCGGTCAGTTAAGGGGATTTCCAACTCTGCCCGGGGCTGTGGCGGCGGTTGCGGCGCCGCAGTCGCTCCGCTTTCCAGGAACCGAACGACTTCCCCAAGTGTTTGGAGCGTTCCGAGATGCTCCGGCTTGATTTCGGGTGATCCCGGAAGTTTGGCTTTCAAGGCCGCCATGATCTCCACCCGTTTGATGGAATCGATCCCCAGATCCGCGTCCATCCCCATGTCGAGGCTGAGCATCTCGACTGGATAACCCGTTTTTTCAGCGACCACTTCCAAGACCGCCTTGTCATAATTGGATGGCTTGGCACTCTTGGTCGCGATCGGAGCATCCTGGGGTTGAGGCGTGGTGGAGGGGGAGGCCGGGGCGGAGGCGACGAAAGTCGGTTCCCTTTGAACCTCAAAAGCAACGGCTTGGGGAAGGGAAGCCGGCGTGCCGGAAGAGCTTGGAAACGCCGCGGGTGAGGCGATGAATTCGTTCCCTGCGGCCGCAGGTGCGGCGTTGGCAGGGACATTCGCCGTGACTGGCGTCCGCGAGGGTCCCCATCCAATCATCGCCTGGATGGCACGTCGCGAGGATTCTTGGCCTTCAAGGAACTGTTTATGCAGCAACGCGGTTTGCTCGTGCAACCGTTGCAGGGCAAGAATTCCTTCGTGGGCGGCGCGCATGTCCGGCCCTGCTCCAGCAGGAGCGGGGGGCGTTGGGCGAGGCGGATTAAGAACGGGGGGGGGTGGACTTGGCGTGGGCGCTGGAATCGGCAAGGGAGAGTTTGCGGGACGCCCGCTGTGAGCCGCTGCGGCATGCGGGGCCGTGGCGGTCCTGTTGATTGATCCGGAGGAGGGCCGTGCTGGCGCCGGTTTGGGGGTCGAGGGAGTCCTGTAATTGGCGCCCGTGAGCTGGATCGTGAGGGCTGGCTTGCCAGATGCCGATTCCTCTGGTTCTGGGGGGATTTCCCAACGGTTCAACGTGACTTCATGGCCTAGGGACGCCAGCCGGGCCAGAGCGAACGCCAAATCGAAGGTGCCGGATCGATTCCCTTTGGATGCGTCAAGGGCGATCGTTTCCACCTCGCGGTTGGCGAGAATGGATTGCACAAGATCGATCAGGACATGCCCAGGGCCGACCTCGATGAACGTGCGAACGCCATCGGCGTGCATCGACTGCACCTGTTCCATGAAATTGACCGGGCGCACGATTTGATTGGCGAGCAATTCGCGGGCTTGCTTTGCGGTCTTGGGATACTCGCGGCCGGTCGTGTTCGCGTACACCGGTATTCGGCCCTTGCTGAAGGAGATGTTTTCCAGCGCCGCCGCGAAGGGGCCTTTTGCGTCCGCGACCAGCGGGCTGTGGAAAGCGGCGGAAACCTGGAGCACACGGGTTCGGATGGATCGTTTTGTTAATTCCCCGGCGGCCTTTTCGATGTGTTCCGCCGTGCCCGCGAGCACAAATTGCTTCGGTGAATTGCGGTTCGCGACCACTAAATGGCCATTCTCTTCAGTCAAGAATTGGCGAACGGATTCCTCGTCGGCTTGCACGGCGAGCATGGCGCCACGATCACCATTGCCGTTGGTTCTGGCCATGAGTCGCCCGCGAAGATTCGACAAGTGATGCAGCGCCTCGGGCTTAATTCTTCCGGCGCCGCACAGAGCCAAAAGTTCCCCGTAGCTATGGCCGCAAGCCGCCTCGGGAACGACACCAAAATAGCCGAGCACGCTGAACGCTCCGATGCTCACCGCGCCAAGAGCAGGTTGGGCGATATCGGTGGCTTTGAGCGCCTCTTCCTGCTGGCTGCGAACGGCTTCCGAGAAAGCCGGATGCGGGTAGATGAAATCGCTCAGCCGTTTGGAGTTCGTCTGATTCTGGTCGCTGGCGAAAACAGCGTCCGCCTCGGCCAAGGCATCGAGCATCGCAGGGAATTGGCAGGCCAAGTCCCGCAGCATCCCCACATACTGGGAACCCTGACCCGGGAAAAGCGCACCGAGCATTCCATGAGACGTGCCCGATCCGAAAGCAATGCCCGCAGGCGCTGCCCAGGACGTTTTGCCCGGGTTTTTCTCGAGCATTTTGAGGGCGGTATCCTTGAGGCTCGCGCGATCTGAATCGACCGTGACCACGATCAAAAGCCTGAAGGAGGCGTCCCGACGAAAATTCTCGCGGGATCGGCGCGCAGTTCGTCTAAATCCCTGCCAGCTAAGGTTTTCAGGGTGCGCCGCGAGTTGCGCGCGCAGATCCTCGAATCGATCGCTTTGAAATGCCAAAATCTCCACGTCGCCGTCCCAATCCACGCTCGGTTTGAGGCTGCGATGTTCTTCCAGCACACAATGAAAATTCGTGCCCCCGAAGCCAAGAGCACTCACGCCAGCGCGCCGGGGATGGGATTTAGAAGGAAGCCACGGCCGCTTCCTGGTGTTCACATAGAACGGCGATTTGCCAGGCGCCGCCTCTTCGATCGGTTGGCGCACCTTGATGGTTGGTGGCAGGACTTTTTGGTGCAACGACATGGCCGCCTTGATCAACCCCGCAACGCCCGCCGCCGCTTTGGTATGCCCTATTTGGGATTTCACCGAGCCGAGCGCGCACCAAGCCTCGGTTTGCTCAGGGCTTTGGAAAATCTCGGCCAGGGAGGAGAGCTCCGTGGCGTCCCCCACTTTGGTTCCCGTGCCGTGGGCCTCGATCAGCCCCAAAGTCCGGGGTTCGACATTCGCGTTCTTATAGGCGCGCTGAAGGGCCAGTTTCTGCCCGTCCGCTCGCGGAGCATAGATCGCGTTGCCCCGGCCATCGCTGGAGGAACCCATGCCTTTCAACACGGCATAGACCCGGTCGCCATCGGACTCGGCGTCCGCAAGGCGCTTGAGCACCAGGATGCCAAGGCCTTCCCCGAGGATCGTGCCATCGCAATCCTTGTCAAACGGCTTGGCGTCGCCCGTGGGCGAGAGCGCGGGCGTCTTGCTGAAGCAGAGATACATGAAGATGTCGTTGAACGTGTCGACCCCCCCGGTGATCACCATGTCGGAGAGTCCAGTGGAAAGTTCGAGGCTCGCCAGGTGCACCGCGGCGAGGGAACTGGCGCAGGCGGCGTCCACGACGCAGTTGGTGCCCCCCAAATCGAGCCGGCTCGAGATTCTACCCGCCGCCACGTTGCCGAGCAGCCCGGGAAAAGAGTTTTCCTGCCAGCCCACGTAAGAATCCGAGATGCGCTGGACCACGTCTTCCGCGACCTCGTTCTCGACTCCCGCCTCCTTGAGCGCCCGCCGCCAGATCGGATGCCCCAGCCGGGCGCCTAGCGGTATCACCAGCTCGAGGGCGCCTGTCACCCCCAAAATCACGCTCGTTCGTTCTCGGTTGAACGATTTCCCGTCGCCGTAGCCCGCGTCGGAGAGGGCTTGCTTTGCCGCGACCAAACTGAGGAGTTGAGTCGTGTCCGTCGCTTCGACGTCTTTTGGAGAAATCCCGAACTCCATGGGGTTGAACGTCACGGGAGAAAGGAATCCTCCCCGATTCGCATAAGTGCGATCAGGGGATTTGGGGTCTTGATCGAAGTAATCCGCGACATTCCAATGCGATCCGACCGGGACGGATGTGATGGCGTCCACGCCGTTCTTGATGTTTGCCCAATAGCCACGGAGGTTCTCCGATTTTGGGAACAAACAGCTGATGCCAACTATGGCGATGGGACAGGGCTCGCTGGTCATGTGTTCAGTGCTTCGCGCAATCTTGCTGGCTCCAGAGGATGCACGCCCCCGAAGCCCGCTGGCAAGTGAATCCCTTGGAGGCCGAGAAAATGGTGTCGAAGCACCAATGCCGCCCCATAAAGGAGATTCAGCGCCACGGTCACGACTTGGCGGTTTTCGGGTTTCTCGAGGAAACTGCCCTTCGTCCATTCATTGAACGCGCCCATCGCGGGGCCGCACCACACTTGATAATCCATCGTTCTCGAGGGTTCCCCTCGATTGGCCCAGCGTGAGCTCATGCCCAAATAGGATCGAAAGACCAGTGCCATTTTATGCTTGGGATCCCTCTCGGCACGTTCGATCTGGGCGGGATCGCGCTCCAGAAAAAACTCCCGCGTGGCCCGCCAGGCTTCCTCCAAAGTCGATCGCAACAACTGTTTCTCCACAAATCCACGATCTGTCTCGGGCAGGGCCTCCAGACTGGGACAAGCGCGATACAGCTCGTAGAGGCGGCTCGCTCTCATGGGAAACATGGTGCCCCGTTTGAGCACTTGCACCTTGACGCCCATCTCAAACATGTCCGCCGCCGGCGCCATGGCGATGTCCGCCTGCTCCGCTTGCGCGAGCATGCGACGCACGGCGTCGCAGCTTCCGGATTCAACGCAAGCCTGATTCACAGTGCCCGTGACGACGTATGCCGCGCCCATGGCAAAGGCGCTGGCCACCGAGGCGGGTGTCGACAACCCCCCGGCAGCGCCGATCCGGGGCACGCGCTCGTAACGAAAGCGAGCTTGAAGGCGGTCTCGAAGGGCTACGAGCGTCGGCAGCAGTGTGACGAGCGGACGGTTGTCTGTATGGCCCGCCGAATCGGCTTCAGCGGTCACGTCTTCCGCCATGGGGATTTCCGAGGCCATGGCTGCTTGGTCGAGGGTCAACTCTTTCTTTCGCACGAGCTCGCTCAGCAGTTCGTTGGGAGGGGGAGACAAAAACTGAGTCGCCACCTCGACTCGGGAAACTTTGGCTATCACCGAATTCGGGAGTCGAATGACCCCCACCTGATCGCGGCGAATGCCCGCGACTCGATAACGGACAATCGGCAGCGTCAACCTCAGGAATGCCGACGCCTCGACGAGCCGGATTGTTCTCCGTTGATAGAGTTCGGCAACGGCGGCTTCGAGTTCGGGTTCGTTAGGACTATGGATCAGGTTGAAGCCCCTCGGATCCCCGGGAGCGCGTTCCTCGAGGGTGGATATCGCTTCCTCAACACGCGACAAGCTGAGTCCGGCTGCGCCAAAAATCCCGAGCATTCCGGCCCGGCCCATCTCCTCCACCAACTGTGTGGACGCGATCCCGTTCGCCATCGCTCCCGCGACATACGCGTAACGCACTCCATGGCTCCTGAGAAACGAGGGGTCGCCAAGGGATTCCGGTGGCATGCTGGGCAGAAAAGCGTCGAGGGTCTTGGCTCTTTCCCCGGAGTGGCAGCCTGTGGCGTCGTCCAATTCAGCGCTGCCGCCAGCCAGCCGGATCGCTCCGTGATCGAGATTCTTGGTCACGTGGAATGCTGACCGGAGCTGGCCGAGAGCCCTGCACAGTTCGGATTCAGCCGCCATTGCGCCGCACGGCGATCGCTCGAATTGTGCCGAAGTCTCGGCGTCCATCGTTTCTGTATCCGCTCGTTTTGCCATGCCTGCTCGCGATTACCAGAGGTTGTGCCCCCCAACTGAGACACGTTCGTGCCAGTTTTTTTCCGACTCGAGGCTTCCCCAAGCGGGTAAGCGGCTTGGATTTCACAGGAAATCGGTTTACTTTACAATCCTTGATCCTGGGGACTCAACAATTCTGATAATGGAGCACGGCTGTGGCGAAGGCCAGCCGCGGAACATCCGAGGTGCCCGCATCGGCTCCCCGAAAGACTTCGGCAGGGCGCCCTGGATTGCCTTCGAGAAAAACTACCACGTGCGCCTAGAGCAGGGCATCTTCAGTCACCGCAGGGACGAGCGCAAGCCCGCCATCTAAGCTTCGGCCGCTCCACACGCCATGCGTCTCCAACTCGCATTCAGCATTTTTGCCGCAGCTTTCTTGCTCGCAGGCTGCGCCACTGACTATACGCTCGGTGGAAGACGCCGAGCAGCGTATTGCCGCCTTGCTTTTGGTGTAGCCTTTCCCATAGTACTCGTTTTTATCAGGGCGTTGGGAATCAGGATTTGAGTTATGACGATATTGCCGTTCAACAAGCCCTTGCAGCCGGCGCGCCGTAAGCGGCGCGCCGCTGAAGGGCGCCGTTGGGTCCAATGATTACACGCCGCCAGTTCATTAAGGCCTCGGCCGCGACGCTAGGGCTTGGGGCGGCTGCAGGAATCTACACGTGGCGGCTCGAGCCACATTGGCTTGAGGTCGTGGAGCGGCGGCTTCCCGTGGCAGATCTGCCGAAGGATTTGGCGGGATCGCGATTGGTGCAATTGAGCGACCTGCATATCGGTCCACAGGTCGATGACGGTTACCTCCTACGAAGCTTTCAGCGCGTGAAGGAGATATCGCCGGAGTTTGTCGTTTATACCGGTGACTTCACGAGCCACGAGCCCCAGATGTTTGAGCACGCCCAACGGATGTTTTCACATCTACCGCTCGGGAGTCGTGGCACGTTCGGCATCCTTGGCAACCACGATTATGGACTCCGGTGGGCTCAGCCACACGTCGCGGAACGGATCGCCGGGTTGGCGACCGACGTGGGCGTTCGAGTCCTGCGAAATGAACTGGTCGAGATGGCGGGCCTTCACATCATTGGGTTGGATGATCTTTGGGCTAAACGGTTCGACCTTGCGGCTGGCCTCGGAACGCTCCCGGCGCGGGCGGCGGCCATCGTGCTCAGCCACAATCCCGACACTGCCGACCTTCCCGGTTGGGGTGCCTACTCAGGCTGTATTTTGTCGGGTCATACACATGGGGGACAGTGCAAACCTCCGTTCCTTCCTCCTCCGCTTCTCCCCGTGCGGAATCGTCGCTACACCTGCGGAGAGTTCGAGTTGTCAGGGGGGCGTCGATTGTATATCAGCAGGGGTGTCGGCCATCTCCAAAGAGTGCGATTCAACGTCAGGCCCGAAATCACTGTGTTTCGGATGGAGGGGGCATGAAGCACCTGACCCAACCATCGAGTCGACCGAACCGCCCCTGAGCCTCGCCGTTTTGTTGAGGGCTGGGGGAATTCGAGAAATTATCCGGACGGAGTAGCGGAGCTGATAGCGGCGGTCGGTCACTCGCGCCGTTCGGCGGCTTTACACCGTGAGCGACATCACACCCAGTGGAGAGCCAGGAAAGTGGAAGCGGGTCACCGTCACGTTCCTCGGCTTCTTTTGGGCGGTGGATTTTCTGATCAGCGCAGCTATCGGAGGCTTCTCACCGGGAGCGGTGCTTGCGCTTCTCGGATTTGCATCACCAGTGCTCGAGGTTTCGTCTCGTCGTCTTTGGCATCGCATAGCTTTCTGGCTTTGCATCCTTGAGGTTTGCATTTCGCCGCTGCTGTGGGTTGGCTTTATGGTTTCGTTCGCCGATCCACTCAGTTTCCGTTTTCGTGTTCTCGGCTTTCCGCTCTTCACGATTCAGAGTCCTCTCGCCATGTTCGGTTACTGCGTTGCGCGAGCTGCACTCTTTACATTCGCCGCTTATTTGGTAGCATCAGCGCCACGACATGAACGCCAAGCCGCCTACCAGGCGCCCCAGCCAATGCCGGTTGGCCATCGCGATTGCACCCGGACACCATCGCCCCGGCATGGCTGCGCTTTGAGTTCGGCCAATTCAACACGTCACCCGTGAACCTGCGATTCCCCAGCTCATTGCCCACTCGGAGATTGTTCCTCAGACGTTTGCAGAGGGCCGATGCTCAGGCCCTTTGCGCCTATCGTTCCTTGCCTGATGTTGCTCGATACCAGTCATGGGAGACCTTTGGACCCGATGACGCTGCTCGACTGCTCGACGAGCAGCAGGATAGAGACATTGGTATTCCGGGCACATGGCTTCAGGTGGCTGTCGTCGAGACGGGGACCGGCCAGTTGATTGGTGACTGTGGGTTACACTGCCGAGCCGACGAGCCGCGACAGTTTGAGCTTGGAGTTACCATTTCGCCCAGCCGACAGGGACAGGGTTATGCCACCGAGGCGCTGGAGTGTTCGATTCACCACTTGTTTACCGCCCTGTCTGCTCGCCGCATTTCCGCCACTACTGACGCCCTGAACGAGCCAGCAGCAGCATTGTTTAGGCGGCTGGGCTTCCGACAGGAGGCACACCACATTGAGCACCGGGCATTCAAGGGCACATGGACCAGCGAGTTTGTATTTGCGCTTCTGGCTCGGGAGTGGGAGATGAGTTCGCGGTCATATCAGCAACCATGACTACCACCTCCACAGGCGAAACAAGGCCTAACTTGGAAAGGAATGCAGGGAACTCGGGAGGGAGATTACCGGTAGAGCTGGGCAGGGGGACCGGTTTGAAAAGTGAGTCGATCCTCCCGCGTTCTTTGCATTCCTAGGTTGAACGTAGGCGCGGTCGAATCTGCGCGAGCCTTAGGAATTTCGAAAACCGGGAGAGGTCTCTTGCGGAAAGAGTTGGCGTCAGTGGCGTTCCGCGCAAACAGGGGGCCGCAAATCGGTGCTGGCCTGCCGCGCGCGTTCACCCGGGAACATCGCCAAGGGTTCACAGTGTTCTGGTTTTCCAAATGGAGGGGATCCACTCTGAACGAGGGGCCGCAGTGTTGCAAGAAAGGAGCGGTTTTGGTGTGTGATGAGCAAAGCCCTCGGGATCGCGGTGGGAGTTGTGGGCGGCGGTGTGAAATTGGTGGAAATGGGGCGGTTTGAAATTCCCGAAAACTGTTGGCACGACTCCCGCTACTGGCACCGCCTCAGAGTGGCTTCTGTGCGATTTGCGCTGCGTTAATGCCCGCCTGCGAAGAAACTGAAGAAGGAAGAAGGGTTTGGGGATAAATCCTGGAAGAAGACGAAAGAACACAGCCAATAATCCTCAGACCTCAGTAAACCGACCCCTGGAGGGGAAAAAGGCGAGCAAGTCCAAATCCCTCACCTTCACTCCCG
The DNA here is from genome assembly GCA_005805305.1 of Verrucomicrobiales bacterium. Lineage (GTDB taxonomy): Bacteria > Verrucomicrobiota > Verrucomicrobiia > Limisphaerales > F1-80-MAGS106 > F1-80-MAGS106. The sequence continues at coordinate 29,434 of SYMW01000096.1, forward strand.
CATTGTAAAGTCGCCCGGCCAGAAGCTTGTAGGCGCTGTGCTCCGACTCGTTGGGAACGATCTCAAGAAGTTCCAATCCGTAATACACATGGATCTCCTTCTGGGCCTCATCCAG
>SYMW01000014.1 GCA_005805305.1 Verrucomicrobiales bacterium
ATGCCGGTGCCTGGCCCCACCAGGATGAGGGGAGTGTCCCCGGAGGGCGGACGAAACGCCTTGTTGCCATGCACACAGACCGGCACTGGGAGTGTTGAATTGACCCTCTCCGCTAAAAATGTTGAGCAGACGCCAGCCCGCTGGCGTCCCAGGCTTTCGTAGCGCACCGAGGCCACGGTGAGGTGGACCTCTCCTGGGTGCGCCTGGGGGGATGATGAGATTGAGTAGAGCCGGGGCTGCAAGCGGCGCAGCAAGGCGGTGAACTCAGGTGGGGTCCAAGAAACGGAGCGATGGGCGAGCAATAGATCGATGATCTCTCTTCCGTGAACGAAGGCGGAGAACGTGCCATTCGCGTCGGGAGCGATGACGCGCTGCAACGTGGCATCCCGAGTGCGCTCGGCGACTGTTTCCAGCAGCGCGCGGGGGATGCGGGTGATTTCGAACATTCGTGTCAGCGCCTCGCGAATGGGGACGGATTGGCTGTCTTTGGCGGGAACGGGCTCGTCACCCGATGCGTTCAACGCGGAGATTATTTCCTCGACCAGAGCGGGATCATTTTGGGGAATGACGCCGAGCGCATCGCCAGCTTCGTACGCCAAGCCAGAACCTTCCAAAACGATCTCGAAGTGCCGCACGTCCTTGCCCGATCCCGGTCCATTCAATCGCCGGTTTGTTTTGAGCCTTGCCGGGAAGGGGTTGCTCTTATCATAAGCGGTTCGAGTGGAGGGAGGGTGGCCGCCCCCAGTTTCAGCGATGGCTGGGACACTCTTTGGGCTCGGCATCTCGGGGAGGGTTTGCCTGATTTCAGCCTGGTTTGTTGAGGCGAGCGAGGAGACGGATGCGTTGAGCCACGCGAGGAAGGATTGATCGAACTCGACATCGCAGTCCACCCGGGGGAAGGCTGGCTGAGCGCCGAGCTTTTGGAGTCTTGCATCGAGTGCTTTGCCGAAACCGCAGAATTGGGGATAGCTTGAGTCTCCGAGCGCGCAGAGGCTGAATCGCAATCGATTCAGCGGCGGCGTTTCGGGGGCGGAAAGCGCGTCCCAGAAGGTTCGGGCGTTATCGGGAGGCTCACCGTCTCCATAGGTGCTGGCCAACACGAGCGCGGCGCTTTCTTCCGCGAGTTGAGCGGGGCTGTAGGCCGCGAGGTCGTGGATAATTGGAGCGAAGCCGTGCTTTCCCGCTTCCTTGGCGGCGCGTTTGGCCAATCGTTCGCAATTGCCCGTTTGGGACGCGAAGAGGATGGCGAGAGGCGCGAGGGTGGGGGGCTTCGCGGCTGGAGTGGCGGAAGAGGGGGCGGCGGTCGCCGTGGACCGTGAGAAGAGGCCGGCGAGAAAGCCGTTTAGATAAGCGCGTTGCTCCGGCGTGAAGGGCGCCGAGTCGGGGATGACGGGCACCTCGTTCATTCCGAGAACATCTCCTGCAGTTGCCGCACGTCGTGGCGGCGCGTGAAACTCGAGAAGCTTTCTCCGGCATTGCGCCGGGCCAAATAAGCGGTGAACACTTTTTCCATCAAAACGGGCACATCGCTGAAGGGAATGCCGGTGAAAACCTGCTTGGCGACGGCCTGCGAGGCTCCGAAACCTCCGCCGAAAACAATGTTGTAACCCTCCACATTCTCGCTCTTCACGTTCACCCGCACGCCTTGGAATCCGATGTCCCCCATGTAATGCTGCGCGCAAGAGTTCGGGCAGCCCGTGAAGTGCATGTTCAATGGTTGGTCGAGAGTGAGGCGTTGGCTTAGGTGTTCGCCCAACTTCAGGGCGTGACCTTTGGTGTCGCTGTTAGACCACTTGCAGCCATTATTGCCGGTGCAGGCTACCAAGCCGCCGAGGATTTGCGTCGCGTCATGGTGCAATCCCGCGCGCACTAGCTGGCGTTTGACGGTATCCACATACGCGTCTGGGACGTCGGGAATGAGGAGATTCTGCCATGGGGTGAGGCGCAGGGCGCCTGATCCGTAGTGTTCGGCGAGATCCGCGAGCCGCCGCATTTGGCGCGTGGTCAGGATTCCCACGGGCACGACCACGCCAATCCAGTTGCGTCCTTTTTGGCGTTGGCGAAACACGCCGATGTGGCCATGACGAACGGATGGGGGGCGTCTTTCGCAAAGGGAAGCGTCGAGTTGCACGAGAGGAAACGCGAGGCGGCTTTGAACGGCTTCCAAGAATCGAGGGACGCCCCATTTATCCACAAGGTATTTGAGCCGGGCCTTTTTGCGGTCCGTCCTGTCCCCGTGCTCGGAAAAAACGCGGAGCACGGCCGCCGACACGGCGCACGCTTCGCTGGGTTTGACGATGATTCCCGAGTCCATCGCGAACTGCCTGTGTCCCGTAATCCCGCAGACCTCGACCCGGAAATAAACTCCCGCCGACAAAGTCACCGAGGCTCCGTCCTTCAAGGATTTTCCGATGACTCCCCGAGGCTCCTCCTTGACTAGGGCGGCCATGAATCCGATGTCGTTCGTATCCGCCACGGTGTCCACGGTGCCGCCTCCTTCGAAGGCAATGTTGAATTTGCGAGGCAGATCGTAGAGGTCTCGGTGGTTGAGGATGTAGTGATGCAGGGCGTGGGCGAAGGGGCGCACGTCGAGCAGTTCCTGCGGATCCAGGCCAGCGGTCGGTGAAGCTGTGATGTTGCGGACATTGTCGACCCCAGATCCACGCGACGTGAGGCCAACAGAGGCGAGGTGAGTCAGGACATGGACCGCATTCTTAGGTTGGATTTCGCGGATTTGCAGGTTGGAGCGTGTCGTGATCGCGGCCCGTCCATCGCCCCAGGCTTCCGAGATGTCAGCCAGCCCGCGCATTTGTGAGCAAGAGAGCTCTCCCGCCGGAATCCGGCAGCGCAGCATGAGGGAATTCTGCGCGGGCGAGACATTGAACAACCCGTGAAAACGGAACCGAAAAGTGTTCTCCTCATCCGGCAACTTGTTTTGCTCCGCGTGAGCCAGGAGGCGCTCCCAGGAGTCCAGCCCATGCTCCTCGTGTTTCCATAGTTCTTGCTTTGTGCAATCCGAGGCGGGAGTTCCATGGATGACGGGTTCGGCGGAAGCGGGCGCGGCGAGGTTGCGTTCGCCTTGGTCGGGATAGGCGGTAAATCGTACCCCACCAGGGATCAGCCCGACGTATGGATAGAGCTGGCGTTGCGCGATGCCCGCGAACAATCCGGACAGATACTCTTTCTGTTCCGGGTTGAACGACGTGGATTCTAAGCGGTTGAGCGTGTCGTTACTCGAGGTCATGGGTTTGCTTTGGAGATGGCCACGGCGCAGGCCTTATAGGAAGGCTGGCGTGAGTGCGGATCGAAGGCTGGATACGTGAGGCAGTTGGTGGACTCGTAATGGAGCGGCAAGAAAACTTCACCTTGATTCACGGTGGGAGTGATGAAAGCCCGTGCTGTCGCGGATCCTCGGCGGGAAGTGAGGGTAAGAGAATCCTTCGGACCGATGCCGAGGCGTTTGGCGTCTAGTGGATGGATCTCCGCGTAGAGCTTTTGGGGATAGAGTTTTCGCAGGACGGCGGATTTGGATGTGCGGGTTTGAGTGTGCCATTGGGCGCTGCTCCCGCGGCCCGTCAGCAGCAAGAATGGGAACTCCGAGTCCGGTTTCTCGGGCATGGGTTGTGGCGTGGCGAAAAGAAAGAGCGCCCGGCCGTCGGGCGTGAAGAATTTTCCGTCGGCGAATAGCCGTCGTTCCCGCCGAGTGTAAGAGAGTGACTGGGCAGGCTTCGAGGACGACTGACCAGCGGTTTCGACCGTGGAGTCTGGGAGAGGCCATTGAATCCCTCCGCTGCACTCGAGGTGGCCGTAGTTTTGGATTCCGCTGAAATCGCAGGGCCGGCCCCGGCTGAGTTGCTTTAAAATTTCAAATGCGGCGCTCGGAGATGTCCAACGCGCGAAGAGATCCGCACATCCCCAATAGTGGCTTGCGAGGCGAAAGATATTGAAATCGCTCAGCGCGTGTCCGGGAGCGGTTTTCACTTTGCGGCAGACCCCGATGCGGCGCTCGCTATTGATGAAGGTGCCTTCTTTTTCACCCCAACCCGCTGCTGGCAACGACAAGTGGGCCAGTTGGGCCGTTTCGGTCGAGTGATACATATCCTGCACGACCAGGAAGTCCAGTTTGCACAATAGTTTTCTGGCGCGCTCCTGATGAATCCAAGAATGCGCCGTGTTCGTGGCCACGATCCAGAGGCCCCTGATCGTCCCTTCGTCGATCGCGTCGAGGATTTGGTCGTAGGCGAGGGAATTGGTTTTGGGAATCCTTTCGAAGGGGATGCCCAGGATTTCGGCCACTTCTCGGCGGTGCGTTGGTTCGGAGAAGTCCCTTCCTCCGAGCAGGGCCGAGGTGTTGCTGAACAGCCGCGAACCCATCGCATTGCATTGTCCTGTGATCGAGTTGGCGCCGGTGCCTGGACGGCCGATGTTGCCGGTCATCAATGCGAGAGCAATGATTGCTTGCGCGGTGCGCGTGGATTCGTGGCCTTGGTTGATGCCCATGGTCCACCAGAAACTCACGGCTCTGTTTCGTTGGATCGACTCGGCAAACCCGCGAACTTGCTCTCCAGTGAGTCCTGTTTCTTCGGCCACGCGATCCAGGGAAAACTGGTGAACGTGCGCGGCGAAGCTGTCGAACCCGCTTGTGTGCGCATCGATGAATGGCCTGTTGATCGATCCGGAATCGATCAAGAGACGCGCGAGGCCGTAGAACAACACGAGATCTGACTTGGGTTTGATGGCGTAGTGTTTCGTGGCCGCCATCGCGGTCTCGGTTTTTCGGGGATCCACGACGATGATTTCCGGGCGGTTTTTGTTCTGCAAAACTCGTTGCCAGAGGATCGGATGAGCGATTGCGAGGTTCGAGCCGATCAGAACAATGGCGTCGGAGTCTTCAAAATCCGCATAGGTGTATGGAGGAGCGTCGAAGCCAAAACTTTGCTTGTAGGCAACCGCCGACGTGGCCATGCACTGCCGGGTGTTGCTGTCGCCATGGCGAATCCCCATGCCGAATTTGCCCAGGGCGCCCAAGAAGGCGAGCTCCTCGGTTGGGATTTGGCCGGTGCCCAGCCAAGCCACCGATTCCCGTCCGAACCGATGTTGGATGGCTTTGAAACGCAGGGCGAACACTTGCATCGCATGGTCCCAATCCACGGGCTCCCTAACGTTCGTTCTAGGATTGAACAGCAACGGTGTCGTGGCACGATCATCGGCGCTCAAAGGGGTCAGCGCCTCCCAGCCTTTCGGGCAAGCCATCCCCAGATTCACTGGGTAATCGATGGATGGCGTGAGGTTCACGGGTTCATTGTCTCGAAGATGGATGTCGAGCGAGCAGCCCGTGGAGCAGAAGCCGCAAACACTCGAGGCGATGGCATCTGGTTTAAGCCTGGCGGGCACTTGTCCCAGACCGAATTCACCAGGCTGTTGGTTGAGATCCGAACTCAAGAGCCCGGTGAACTGGCGCAACCAGTTTGACGATGGCGCTGCTTGCGTCCCCGTTCCGGTTGTCATGCGACACCTCCCGGCATTCGTGGCGGTGAAACCGTCACAAAGAATAATGAGCGTTCGAGGAGCTCGCTTGCTGCCAGCAGAGCCACCGCGGCCGCGGCAAGGCTCCAGTGCGGGGGGAGCTCGCCAGCGGCCAACGCGGAAAATGGAAGCACCACGCCTCCGATCATCGCCGCCGCCACTCGAAATCGATTCCAGCGGCCAAATCGGGTGGACAGCAATCGCGCCGTTCTCGCCAGGGCGGAGGGTCTGGGTGATTCGTCATCAACCTCGTGTTTCATGATCTCCATCTCCAGCGCGAGTCGCGCAAAGGTGGTGAGAATCAAGAGCCACACAAGGGATGAGCTGTCCGTGGCCGCCCAGCCCGTCAGCAGGAATCCTTGCCAAGTCGTTCCCGCGAACCGGGAGAACACGCGCGTCTTGGACCACGCGATCCGCCGAGTGGCCACGTAGATCATCGCGGAGCAAAACACGCCGCCCAGTCCAGCGAGGACGGCTGGCACGGTCAATCTAGAGTCGAGAACCGATGCGGCTGCCAAGTTCAGGTAGACGCCGAACAGAATCACCTCGCGGCTGAACCATGACTTTCGCCAGCCAAGAAACGCGCGCCAGGCTTTGAGCGGTTGGCCCAAGTGTATAGACCCGCTCAATACTCCGGCGACACCCAATGCGAGCGCGAGAACTGTCAAACCACTCCCTGGGGGGCTGTGTGAAACAAGACCCGCCACCGCTTGCCAAAGCATCACGCCCACGCTTGCTTGAGTGAGGATCAGAAGTGCCGCGAGAGGCGCGTGGGATGCGCCCGGATGCGCCTCCGCCGCGTCAGCGGCTCCCAGCGCCGCCACTTGCGGATTCTTCGTCACGTAGCGTGTGGTGGGGAGGGAAATGGCGGGATCGGGCGACGAAGGCAAAAATAAATTTCTGGCCAATGGATCTTCCTTCGCCCCAGTGGAGGCTCCGTTTCTGAAATCAGCCACCACCTCCTCTTGCCGACGCAGCGTGATCTTGATGGCCGCAGTGGGACACGCTTGGGCGCAGGCGGGTGCTTCCCCAACCGCCAATCGGCCATGGCACATGTCGCATTTGCGCACGATGCCTCTGCTCGGTCGATACTGCGGCACTTCGTAAGGGCACATCATCACACAGTACTGGCACCCGATGCATTGATCGTCGAGATGCCGGACGATTCCCGTGGATTCGTCCTTCTCGTAAGCCAGAACAGGGCAGCCGTTGGCGCACGCTGGATCCACGCAATGGTGGCATGCGGTGGTGACGGTGGCTTGCAAAGGATCCCGCCAGTCCCCGCCCACGAGCAGGCCCACACGCCTCCAGGTTTCGTCTTCTTCGAGTCCGTTCAGTGAGTGGCAGGCGGCCACGCAGGCTTTGCAGCCAGAACACCTGTCCAGATCGACCTCGAACGCATATTGCTCGCCAGGACTCGGTTGGCTTAACGGCAGCAAACTGCGATAACGATCCTTCATCCGGTCCGCGCGGCCGGATTCGACAATCGCGGAGAATTCGTCCGCAGCCGTGAGCGATCGCTGCTCCTGGAGCAAGCTATCGACCAAGGCAGGCCTGATCTCGTTCGGCGTTGACAGCGACACCTTCCTCACCAAAAGCCTATGAGCAATTGAAGTGCTCGGCGGCCGTTCTCGGCGGAATCAGTGATTGAATCTTTTTCATCGTCTGCATGAGTTGAATCAATGGCCGGGATCCCCTGTGGTGAACCCTGCGATTTAGTAATAAAGTGATCAGCATCAAGGCGGCTTGATGCCGACCTTGGCGGATTTGATGTCAAACGGTTGTTGCTGTTTCACACGGTGGGCGATGTCTTTGGCGCATTGAGGGGTCCTGCCTGAGATCCATGCGTTGAGCTCGACTGGCTTCCCTCGCGCACGATGAGCAAATCGAGACAACGCACAAGGCGCTGCGGTTTAGCTCCGTGCACAGCGGAATAGGGAGGGCGGAGCCGAGTCAGCCGATGAGGGGGCGCGGCATTGGAGGACGAGTCTCCCCGCGACTATTCATGCGACCCATGGAATCGCACAGCCGGATGCGAGGCTTGTCAAGATAGGTACTCTCCTTATCTTGGTTCTATGCAAACCAGTTTTTCTTCGGGATCCGATGCATCAGGCAGACCCCTTCCTGGGGCTTTCACGTTGATAGAATTGCTGGTGGTCATCGCCATCATAGCGATCCTCGCGAGCCTGTTGTTACCGGCGCTTGGCAAGGCCAAGGACAAGGGGCAGGGCGCCGCCTGCCTGAGCAACACCAAGCAGATAGGTCTCGCGCTCATCATGTACTCGGATGACAACCGGGATTTTTTTCCGAACCAGTGGTGGGCCGTCGGGCCTTACCGAAACGCGCGCGGGCTGGCCTGTGGTGGAGAGTGGTTGCGGACGCCGGCGAGCACTCTGTCCAACTACACTGGCGCCCCGAAGATTTGGGTTTGCCCTAAAAAGCGCCGGGGACTCACCTATAAGACCGAGCCTGGCGAGTTCGATCCCAGTATCACGGGGTTCCTGTCTTACGGGTTCAACTACTTGGGGGTGTTTGGCGGAGACGCCGGCCAACCGCGGGCGTTCAGAGCATCGAGCGTCGAGCGCCCGACGGACCTGGTGGCTGTCACCGAAGTCAACGGGACCGACAATCCTAAGGAAATAGGCGGAGGCATCGGAAACGAAAAGGCAGACGCGGCTTGGCTCGACGGATACTGGGCAGGCGGTTCGTTTCCCGGCGCGACGGCGCCGAAAGGAAACCAGAATTTCCGGTTCCAGTCCCAAATGAAGAAGCACAACAAACGCGTGAACACCGTTTACGTGGACGGTCACTCAGGTTCGAGCAGGCCGAGCCAGCTGGTGTGGGGCCAGTTTTACGGAATTTTCAGCGGCACGGCGGTCATCCCCAATACGAATAAGCGGTGGGATGGGCCCGTCAGCAACGCCGGGTTGGATGCTTCGGAGACCCCTCCTAATTAGATTCTGTTTTCCTGGGTCGCGCATCCGAACATGAGTGGGATACCGCCGGCGTGGCGTGGCCTGACCCTTTTCGTCCGAGACCAGGCAACACTCAGCAGGGCTGCGCCGCCGCGCAGCCTTACCTTTAGCCGGATTCTCGCGGTCTAGCCGAGGTCTAACTCAGAACCGCGTGCACGACATTCCCATACACGTCGGTCAGGCGGAAATCTCGGCCGGCGTGACGAAATGTGAGTTTCTCGTGGTTCAGCCCCATCGCGTGAAGCAGCGTCGCATGGAGGTCGTGCATGGGCAATGGATTCGAGATGGGATGAAATCCGAAGTCATCGGTCGCGCCATAAGTGAGACCGTTCCTCACGCCTCCTCCGGCCATCCACATCGTGAACACTTGCGGGTGGTGTCCCCGGCCATCGCCATTTTCGGCCATTGGTGTGCGCCCGAATTCACCGCCCCAAAGCACGAGAGTTTCCTGCAGCATCCCGCGTCGATCTAGGTCTTCGAGCAGCGCGGCGATGGGTCGATCCACCTTGGCCGCCTCCTCAATATGCCCTTTTTGAACCTTCGTGTGATGATCCCACGTATAGTCAGTGGACACCTGGATGTAACGCACGCCGCGCTCCGCGAACTTGCGGGCCAGCAAACATTGGCGGGCGAAGTTGTCCATCGGTTCGGACCCGACGCCGTACAAGTCCAGCGTTTCTCGTGGCTCATCATCCAGACTCATGATTTGGGGCATGGTTGATTGCATTCGGTACGCCAGCTCGTAGCTGGCGATCAATCCTTCTATCCCTTGATCCATTTCCACTCTTTGAAGATGACTCCGGTTCAGGGACTGAACCAGGTCGAGCTGGGTGCGCTGCAATTCCGGATTCAGCCTCGGGTTGGAGAGGTTGGGAATGACGGCTTTGGCGATCGGAGTTTCGGCGGAACCGATGGCAGTCCCCTGGTGTCTCGCGGGCAAGAAAGCGCTTCCGTAGTTTTGAACGCCTCCGTGACCTCTGGGAGGTGAGATCGTGATGAAAGCCGGAAGGTTTTCACTCTCTGAGCCAAGTCCATAGCTCACCCAGGCGCCGACGCTTGGACGAACCAGGTTTGCGTTGCCGGTGTGCAGTCGGAGCAACGCTTCGCCATGCGCGGTTCCTTCGGTGGTGACAGACCGGAGGACGCATAGTTTGTCCGCGTGCCTAGCCAGGGAAGGAAAAAGCTCGCTGATCCAAACGCCGCCCTGGCCGTGTCGGGCAAATTTAAATGGCGATCCTAGGATTTGGCCCAATTGATCGCGCTTGTCGCCGACGTCACTTCCGGCAAGAGGTTTGCCCGAACTCGTGTTCAGTCGTGGCTTGGGATCGAACAGATCCACATGACTCGGACCGCCCCACATGAAGAGGAAGATCAGTCGTTTCGCCCGGGCCGCGAGGTGCGGGATGGGCGGGTTCGGGAGCGGCTGCATTCCGTTCAACGCCGCCATGAGCGGGTTTGAATGGGCGGCCAGCGCCGACAAGGCGAGGCCGCCGAATCCACTGGCGGTGGATCGTAGCATGGCTCGTCTTGTGAGGGAATGGGTGAACTGATGGCATCGCATAGAGAGTTACTCCAAAAATTGAAACCGGCTCATGGACAAGGCCGCATGGCAGGCGACGGTCCATGCCCGCGTCACGGGATCGACGGTGGATTCGGCGCCCGCCCGCTTCTCGAACTCCTGGATGCCGCTCAGAAAAGCATTCCGTTCCTCGACGCTGGGCGTTTCGGTAAGAACCCAATCGAACAAGCGATCCACTCTGGATTCTTTGCTGGCCGCTGGATCGCTGGCGAGAAGCCGGCGGGCCATTGCCTCGGCGGTGTCCATGACCATGCGATCATTAAGCATGAAGAGGCCTTGGGATGCCGAGCTCGTCTGCGGGCGCGCGCCCGTGGTGACATGGGGATCACCGAAGTCGAAAGCTTGAAAGAGTTCCGGCAGGTCATTGCGGATCACGGGCAAGTAAACACTTCTGCACTGAAAGTTAGTGCGCCTGCGAACCTCATTCTTTCCCACCGCGGTGGCTTGGTCGCCCAAATACCAAACGCTGGAATTCAACCGGGCCAGGTCCAATTGGCCGGCACTAGCCAGCATGGCGTCGCGCAATGCTTCTGGATCGAGGCGGCGGCGGTGGGCGCGCCAATGGAGGTTGTTATCGGGATCGAGGCGGTGGGCCTCCTTGTCGTGCGAACTGCTCATCGCGAAGGTCCGGCTCAGCACCACTTTCCTCACCAGGGCTTTCACGGACCAATCGGATCGAACCAGCTCCAGCGCGAGGTAATCCAGCAATTCGGGGTGGCTCGGAGCTTCCCCGGTGCGTCCGAAATTGTCGACGGTCCGCACGATGCCCCTGCCGATCAAGTGATGCCAGATTCGGTTCGCCATCACTCGGGCGGCCAGCGCGCCCGCGCCTTCGGAAACGTCCGTCAGCCAGTGCGCGAGTTCCGTGCGCCCGCTTTTTCCCTTCGGTATCCTCGCGGGCTCGCCCTGACTCAAGACTCGCAAGAAGCCCCGTGGAACTTGTTCGCCAACACGATCAAACTGTCCCGCGACACGGATGGCCTCGTCGCTCGGGGATTCCGCATCTGAGGGAATCATGGCGCGCTCCGGGATTTTTGGTGGTTTGGACAACGCGGCGACTAGTTCAGCGGTGAACGATTTTTGGGACTCAAGCCGCCGAGTGTCGGGCAGCGCGTAATCCTTCGCCGGTTCGGCGAGGGCGTCAGGGTGCTTTTCGAGAACTCCCAGGAATCCGTGGCAATCGTCTTGCTCGAGGAATTTCAGGGCTGACTTCGCCATGTTCGCTCGTTCCTTCAGCTTTGGAGCTTCTCGCCAGTATTTCTCGTAATTCGCATTCAAGGCGTCGCCATCGGGTCCCAGACCCACCAACCTTTCCATGACCCGCTGCTCCCCGAGCATGTAGCGCTGCTCCATCACATGAGTCGAGGTCATGATTCCCGCCATCGCATAGTAGTCCGCCCTGGGAACGGGTTCGAATTTGTGGTCGTGACACCGGGCGCAGCCCAGCGTCAATCCGAGGAAGGTTCGGCCTATGGTTTCGATTTGCTCGTCCGCTACTTCCATCCGCTGCTTCTTGGCGTCGTTTCCGAGGAGGACTTTCGGACCGATGACGAGGAATCCCGCGGCGATGCGTTGCCGGTCGCGCTGCGGAAGGGTGCGGAAGGGAGCGGTGTCACCCGCGATTTGTTCCAACGCGAAGCGATCGAAAGACACGTCCTCGTTGATGGCATCGATCACCCAATTGCGGTAGCGCCACGCTTCACGGAAGAGAAAGTTCTCATCCAACCCGTTGGAATCGGCGTAGCGCGCCAAATCGAGCCAGTGGCGGCCCCATCGCTCGCCAAATTGAGGCGAGCCCAATAGCTGATCCACGACCCTCTCAAACGCGTCGGGGCGCTCGTCCGCCAAGAACGCCTTTGTCTGCTCCGAGGTTGGCGGCAAGCCCGTCAATTGAAAAAAAGCGCGCCTCAGGAGGGTTCGGCGAGGTGCGTCGGCTGCGGGTTGGAGCCCAGCGGACTGGATTCCGGCGAGGATGAACACATCGATTGGACCTTTCGGCCACGAAGGATCGGCGGAGGGCGCGGGACGACGATCGGCCAAGGGTTGAAATGCCCAGTGGCTCTTGCCCGCGATGGGATCGGAGGGGTCTGATTTTCCGACTCCGCCGGAATCAGCCAACGCGGCTGCGGCAAACGCCATGCCGAGGATAATTGCATTGACCAATTGAGACAGCATCAGTCAAACAAACGAATCGGGGTTCCCAATCTGCTGAAAATTAAGCGTCCATCGCCAGGATCGCAAGATGATTAGACAGGGCGAACGCATCTAAATTCCATTCAAACGGAGCAACTAGGCAAGATCCTGGCGCTAAAGATTTTCCTAATCGCTCGCCAGATGCGCGAGGGATATGCCTCGCAATTCGTCAAAGTTTTCTCATCCGGGCTTTTGGGAATCTTCACGATGTTCAACTGCCGTTTTTAAGGGTGGATGCGATTGCATCCGTGTCTCTATTTACAGATTTTCAGCTTGTAGAAGGGAAACAATGACTGCCAATCGCGGTCCCTAAATCTTGATCCGTCCGTCTTGGCGGTGTTTCCAGCCGCAGATTCACTTAACCTGCGGGCTTCTTGCTGTTCCCATCCGGCAAAGCTCATCAAGTGTTTCGGCAAAGAGATCGAACAAAAGGCGAAGTTGCTCCTTATCGTTGACACGGCCAAAATCAATCAAAAATTCGAGCGCATCGAGGTCTTCCGGGGTTTTTTCGGAAAAAAGATTCCGCTCAAAAATACCGTGGGCATCTTTGACTTCAAAATGAATCCGAGGCTGCGCGGTGATCAACTCCCGGATGCGCGCATTGCCAAAGATCTGCCGCAGCTTTGTATCGTCTGTGCCTTTGATGACAAAATCGCGGTCAAAATCTTGATGCCCGACCTCCACGTCCTGCATGCCCATGTATTTCCCGAGTTCGGTGAAGATGCCCTTGCGATAGACGGTAAAGCGAAAACCGCCCGGATTCGAAAAGGGCGCGCGCATACGGGTGTGGTGATGCTTGCCGTGTTCGTCCAGGGTGATGAGCCAGCCGGCATGGGACGCCTGCACTTTATCGCGCTTCCACCAAACATCGCCTTCGACATAGGTGGCATTGATTTCGCTCGCCAGCTGCCGCCACATTTCGCTGCGGCTTGGTCCGAACAGTTCCCGAAGAAGAGGTTGAGGCATGTCCGCATGATTGGAAAAAGCGATTATCTTCGTCCAGTAGAATTGCTAAAGTTGAGATCGCACAAGAAAAAGCTGGCAGGCTGTCGTGCTGGTTTCAGGGAGCGCGTGAAGGAACTGGGAAGCGGATTGTTGGCAACGAATCCCCCCTTCCCTTGCGAGTTCTGCGGTGTCAGGAACCAGGCTCTGATCCCCTGCAACGGCAAATGTTCAGACCTCAGAACCAGGGGGGTAAAACGAGAGAAACAATGTCGAGTTGGATTCCCTTGAAATTGTCAAATCGAACATAGGTGCGGGTGTGAACTAAGGAATTCGTTTTTAGGGAAGTATCCAAGCTGACGGGTAGGCATTGGGACACTATTGTAGGGCATGCCATCCGATGAAGTGCAGCCCCCGCCCCCGCCGAGTGAGTCCTAGACAAGTCCGTCGACTGGCTTGCCGAAAGCCGACTTGCGGCTTCATGAACCACCTACGGGTCGGTTGATCATGGGAACCGACACGCGCAATCCGGTCTTCGCGGTTTACGAGGACGATTCGGGCGAACGTCTGCTGGTGTACTACGGCTTCGAAATCATCGAGATCGTCAATAACAACCCTGAAGACCCCAGCAATTCTCATTATGGAGCGCGGCTGTGTGCGAAGCATCAGCCGCAGCGCGTTCACCCGCCTCAAACCCTGCGACTGGTCCTGTGGACACAGTTACGCTCCGATCAAAATGAGGATGCAACACCGTCGGGGTCGCGGGACTTGTTCAAAGCGGCGGGTTTGGCAGCTTCTCGAAGAATTATGGAATGGCAGCGGCGGGACTGTTGGAAGCGGAGATCGTCACGGCTGACGGAGCGGTCCGAATCGTCAACGACTGCCAAAATGCAGACTGGTTCTGGGGCATCAAGGGCGGCGGTGGCGGCAGCTTGGGTGTGGTCACGAGATTGACGCTCAGAACACGGCAACTTCCCGAGTACTTCGGCGGAGTTTTTGGAACGATCAAAGCCAAGTCGGAGGCCGCGTTTCACCGCCTGACGGCTCGCATCATCAGCTTCTATCACGAACAACTTCTCAATCGTCATCGGGGTGAGCAGATTGCCTTTGAGCCAAGGAACGAGGTAAGGATTTCAATGGTCTTCCAGGGTCTGAACCGGGAGCAGGCGGAACGAATGTGGCGTCCGTTGGTGGAATGGGTGACGAAGTCGAGGGAGGATTCACGTTCGAAGCGCCGCTCGTGATGGTCGATATTCCAGCCCGGCATTTCTGGGACGGCGCGCACATCAAAAAGAATCACCCGCATTTTATCGTCACCGACGATCGACCGGGTGCGCCGGAGGGCAATGGTTTCTGGGCAGGAGATCATGGACAGGTGAGTTTCTTTCTCCACGGTTACCGCTCCGCTTGGCTGCCAGCGTCGCTGCTCAGGAAAGATCAGCAGAGCAAACTTGCCGACGCACTTTATGCGGGCAGCCGCCATTGGGGGGTGTCGCTGCACCTAAACAAAGGACTCGCGGGAGCACCCGCCGAGGAATTGGCGGCAGCCAAAGACACGGCCATGAATCCCGCCGTGCTGGACGCTTTCGCGTTGGCCATCATCGGCGCGGGCGGGCCTCCGGCATTTTCAGGAATGCCCGGCTCTGGGCCCGATCTGCCCGAGGCTCGTCGGCGCTCCGGCAAGGTCGGCCAAGCGATGGATGAATTGTTGAAACTGACGAGCAACCAGGGATCTTACGTTTCGGAAAGCGACTTCTTCGAGCGCTCCTGGCAGCAATCGTTCTGGGGATCGAATTATCCAAAGCTGGCGGCGGTGAAGAGAAAGCATGATCCCGCCGGCCTGTTCTTCGTCCATCAGGGCGTTGGGACCGAAAACTGGAGCGTGGATGGCTTTGCGCGACTGGCGAAACGCTGACCAGCAACGCGCCGGTGCCCTCAATTTCGTTGGCTGCTTATCCGTCTCCTCATTGCTTCAAGGCGGGGTGCGTTAACACGGGAGAAAGTTGAACGATTGTCGGAATTTGAATGTAAAGCTCGCTTGACAAATGTAAAGAATGCTTTACATGTTGTCCTCATGAACAAACCGAACCTACCTGGCCAGATTCAACCGCGGCCGGAGTACTCATTCACGGTCGATAGGAGAGTGAACGCCTGGATGTTTACTGCCCTCGCGATCTCAGTGGCGACCGATCTTTTCTACCGGCGGGAGGTCCGCGAATGGCCGGATCACCTCCGCGTGATCGCGGCGATGGCACCTCTGCTCGCGATCTTGCTTTGGATTCGCCGACTGGGGAAGTGGATTCGCGGCATGGACGAATTGCATCGCACAGTCACTACCAATGCATGTCTCTTTGCCACGGGTGCCACGTTCTTTGTCATCGCGGCCTGGCGTCACCTGAGCCGGTTGGGGGTCTTGCAGGCGGTGTTCCCTGGGCGAATGAAAGCCTATGCCGATGTGGACCTTTGCGTGCCGTGGTTGATTCTCTGGCTTCTAATGATCTTCTACATCACAGGCCAAACGATCTTCACCCGCCGCTACCGATGAAGAATCGCATTCGAGAGCTGCGGACGGCCAAGGAATGGTCGCAATCCGATTTGGCCGACAAGCTCGGTGTGTCGCGCCAGACCATCAACGCCATTGAGACTGAGAAGTACGACCCTAGCCTGCCGTTGGCTTTCAAGGTGGCGCGGCTTTTCAAATTAGCCATCGAAGACATTTTTGATCCATGAGGGCTCGGCGTTCTTGTTTGGAAGCCTGGTGTCGGCGGGAGTTTCCTTTTGGCAACTGTGCCGAAACAGTTCGAATGTCCCAACTGAACCTCCATCCATCTTTTGCTGACGCGGTGGGCACTGGTACAGTGCTCGGCGCGGGCGTGAGCCCCCCGGTCGATCCAGCCCGTCCAATGGCTTCGACTAATTCTGACGCATTGATTGTTCCAGGGAAGCCGTCATCTTCCTGAGCTATCGAACCATGTGGATGACGCTCATCTTCGACGGCGTGGCGGGGCTGTTTTTGGCGATGACCATCGCCATGCTGATGAATCTCCGGTGGGTGCGGCGGCTGCCGCCGTTGGGAGCCATCACGGCGGCGGGGCCGCAGGTCCGATGTTCCGTGGTCATTGCGGCTCGGGATGAAGAGTCACGGATTGAGCAGACGGTTCGACGCTTGCTCGGGCAACGCGGCGTGGAGTTGGAGCTTATCATCGTCGATGATCGTTCCGCGGATCGCACGAGTGAAATCCTTCGGCGGTTGGCTCGGGAGGAATCGCGTGTGCATGCGATCCGCGTGGACGCGCTGCCCGAAGGCTGGCTGGGGAAGTGCCACGCGTGCCACCTCGGCGCGAGCGCGGCCACCGGCGACTGGATTCTCTTCACTGACGCGGATTGCTGGCTGAGGCCCGACGTGATTCTCCGTGCCCTCAGCGCGGCCGAACTAGACGGGGCGGATCATGTGACCATGATTCCTGGGCCGCTGCTGACAAGCGCGCCGGCCCGGGCGTGGTATCTCCTGTTTCTGACCGGGCTGCTGGGCTGGTGCGCCGGTGTGAATCGCGACCGGCCGAAGTCGTTCGTTGGGATTGGTGCTTTCAATCTCGTGCGCGCCACCGCCTACCGGCAGTGTGGCGGCTACGAAGCGCTTCGCCTCACTGTGGTGGATGATGTGAAGCTCGGACTGCTTCTGCGCCGCGCTGGGAAAAGGACTCGAAGTTTCCTGGGCGCGGACGACGTGGAGTGCCACTGGGGTGCCACGGTCGGGAGCTTGAACAAGATCATGGAGAAGAATTACTTCGCCGCGGTCGACTACCGTGTTCCGGTGGTGCTGGCGGGTGGTGTGTTGTGCGCGGTCATCGTCGGACTTCTCGCCCTGGGTTTTATGTCGGGTACTGTGGCCGGACTGGTGGCGGGATTCTCGCCGCTTTCGCTGATCCTTCCAGCGCTGCTCGTGGCGCGGCGGGTTGGATGGTCGTGGCCCTGCGCCCTGCTCATGCCGTTCATGTTTCCCGCGTTTCTCTACGCGGTCTTCAACTCGACATTCGTGACGCTCCGCCAGGGCGGCGTCCGCTGGCGCGAGACGTTTTATCCGTTGGATGTCCTTCGGGCGGGAAATGTGAGGTGAAACCCTTCGAGCCTATTGGGAACCGGCGTGTCGCCCGAGCCGCCGTCGCACCGCTTGCGCAAGCGTTCCCTGCTTCTGAGAATGCGCCGTTTGGGGATGGAAAACGGACATGCGGACGAAATATTTTTCGCCGCCTTGGATGGGGCGTTCGGACCTTGCGCAGTCTGTCTTCCTCCCCCTGAGACGAAGGAGTGGGAGAGGCGCCATGATCACGGACGCGGGGCGGCGAGTCCCAGGAGATTGATCTGCGCCACCGCGGAAACCGTGAGTTGCGCCCTCCTTGCGCTGAACGGGTAACTTGCCCTTGAAACCATCCCCTGCTGTGGCACAATCGAGGCATGAGTTATTTGTGGCGTGTTCGTATCGACGAAAAGATTTTGGACCGGGCCGACCGGGTGACGGAACGGCTGGGGACCTCCACACAAGAGATGGTCCGAATCTTGGTGGCAAAGATCGCCCAGACTGGCACGGTCCCATTGGAATTGGGACTAGGCGATGACCGCTTGATGTCGCCCTGGGAACAGCGGGCCAAGACGCTCGAAAGTTTCTATGATCCGTCCAAAACCTGGTGAGGTCTACTGGGTGGACTTGGGAATGAAGGCGAAGTTCCGTCCGCTGCTGGTGGTGTCCCGTGAAGACCCAAACGCGGAGCGCGCCCTGTGCGTGTGTGTTCCCTGCACCACGGAAATCCGAGGAGGCGATTATGAGGTGGCATTACCGTGCGTGAAGTGGATGCCCGGATCTGAGGACGGCGTGGCGAACGTTCAGGGAATCACTGCGGTCGAACACCACCGTTTAGGGCGTCGCGCCGGGCGGTATGAGCCTGGGGTGTTGGCGGCCGTCCGAAAACGCATCGGTTGGATGCTCGAACTTTAGAACACTGGCTCGATCTGGGCGGGCGCGCAGGCCTGGAGCCCGCAGATCAACGAGGGTTCGCAGGTCAGAATCCGCGGTTGGAATGTCCGCCGCCTCGAACTGTTCAGACTCCTGTGCCGCTCTGGTCCTTCGCGGTTGAACCCGGATGAACAAATGGCGACTAGCCTCACGGTACGGGCTTGACCTGCCCTTCTTATGTTATCGGCCCACCGCACGGTAAAAGCGGTGCGGGAATTTTCCCGCGTCGGGATCGGTGAAAAGCAGCGGGCGGGAGGCCGGGTTAGTCCAGATGGGCGTCCAGAGGAACGGTGGGGCGAGGTTTCCGGTGGATTCGAGCACGAGGATGCCGTTCGCAGTGGGCGCCGAAAGTTGGAATTGTCCGTTGGCCAGGCGCAGGATGGCGACCGCGACCGGCGGATCGGGGCGGATGACTTCGAAGCTCGTGGCAGTGGTGAAATTACCGTGCGGCGTCTCGATGGTGATTGGACCGGTCGTGGCTTTGGCGGGCACGACGGCGGTGAGGCGCAGGTCGTAGAAGTTGTGGGTGTTGGTCAGCGCGGTGAACTTCGCTTCGACACCGCCGAACAACACTCGCGTGACGCCGGTGAAGTTCGTGCCGTTGAGGGTGACGGTCGCGCCGGGCGCGGCGGTGCCAGGACTGAAACTCGTGATCCCCGGCGGCGGTGTGGGATACCAGGTGAGCGTGAAATCGCCGCTCCCGCTGGCAATCGTTCCGCCGTCCCGCAAGACCTTGCCAGCGACATCCACCGAGTAGGTCCGCCCCTGGGTCGCGAACCAGGAAGGGCGTGGGCGGGATCGGGTTCCATCGTTGTCGTTAATCGCCAGCGAGGAAAGAGTTCCGAAGTCCTTTCCCGCGTAGGCTGCTATGATCAGGTCGATCGAGCCAGCGGGTGCCGCCTCGAAAGTCACCCAGCCTGTTTGCGGGGCTGTCCACGAGTACCACACACTCAATGGATTGAAATTGAATCCGTTGGCCAGAGCTTCCTCCACTTGCGATGACGAGTTGCGAGTCGTTCCTTTGGCGGAGCCATTTACGCCGGAAAGAACGAAGGCGGATTCCAAATCGTCGTTTTCCGGAGCGAAACGGAATCCCCATAGGAAATCGTCCGTCGGGGAGCCGTCCGAACTACGACTGAAATCGCCATCTAAACTAGCCCCGCTCGCGTCCCGTGCGGAGCCCAGGAGACGACAGGTGTAATTGGTGCGAATAAACGGCTCGGCATGCCGCAATCGCAGGACGCGATCACCGTCCGACCATTCAAACGTTCCGGTGATCGGCGGTTTGAACTCAAGCGACGTTTCCACGCTAGCGCGATCCATTGGTTTGTTGAACCGGAGTTCAATGGGAGCTTCCTGTCTCGCGCGGCTGGAGGCGGGAAAGGCGCCAACAACCACCGCGGGCAAAGATGTGTTCGCGATGACTTCCAAGGCGCGCGCAACATTGAGTCGTCCGTTTGAAGCGACCTTGCCCCGGAAGGCAGGCTTTTGATCGACGGATTGCATCAGGGCGGCCTTCACTTGAAGCGTTGTGGCCGTCGGCACGGCAGCCCAAAGCAGCGCAGCGGCGCCTGAGACGTGCGGGCACGCGGCGGAGGTGCCGGGAAAATCACTGATGTAGGTCGAGCCCTTCGAAGCGGTCCATACTTCTGTCGGTGCGGCCAAGTCCACAGTGCTCAGTCCGAAGTTGGAGTAGCTGATCAAAGTGTCGCTTCTTGTAGAAGCTGCGACTGCAATGCTCCACGGGGAATCAGTGTGTGCGGGTGACAACGAGAAGCTGTCTGTGTCGATGCCGTGGTTACTGGCGGCAGCAACAAGGAGAATCCCATCTTCGCCTAGCCGCCTCGCTGCATCAGCCACTGCTTCACTGAAATTGAACTGAATGCTGCCGCTGAAGTTGAGGACGCGAACATTTACCTTCTTCCGCTTCATGGTCAGGACATAGTCCCAACAGGAGAGAACCCGATCTGCCAAAACCGTTCTCCCGGCCCTCAACGCCATGATCTTCGCCGCCCAGTTGATCCCAGTGACTCCCTTTCCGTTGCCGCCCGAAGCCCCGATAATCCCGGCGCAGGCGGTTCCATGAAACAAGCCCTCGCTAGTGCCCTCGTCCATTGGATCCGCATCGTTGTCCCAGGCGTCTATCCCATGCAGATCATCCACGTAGCCGTTGCCGTCGTCGTCGATGCCGTTAGTGGCTTTGTCGCGGCCTTGGGCGTCGAGGCCAGTTTCGCCGGGGTTGCGCCACATGTTGTCGCGCAAGTCATCGTGGGTGTAGTCGACGCCGGTGTCGACCACGGCTACGACGACGTTGGTGCTCCCGGTGGTCACCGCCCAGGCGTTGGTCATGCCGATGATCCGCAGGTTCCATTGATCTTTGAAGCGCGGGTCGTTCGGAATTACGCCGGCGGTGGGGGAAGCGACGAGCGGCGAGTGGGGAGTAATGAGTGAAGCACGGCTTCCATTCGCAGCAGCCGACATGAGGCTCCATTCACTCATATTCGAAATCCGAAATCCAAAATCCAGAATTGAATCGAGCTTCGTGACCTCGGCTGCTACAGTTTTCGGCGGCGGCGGTTCGAACTGAATCGCCGCATTCGGCTCGACGGCGAGCACGCCCGGTTGCGCGCGATACTTCGCCATCGCTTCGCTCACGGACAGGCCCTCGGGCAATCGCACCAAATGCCAGCCGATGGCGTTGAAGCAACGGACCTGCGCGGAGCCCACGGCGGCATCGGCGGCCCGCGCGGCGGCGCTCGCCGGGCCGCCGACGCATTTGACGAGCAATTGACCGGGAATAGTTCGGGCTTCGACGGATTCCGGCAGGTTCGATCCCCCCAGGACGAGGAAACTGGCGGCGAGTCGACACGTTCGGAGAAGGCGTCTTGTTAGTTTCATGGCATTCGGGGAAATTGGTTCGAACGTTCCCTCATGATGTGAATGCGTCGATTGGGGGAGGAAAACGGACATTCGGAAGAAATATTTTGTGCCACCCTGGATATAAGTTTTCGGAGCTTGCGCAAAGTCCTCGCGGGCTGCGTAGTTTCTGGTGGCGCATGTTCAGGGTGACGCACCACAGAGGACACAGAGGTTCACAGAGTGGGATGAAAATCGTCTGGTTCAGGACCGACGCTTTCCGAGTCATCTGTGGTAGAAGGCCCAGCCACGCGACGATTAGTTTACCCTGCGTTGGATCCCGTCTTTGAGGCGCAGCACGTTGAAGTTGATGAGCAGGCCAACCTTGCGCCCGCTCAACTTGAGGTAGGAAAGCAACTGCGCTTCATGAATAGGCGCAATCTCATCGACCGCTTTCAACTCCACGATGACCTCGTCGTCCACCAGCAGGTCGATGCGGTATCCCACGTCTAGTTGGACATCATCGTAGATCACGGGCAATCCTACTTGCGGGAAGGCCTTGAACCCGCGTTTGCGCAGTTCGTAAGCCAAGCAAGCCTCGTAGGCCAACTCCAAGAGTCCAGGCCCGAGTTTGGTATGCACGCGCATGGCGGCGTCGACTATCTGTCCGGTGATCCGATTGCGTTCGGCGGTGGTTTTCATGGCGCCGACATGGAACCACGCCGGCCGCGCTTTTTCACGAAGCATTTCCTCCCGGCCCAGAAGGATTCTGGCTCTGGGCTAGCAGGAAAAACTTTCGTCCCCCTCTGTGTACTCTGTGTTCTCTGTGGTGGCCCTCCCAGCCCAAGACGACGTGCTTCGGTTGCGGCTGTGCCGCTCTGGGCAATCCGTGGTCACTTTCCCAAAGTGTCGCTGTAGTGTTAGGGAGCCCGAGAAGGGAACTTTCAGCGTTGATCGTTCAAATCGATTCGGATCAATTCCTCCGTGTTTGAATCCTGATGCCTGTTTTATATGAGGTCAACACATAGGCGATCGTTACTTCTTCCTCGTCGCGCGTTCCTGGAGCCAGCGAATGTCTGGATTGTTCGGGGAAGGAACGAGTCCGAGTTTAAAAAGAGCGTTGGAACCCTTCCGGAGTGGCGGCATGGTGCGAGCATCCCGCCAGCGGTGGATCTCCGCATGGCCATCGACGAAGGAGAAACCACCCGCTCGATGGTGATAACTCGCCGGAAAATCCAGATCGAAACGATACTCCTTGGGCTGGCCGGGCCAGCCGTGCATCACGGTGATATAGTTGCCCATATTGATGCTGTCTTCCCGTTGATCCATGAAAAGCCACGTTTGCGCCGGGCCGGGATCGATGAAGTCGTTGAGTTTGAGATAGACGCGAAAGTTGAGGCCCCACTCCTCCGGCACGACCCCTCCGAAGCCGCCCACCCAAAGGCTCATGGCGAGGCTGCGGACGCGGCGATAAAAGCGTCCCCGCACCCGCACTCCAGAATTGTCCGCGGGGCAGGTCCAGATCTCGGCGCTTTGGGCGTACGGCCAAAGCGGGCTCTTCTTGATGTCCTCCTCCACGTCCCAATTAGAACGATTCGCGGGATCGAAATCCATCGTGCCGGTCACCCAGGTCGCGGCTCTTGTGCGGACGTCGTCCCCTTCCGAGGCGAAGAGCAACCGATCAGCGTTTTCGTCGGTGTACATCTGCCAGGAGATCATGATTTGGCGGTTGTTCGAGAGGCAGCGAACCCCGGCCCCTTTCGCTTTGGCCCTGCTCATGGCCGGCAACAGCAGTCCCGCCAGAATCGCGATCACAGCGATGACCACGAGCAATTCGGTCAACGTGAAGCCAGCGGACTTGCCCATCAGCCTGAAGTTCATAGAGACCGATTCATGGCCTCGGCAGCGCCGCGATTTCGGCGGCGATTTCCGAGTGGGTAGCCGCTCGCAGCAGGAGGTTCTGGCGGTAGGTGTTGTAGGCCGCGAGGACGTTCCCATCGGGCGAAAACTGTACGCCGCCGAAGTTGCCTTGCAGGGACAACGACGCCACTTCGCGTTTCATCCGAGTGCTCCACAGACGAACGATGCCGCTCGTGTCACAAATCGCCAAGGTGCTTCCGTCTTGATCGAAGGAAATGGAAGAGGGGGCGCCGCCGAGCCAAGAGATTTCCGAGTAGATTTGGCGGCGCCGAAGGTCCCACACCAAAACCTGGGATTTCATGCCGGCGGCGGCGAGAAATCGATTGTTGCCACTCAGTGCAGGAGGACACCACCAGTGCGGCCCGCGTCCAAATGAAACCAGCATTTTGGCTGCGCGCGGTTCCCAAACCTGCGTCGCCGCCAGCATATCCGATGAGACCACGAGCCATTTCGAGTCGGACGAGAATTCCATGGCCGGGCTTCCTCTCGTGACGGGAACGGGAGCGAGGAATTCGCCGGTCTCCAGGTCGCGAATCCGGATGTTCCCATCGCGACACCACGCCGCGAGCAAGGCGCTGTCGGGAGAAATCAGCAATGCCTTTACCCCGCCTTCGTAGCCCGTCCAAGATTCGAGCGGCTGACGTTTTGAAATGTCCCATCGGCGAAGAAACTCCTCGCCGTCGGCCGCGGCGAACAGTCGCCCATTACGAGCCAGCGCGACCGAGATGGGTGCGTTGGTTCCGAGTGGAAACGCCGCGAGCTCGGTGACATCCGGCAGCGAAGCCCTCGAAGCAGTTGACGCGCGCTGCTGTTGTGAATCTGCCGCTGTCTCCCTCAACCACCCTTCGGGCGCCTTCTCCCCCACCGCGGGAGAAGGATGAGAGGAGGGGGTAACGCTGTCGGGAAGGCTCCAAACGTGGATGGTCTGGTCATCGCTGCTGGCGGCAAGGAGGCGCGAATCCGGCGAGAAGGCGCCGATCTCACGCGAGCCGGGCAACGAGGCAATCAATTCTCCGGAATCGGACCGCCAGAGGCGCCGGGCGGGTGCTTCCGACCCAAGGGTGGTCAGAAACCTTCCGTCGGGCGAAAAGCGGGTCACGGGTTTGCCATAACCCTGGGCGATGGGTTCGCGTTGGAACCTGGGACGGTCGTCACGTTTGGGCACGTTCCAAATTCTCAGCGTCTCGTCTCCGCCCGCCGAGGCCAGGCGCTTTCCGTTGGGAAAGAAAGCGATCCGATTCGCCCACGCGGAATGCCCGCGAAACGATCCGATTTCCGTTTTGGACTCGACGTCCCAGAAACGGATGATGCCATCGCGGCACGCGCTGGCGAGGGTCCTCCCGTCCGGAGCAAAGGCGAGGGCCATGACTACGTTGCGGTGACCGAAGAACATTCCGGACTCATGCCAGCCTTGGGTTGCCCAAAGTTTGATGTTGCCGTTCGCCTCGCTTGATGCGAGCCAGCGGCCATCGGCGGAATACTCGGCCACGCCCACCGTGCTCTGGTGTCCCTGGAGCACATGAACCGGCTGGCCCGTGCGGAGGTCCCAGACACGAAGGGTGTTGTCGCCGTGATTGCCCGCCAAGAACTGACCATTGGGACTGAAGGCGATATGGCGGGCGCTGGCCTGCGAGCCTGGGAAAGCCGCGATTTGGCGCCCGGCCTGGATGTCCCACAGACCGACGGCTTCCATTCCAAAGCCGCCGATGGCCAACAGCCGCGTGTCGGGCGAGAGCCGGACGCAGGTTGGGAATTCGTGGACGGAGTTGGTCAAATAAATGGTGGCGAGGCGCTTGCCGCCTGGAACTTCCCACAGGTGCGTCGTGCGATCGTAACTAGCCGAGGCCAATTGCCGGCCATCGCCCGAGAACTCGACCCAGTGGACGCCGCCGTGGTTCGCGGCGATGGACGATACGGTTGTCCAGTCCGCCGTGCGGCGCAGTTGGATGTGGCCGAACCCATCACCCCACGCCAAGAGGGTGCCATCGGGGTTGATTGCGACCGACATGCTCCCGGAAGGCGGATCGTTCGTAATGGTCACAGCACTCTGATCTCGGAACCTGGTCCAAAAATGCCGCCACTCGAACCCGCGCAGGTCTTCCTCGCCCGCGCGAGGGATCTGGGCCGTGAGCAACGATCGGGCGAGCCGGACGTCTCCTTTTTCCCAGGCTTGTTGCGCCGCCTGGATCTGCGCGACGTAGAGAGTCCGCCGCGACTCGAGCAACGCCCTTAGACGCGCTTTGGATTGCCACACCGTGCCGGCCAAGCCCGCGAGCAATGCCAGGAGCACGGCCAAGCCAGCCGCGAACGACAACTTATTCCGATGCATGGCCTTGCCCAGTCGATAGGTCACACTGGGCGGACGGGCGGTGATCGGTTCATTCTTAAGGTGCCGCCGGAGATCCGTCGCGAGGCCGTTTGCGGTTTCGTAACGCCGCGAGCGATCCTTCTCCAGGCACTTCATCACGATCCAGTCCAGGTCAGTTGCGAAGGGATGCGGGGCGGCTTGGGAAGGCGGCTTGTCGAGCGCCGTCCGTCGCAGGTATGTCGAAGGCCGCTCCGGCTCTTCCTCCAGGATGATGCGCCGCATCTCACCATATTCCACGCTGCGTAACCGTTCTTCCGGAAAAGGCGTCGACCCCGTGAGCAGTTCGTAGAGCAAAACCCCAAGGCTGTAGATATCGCTGCGCGTGTCGATGTCCAATCCGGTCATTCTGGCCTGTTCGGGACTCATGTAGGACGGCGTTCCAATCAGCACCGCGTGCTGGGTGTGAAGCGCCTTGTCGCCGAGTTTTTGGTCGAGCACCTTGGCGACACCGAAGTCAATGATTTTGGGGATGGAAACACCGTCCTGGTCGGCAACCAGCACATTCGATGGCTTCAGATCCCGATGGATTACTCCTTTCTGATGCGCGTGCTGGATCGCCTGGCAAACGGGAATGAATAGGCGGATTCGCTCTTCCGTGGAGAGTTGGTGTCGTGAGCAAAATCTTGTAATCGGAACGCCGTGGATCAACTCCATGACGAAATACGGGCGGCCTTCGGTAATCGGAGATTTCAGATTTGCAATTTGAGATTCGAGACCATCGGTGGGGCTAGTGGTCCCGCCATCGAGTATCTTTGCGATGTTCGGATGGTCCATCAGGGCGAGGGTCTGGCGCTCCGCCTCGAAACGGGCGAGCAATGGCCGAGAGTCCAACCCGAGCCGAAGGAACTTCAACGCGACCCGGCGAACGACGGGCTCGCGTTGTTCGGCCAGATAGACAATTCCCATTCCGCCTTCGCCAATCTTTTCGAGCAATTCGTATCGGCCGATCGACCTCCTCGACGACTCCGATGGCTCCGGTGGGGAGAGCCGGGAAGCATTGGCATCCACGTTGGCAAAGAGACCTGCCGCCGCCTCGGCGCGGCGGAGCAGCGACTCGACCTGGGCGCGGAGCCGGTCGTCACCGGCGCAAGCGTCCTTCACGTACGCGTCGCGTCTCCCGGGATCTGAGATCTCGCGGGCTTCAACGAAGATGACCTCTGTGGCATTCACGCCTTCGATAACTCGCCTTTGGGCCGATCAAAACGGACACGAAAACGGAGGATTTCTTTGGCGGAGAGACGGGACCTCCAACCTAATGAACGCCCTGAATCGTGTCGTACAGGTAAACCTTGGCCAATTCCCACTTGCGACGGACGGTTCGTTCGTTGACCCCCAGCAGAACGGCGGTTTCTTCGTTGGAGAGGCCGGCAAAAAAGCGGAGTTTGACGATCCGCGCCATTTCTGGGTTGTCGGTGGTCAAGCGATCTAGAGCATCATTCACCTGCAAAACCGTCTCATCCTTGGCGGGAGGTTGAATCCCGGTTTCGTCGAACGGTTCGTGATCCTGGCCGCCACCGTGTTTGGGGCGGAGTTTGCGTCGTGCTCGTTCGAGGAGGATTCGCCTCATCGCTTCGGCGGCGGCGCCGAGAAAATAGGCGCGATCTTGCCATGGAGCCTGTTGATCCGCGCCCAAGCGCAACCATGCTTCATGGACGAGAGCCGTCGGTTGGAGAGTGTGGCCGCGCGGTTCTTTGGCCATTTGACGCGCTGCGATGCGGCGCAATTCGTCATACACCAGTGGCAACAAGTCCGCGGCTGCGCGGGGATCACCGGACTCGGCTCGCTCTAGCAGGTGACTGACATGGCTCATGGCATGGAACTTAACCGAGAATCTAAAACCGAGGAAAGGGCAAAATGGCTCCCAAAGAACGATGAGTCATTTCGTCGCGCGGTCCAAGTTGAAATTGCGATCCACAGGTGCAGCGGCACGAGTAGTGTCACCTTTTCGGTGCTCGCGGCCACGTAAGGTTGATGAATAGGATGCCGCACAACATGCCGGTGATGTCGGACGAAGAACTTTGGCGATTGTCCCTGGACGGCGACAGGGAGGCGTTCGGCCGTATCGTGGCGCGTTACCAGTCGCTCATTTGCTCGCTGGCCTACAGCAGGTGCGGCACCCTCGGCACGGCCGAGGACATGGCCCAGGAGACGTTCATCACCGCCTGGCGCCGACTCGCGGATTTGCGCGAACCGGGGAAGCTAAGGCCGTGGCTCTGTGGGATCGTGCGCCACCTGGCCGCCAACGTAGTCCGCCGTGAATTGCGGCGAGGCGGGGCGCCGGAATCGCTCGACGCGGTGTCCGAACCGCACTCCGTGGAGGCGGACCCGGCGGCGCATGCCATTTCGCGCGAGGAAGAGAGTCTGTTGTGGCGGACACTGGGAGAGCTGCCCGAGAATTACCGCGAGCCGCTCATTTTGTTCTATCGTGAGCAACAGTCCGTTGCCGAGGTCTCCGCGCAACTTGACTTGTCCGAAGACACAGTGAAGCAGCGGTTGTCTCGCGGGAGGGCGATGCTGCGCGACGAACTCGCCATCAAAGTGGAGTCCACGCTCACTCGCTCGCGGCCTGGCGCGGCGTTTACCGCGGGCGTGCTTGCGGCGTTGCCGATGACCGTCGTGTCCGCCGCCAACGCCACCACGGCCGGAGCCGCCGTCGGCAAGGGATTGACGGCGGCGAAAGCCACCGGCGGTCTTGGTTTGGGGGCTGTGGTGGGGCCGGTCCTCGGCCTGGCCATTGGCTGGTTCAGCGCGCGGTTTGCCGCCTCGACCGCCCGCTCGCCCCTGGAACGCCAGTGCATCCTGCGCCACGCGCGCCGGATGATCTTGTTCTGTTTTCTCATGAGCATCGGGTTGGCGGCGGTCTTCAGCCAGGCCGGGAAGCTCTACACACCGTCGCCGCTGTGGGTGATCGCGGCTATCGCCGGCTGGCTGGCGGCCCTGTTGGGAACCATTCTTTGGACGAGTTCGCGGTTAAACAAGGACGTGCTGCGCATCCGCGCCGAAACCGGCACGGAGAACGCCGCTTACTCCGCAAAGCTGGCAACGGTGGGTCTCAAACTGTTTGGGCCGATTCGTCACGAGTCGGCGGCGCGGTTCCTGAGTCTGCCTCTGCTATCCGTGAAGATCGGCAGTTTCGAGGCGGGAAGTCATCGTTCGCACACGGCGCGGGGCTGGATTGCGATTGGCGACGTGGCGGTCAGTCCGTTTTTCGGCTTCGGTGGCATCGCCATCGCGCCCGTCGCGGTGGGCGGGCTGACCGTGGGGTTGCTCAGTCTGAGCTTGTGGGGCGCGGCGGTTGGAGTGCTCGCGTTCGGGAGCCTGGCGGTGGGTTGGTGCGCCTTCGGCATTGCCTCGGCGGGATGGCGTGCCGCCTTCGGGGGAGGTGTCGCGCTGGCGCGGGATTACGCGGCCGGCGGCTGGGCCCAAGCCGCCGAAGCGAATACCGCCGCCGCTAAACAGTGGTTCGCCGAGCAATGGTTCTCGCCGGTCATGGGAGTCTTCGCCGGCCTCTCTCCCTTGATCATCCTGCTTATGGTGGCGCTCTCTCTCGGCCTGGTGGGGCGCCGTGTTATGCACTTGAGGCGCCTCCTGCGCTGACGAGTCTTTTTCTGGAATGGAATTTGCTGATTTTATGCGATTCCATATTCCCTTGGCGCGGATCTTGGGCCACTAGTCTCGCGGAGAATTGTGGCGGCCGTGTGATCGGGGCGGAGGAGTTGGCCGGCGGGCCGCCGCTCTGAGGCGCATGGAGAAGATTGGTGAACAAACATTTCTGAGCCGGTTGCTGGACTGGTGCGCGGATCAAGAGGCATCGGATCTCCACGTCCAAGCGAACCGTCCTTATACCGTGCGCGTTCACGGCGAGTTGCGACGGGTCTCCTTGGATTTGTTCCCTCCGTTGACGGAAGCGGATTGGTTTGAGGAGTTAAAGAAAAACTTCACTCCAGGTCTTTGCGAACGAATCCGTGGATCCCGGGAGGTGGACTTAAGTTTCTATTCCGCGAATCGCCGTTACAGGGCCAACTTCAGCAAGCAGCAAGGGACACAATCTTTCTCATTCAGGACTGTGCCGCGGCAACGCCAACGGCTTGTGGATCTCCAACTCCCTTCATCGTTGGCGGCGTTGTCGAACTTATTGCGCGGGTTGGTGTTGTTGACTGGGCCGACGGGGCAAGGCAAGAGCACCACGGCGAGGGCTTTGTTGCAGGAGATTAATGAAACGCGCGCCGTTCGGGTTGTGACGGTGGAGGATCCGATTGAATACGTATTTGAGGAGGAAAGAAGCCAGTTCGAGCAGCGCGAAGTGGGGATCGACACGAGTTCGTTTGCGGACGGTATTCGGAATGCCATGCGACAGGATCCGAACGTGATCTTCGTGGGCGAGATACGGGACAGGGAGAGTATATTTGCGGTGTTGCAAGCGGCGGAGACCGGACATTTGGTGCTGACGACCCTGCACGCGGATTCGTCGGCTCAAACCGTGGCGCGTCTTCGCGAGTATTACCCTGGCAACGAGCATGCCAATGTCAGCAGCCTGCTGGCGCGAAATCTCAATGCCATCGTTTGCCAGAGGCTGACGCCCAATTTGCAGGAGTCTCGGACGCCCTGCCTGGAGATCCTGAAAAGCGATGGGGGTGTTCGCGATGCGATCAGGACCAACCAACTTGAGATGCTCACGGGAATCATTGAGGGCGCCCTGAATCAAGGGATGCATTCCTTCGATCAATACTTGATGGAATTGATGATTTCTGGGATCTTGTCCGAAGAAACCGCATTGCAATACGCCGTGAACCGGCACAAGTTCGAGCTGGCGATGAGAGGAATTCGGACGGGCACTCCAATACTTCGGAGGGACGAGCGATGAACTTGGTGTTGCTGCTTGGGCCGAACCGCTGTCATTTGTGGAACCTAATCGAGGCCGGCCGTGACGGCCCCCGCGGCGCCTGGAGGGCTTTTGTATGGTGTTAATAGCTCTCAGAATTCTCTTCGGCCTGGGTGCCATTTACGCTGTGCGGGATGCGGTGCTGATGGATCATTCCGATTTGAAGGCGGGGGATGTCGCTCCGGCTTATTATCTCGCGGTGTTCGTGGTCGTCGGCATCGCGAACGCGCTGGTGTGGGCGCTGGTTTTTGGAAGGAAGATCAGCGAACCGCTCACCAGCATGTTCACGGATAGCACTTATGTGGGGGAGGAGAATTCATTGCTCAAGCTGCTCCGATGGGTTCAAGGCCGCGGCCACGATTGGCTGACGTGCCGGCTGGCTTTCTTGGAATGCATTCACAATCCGGATCAACCGGCGGCATTTGCGATCGGATTGGCCCATGCGAGGCGGGGTTCATGGTTGGAGAAAGTGTTCGCGCGGGAGTTGTTTCGATTCGACAATGCGCAACGCTGTTTGTGGGCATTCGAAGTGTTGAAGCGGCGGGGTGTGGATTCGCGTCCGCATTCTCGTCCTGAAATCAACATGGCATTCGTGGCGGCGGAACGCGTCGAGAAACCAGTGCCTGAGTTGCTGGCCATTCCGAAGGGAGCATCACCGCCAAAGCCCCAACGCAACAGGGCCATCAAGCTCTTCGAGGCATCTGTTCGAACCGAATAAGGCCTCACATGTTTCGAACGCTCAACAAACTGGCTTGCACGATCTTAATCTGCCTCGGAGTTGGAGTGTTGTCGGGGGTGGCTTACCTAGCTTACAACCATCGGGAGGCTTGGTATATTCCGATCAAGGATTACTGGGTTGTGGCGCATATCGACGCGTCGTTGCATCAAGAAACGATTGAGTATTGGGACGGCCGCGTGACCCAGGTTCTCTCCGGGGATCAGTTCGTCATGAAGGCGGCTTCCGGAGCGCTTTGTTCGATACGGTTAACGGGGTTGGAAGCGCCGCAGGCAACGAACAGACTCGATCAGATATCGGTCGAAGATGCGCAGCGCAGCCAGCAGTTCCTGTCCTCCACGGTCATGTCCAGAGATGTGCGCGTGGCGGTGACGTATCGGCCATCGCGGGAAGTGCGGAGCGGGATGGGAATCGTTTTCTTGAACGGGACCAACGTGAATCAGGCGGTGGTCGAATCCGGCAACGCGCGGGCTCGTTTGGAGTTCATGAAAGGGCTTCCCCGGCACATCCAACTTGGGTTGCTGAAGGCGGAGAGGCGCGCCCGAAGAAATGGAAGCGGCGTGTGGACCTCGTCTTCGAGCCCGCTCGAGGTTTCAAGAACCGCTTTCTAATCCCATCCAACGGCAATTGTTTTGCCTGCCCCTTATTCCATCGGTTGACTGGGATGGGTACGGACGGCCCCTTAGGAACCGTGCAAAAATTACTTCCGAACTAAAAAGCGGATTCACAACATAATCCGCAACTATTCGAACCCAGCAGTTCCGCTCGGTATGACTCGGAACGCTTGAAATGAGGCCTTGGAATCACTTTCGGCCGAGGG
>SYMW01000097.1 GCA_005805305.1 Verrucomicrobiales bacterium
AGGCGGGCCCTGGGACTTGCCTCCTCGTTTTCCCTCAGGGGTTTAAGGTTGCCCAGACGGGGCGGGGTTGCCAAAGTCGCATCGCGTGAAGTTATCCGTGAAGAGCGATTACGCGGCGCGCGCCGTGCTGGGACTTGCCAGGGCGCATGCGGGAGGACGATCGATGCGAGTCGAGGATCTGGCGCGCGGGCAATCCATCCCGCCTAATTACCTGATTCAGATCCTGATTGAGTTAAAGGCTCGGAGGCTCGTCAAGAGTGTGCGAGGGAAGGAAGGGGGCTACTTGCTGGCCATGCGTCCCTCGGAGATTACCCTGGGGGATGTTCTCCGGGCGGTTCATGGCCAGGTGTTTGACACCCCGGCGCTGACCGACGGATCTTGTCCGACCGAACTCAAACAAGCCTGGCAAACCCTCCAACAAACCATGGACAGAGCCGCCGACTGCATTAACTTCCAACATTTGGTCGAGCAAAGCGCGGAAAGAGAGAAGATGTATTATATTTAGAGGCGCCGTGAATTTGTCGCGTTTCATCTCTTCAGTCCGAGATTGGGTTGGGTTGGCGGCACTTGCGTGGTTGACCACCGTCGGTTCCGCGCAGGTAATGCCAGGACGGCAGGCATTGGCGTTGGATGGAGAGAGTTCTTTCGTGGAACTTCCCAGGGAAGTGTTCTCGGGACTGCGCGAGGCGACGGTGGAAGGTTGGATCAAATGGGAGAGACTGGACTCCTTCTCCCGGTTCTTCGATTACGGTGCTCCATTTCGATCCGTCGCGGTGCTGCATCACGAAACCTCGCCCGACCTGATGTTTCACGTCTGGCCGAGTCAGCGGCGCGCCTCTGGCATTCAGGTGTCTGGGATTCTGCGGAGCAACGAATGGTGCCACATCGCCGCCGTCAGTGGTCCAAGAGGCATGAGACTCTATTTCAACGGGATTGCGGTTGGCGATCACTCCTCGACCGTCTCTTTCTCCGAGATGGGCTCGTCGGCCAGGGCCTACCTGGGCAAGTCCGCCTGGTTCAGAAGGGATGCCCTCACGAAAGGGCAGTTGGCGGAGGTGCGAGTGTGGAATGTGGCGCGAAGCGAGGGGGAGATCCGGGATGGATTGTTCCGTCGGATGACTGGGACGGAGCAGGGCCTTGTGGCGTTGTGGCCCTTTGACGGAACGGCTCAGGATCTGGGGCCTAGGCAATTCCATGCCGTCATCAGGGGGCGCATCCTTTATTCGCAAGACGAACTGCCGAGCGCGAACGCTATGCCCCAGTTCGCCTTGGTTGACGGTCGTGTGAGGGATCCTTTTGGAACCCCGATAAATGCCGTGTGGCTCAATTTGGAGCATGAGGGGCGAACTCGCACGTATTCGAGAAGCGGCATGGTTGGAGATTTCAAGCTGGCGTCCCACGGCAGCTTTAGAATGGCGAGCTATGATTTGAGGGTGCCGCTGAGAATCGAGGCCATGGCGACCAACCTGCTGTTCGGATCGACGAATGTCCAGTTGCAGCCCGGGGACGTGTATCGGTTGAACATGCAACTGGGCCCCGTGGGGGCTGGCGGCAGATTTCCTTCGGCGTTATTAGGTTTTTTCGCCCGGGAATTAACCAATGCCAACGTCCTCAAACGCATCAGCGCGGCCCGCAGGTTGGCCGACGCGGGAGCCGCGGCCGAGGAAGTGGAGGCAAGTCTTGTGGCCGCACTCCAAGACAGCGACCGGGATGTGCGCTTGCATGCCTCGGCCGCCCTGAACCATTTCCAGACGGCAAGCCTCCGACAGTTGGAGGCTTTGATCAGGCTGCTGGAGTCCCCGGACACGGATCCAGCCGTCAGGAACAACGCCGAGGGCAAGCTTAAACGCGTGAAACTGCCCGACTCGTTGCAGGAGTATTTCACCCGGAAAAGCGTGGCAATGACCTACCTGTTTTCCGGCCTTCTAATTTCTTTCACGCTGCTGCATTTTGTGCTCTACATTTCCAACCCCGCCGCGAGTGGCAACTTTCTCTACGCGGTGTATTGCGGGGCCTCGGCGGCGGCGACTATCCTGCTCGAGAACCGTGGCAACTCGGGGGTGCCGCCCATCGCGTTCTTCGCCACCTACTTCGCGGCGCTGATCTTCGCCTTGCGCTTGATCTACTTCCTGTTTCTGGCGAAGCTGCCCCGGAGATTTTGGTTCTTCACGGCCTACTGGCCTTTTTTTGTGCTGATCGCCTGGATCTTCCCTCGGCTTGATCGAGACGTCGGCTTTTTCGGGGGGATGGCATTCTTCTATCTTTTGATCCTGGGCGAGATTCTCAGGGTGATCAACGGCGCCATCCGGGCGAAACTGGCCGGGGCGGGAATCATCGGGCTGGGATTTGTGCTGATGATTTTGTGCCAGATCGGCTCCGTCCTCGCTTTCACCAATCCCTCGGTGAAGGAACTCCTGGGTCCGGCGTTGGCCGCGAATCTTTTCAACATCAGTGTCATGGCCTTTGTCTTGTCCAACTCCTTCTTCCTGGCGCGCCAATTTGCCCTGACCAACAAGAACCTGCTCCAAGTAAAAAGTGAGATCGAAGCCGCCAGCGCCCAGCTCGCCGTGGCCAAAGAGGCGGCGGAGGCGGCGAATCGGGCCAAGACGCAGTTTCTCGCCAGGATGAGCCATGAGCTGCGCA
>SYMW01000098.1 GCA_005805305.1 Verrucomicrobiales bacterium
GAGGCACGCTGATCATGACCCGACGAACCCAACCCGACACCGATCAGAAGCTGTTGCTGGCGCGCCTGGGATGGAACCTGCCGGAGCAAGGTCCGCCGCGCATTGGTGCCGACGGGAGGCTGGAGAAATGACCTTGTAGTGCAGACTTTTTAGAAGAATGCGCGGAAACCCCAACAAATCCCCAGCTTTTAAAAATGAGTAGCGAAAGTCGGGCTAACGGCCTCCAAACCAGCGGACGGGTTCACAGTCAGCTTCAGCACTTCAGCCGGAGCCAAGTATCAACTGCAATCCACGACGGACTTTTCGTGTTGTACAGAGTTGCTCAACGGGAGGAGTGAGTTAAGCTTGTTCATTGATTGATGACAGGAAACGGATGATTGACACTACTGAAATTCAAGTGCGAGGGACTGAGAGAGAGGGAGTTCGCGCCGGGATCACACCGGCCCGATTGGACGCGCTCTCCAGGGATATCATGTCGCTGAAACAAGAACTCAAGGCGGTCATCCTGGCTCATAATTATCAGGTTGCTGAGATTCAGGACGTTGCTGATTTTGTCGGGGACTCCCTCGGGCTGGCGCAGCAGGCGGCGAAAACGAGCGCTGAAATCATCGTCTTCTGTGGGGTTCATTTCATGGCCGAAACGGCCAAGATCTTGAATCCAGGCAAAGTCGTCGTGCTGCCCGATCGCGATGCGGGATGCTCGTTGGAGGAGAGTTGTCCGGCGGATCGTTTGCGCGCTTTCCAAGCCAGCAACCCGAATTTTTACACCATTGCCTACATCAATTGCAGCGCCGAAGTGAAGGCGCTGAGCGACGTGATTTGCACCAGCGGCAACGCGGTGCGCATCGTGGAAGCGGCGCCTCCCGGAAAGGATCTTCTGTTCGTGCCGGACGAGAACCTCGGCTCTTGGGTGATCGAGCAAACAGGCCGCCCGATGACGCTATGGCAGGGCAATTGTTATGTGCACGTGGAGTGGACGCACGCGAATATCCTGAAGATTCGGGAAAAGCACCCCGGCGCCCCGGTGGTCGCGCATCCTGAGTGCACCCGGGCGGTGCGGATGCTGGCCGACGAAGTCTGCAGCACCGAGAAGATGGTGGCTTATTGCCGGGCGTCCTCCGCCTCCGCGCTCATCATCGCAACCGAAGCCGGCATGCTCCACAGGCTGCGGCGAGAGTGCCCGGGGAAGATTTTCATTCCCGCCCCGACAAGCCACTGCGCCTGCAACGAATGCCGTTTCATGAAGATGAATACGCTCGAGAAACTGCATGATTGCATGGCGAACCTGAGTCCAAGAGTCGAGTTGAGCTCCGAGATCCTGAAGCGCGCGCGAGCCCCCATCGACCGCATGCTCGAAATCTCCGCCCGCTGAGCAGGAAGCGAATTCTGAATGTTACTGATCACCGGTTCGGCTTCGGCTGGCGCTTTGCCGCGCCCCGAAGGTCCGGCGTCTCAATACCATTTCCGCATCCGCACTTCGATGCCGAGATCCGTTCCGACCAGCGTCTTGAACTTGGCCAGATCACTGTTCGATGTGCCGGACCAGTGGTAGGGAAAGACTATCTTCGGGCGAAATTCCCTCGAGGCGCTCGCGGCCTGGTCCACATTCATCGTGAAAGGAAGGTTCATGCAAAGAAAGGCCGCATCCACGTTTTGCAACGCGCGCATTTCCGGGATGTCCTCCGTGTCACCGCTCACGTAAAGACGAGTGCCTCCTATAGTCAGCACGTAGCCGTTCCCGCGCCCCTTTGAATGATAAGATAGCCGAGCGGGGGTGATGTTATACATCGGGACTGCTTCGATTCCGACGCCTTGCTTTTCCGTCTTGGCGCCGTTGGCGAGCACTTGGGTCTTGCCGCGCAAGGCGGTGGACAGCATCGAGAGCACGGCCTGCGGAGCGATGATGTCGGCATCCGCCGCCCCAATGGCATTCAAGGTAGGTGAGTCGAGATGATCGCCATGGATATCGGTGACGAGCACCATGGTTGGCTTCGGCAAGCCCGTGAAGCGTGCCGCGCCGCCCGTGGGATCGACGTAGATGACCTTGTCTTTCCATCCAATCACCATCGTCGCGTGGTTGATCGGACGGACGACCACGTCTCCGTCGGCGGTGGATAGATGGTCTCCCGCTATCGCGTTCGTGGAAGTCAATCGAATGATGCGGTAGTAGCGGGAAGACATGTAAGCCGCGCTCGAATCGGTGTGCTCAAGCGTCGCGGCGCTCTTGGGGAACGTGGCCAGCGGCGACCACTCGAACAGATTCGACGAGGCTTCAAGTCGCGTGTTGAAACTGACCGAGCCTTTGAACTTCAGCAAGATCTCGCGGGCTGCCGGTTGGGCTCCGACAAAGCTCGGCGGTGGTTCCTCAGCGCCTGATGGAAACGACAGGAGAGGGGAGATTGCAAGGATAGCGAGGATTCTCAACAGGTTGGACATGGCTGAATCTAGGCGTTCGGCTCCCCTGCTGTCGACTCTTGAGTCTTCTGAAAAGTGTCAACCGAGAATTGTCCCCGGTGTCAGCAGAGCGTCGACCATACCGTCTCGGAGTTTCAGTGTTTCGGCCAGCATTGGCGACTCCTCGATCCAGTCATTCCGGGTTTATTAGAGCGCCGCGATTAAATCGCTCATTACTTGAGGGAGCGTTCTTGAACGGCCGAGGATAGCCTGTAAGCCGCCATTTCTTCACTGTTGCGGACAAGCAAGACGTCGCCGCCCATCGCTGGATGGTTCCACGTCTTGCCTTCGATCGCTTTGAATCGCCCGTGCTCCTTGTAGCCGTCCGGTGTGGCGTTGATCAATGCGAGTTCACCTTGCTCGGACACTACTAGCAGCAAGTTTTGTTCAGTCATCAACAGGAGTTGACCCCTCCCATAGCGGCCGCCTTTCCACGCCCGTTTGCCATCTTGAAGGTTCACGCACGCGAGCATGCTGCCGTCGAAGCCGTAGGCGTGGCCCTTGTGCGCGACCATGTCGTTGAAGTAGGGCTTGAGGTCCCGCGAGGTCCAGCGTTCTTCGACGTTCCAACCGGCTTCTTCTGGATTGACCGCCAAGAGGCGAACGCCAATGCCTCCGGTGGCGCCGCTGGTGCTGATGAGAATATTGCCTTCCGCCGTGAGAGCCGGTTGGATGATCGTCCCGCCCTGCCATTCGTGTTCCCAAAGAACCGTTCCCTCCGCCGGCGACACGCTGGTGATGCCTGAGTTGCTCATGAGCAGGATTTGATGAACTCCACTAAGAGACGCTTCATGCGGGGAACTGTAGCTCCCACCGTGGGCCGGGCCCACCCAGCGTGGTTCACCCGTCGCGATGTCGTAGGCGGCCAGCTTGCCTGCAGCGGCGACCACGACCATGGTGCCGATTTGCAGCGGCGAACCCGCAAAGCCCCAGCCAGGAATCTTTGTGTTCGTGTCAGACGCCACATTTCGCGACCAAATGAGCGAACCGGTTCGGGCATCCAGCGCATGGAGGATACCAGTAGCGCCCAACGCGTAGATCCTGCCTTGGCTGAATGTAGGCGTCGCGCGTGGGCCGGCCCCGGC
This sequence comes from Verrucomicrobiales bacterium, assembly GCA_005805305.1. Lineage (GTDB taxonomy): Bacteria > Verrucomicrobiota > Verrucomicrobiia > Limisphaerales > F1-80-MAGS106 > F1-80-MAGS106. The sequence goes on from SYMW01000098.1 coordinate 3,540, forward strand.
GTTCGATTCCCAGAAACGGGCCGCACTGAGGTGCTGCCACACGGGTTCACCCGTTTTCAGTTTATAGCAAGAGACCGCTTCATCCTCCCCGCGCTGCTCCTGAGTGTAGAAGAAACTCCCATGAATCGCGAATGAAGACCAACCCGGCCCGACCGGAGAACGCCAAAGTTGTTTCGGAGGAGTTTGAGCCCAGTTCGTCTCGACGAGAACACCGGTGACGATGGCATTCCGCTGGGCGCCTCGGAAACCGGGCCACGTCGCCACGGTTTCGGGAGATTCCAGCAGTGGAGGCTCGGCCATGGGTTTCGGAGGCGGTTGGGCCAGAAGCTGCTCCTCGGCAGAGGGGGTCCATCGCCAGTGGAGATCTGAACCGCCTTCGCCAAAAATGCCGTCAGTCCGAAGCAGCGTGAATGCGCTGCACGTGGCCAGGATCGTGATCATTAGTGAGGCGCGTCGCGCTCCGTTGGGAAGGCGGCGAGCGGCCGTTGCCCAAGCAACCAATGCCATGCTGAGCACCGGGACCGCATAGAGAATTAGCATCATCCCCATCATCCCGGTCGCGATGGACTTATGGACGACCTGATAGGCCGCCGCAACGCCCACCATCATGAGCGCGATCGCGCCCAATCTTTCGAACCATGGGGCGTGGCTGAAAAACAGCCACCAGATCAGCACGCTCAAGGCGCCGGCGAGGCCTCCCAGCATGGCGACCATCTGCGCGTCGCGAAAGGCGAGCGGCACTCCAATCCAAAATAATCCGACCAGCACTGCCGAGAGGACGCCGGGCCAGAGCCGGAGCGGCTTTACAACCGGCGATTGGGAGGTTTGCGCTTTGTTCATGGGTTGGCTTCTGGCGAGTGGCCTTGTTTGGACGACAGGCCGCAGAAAGTGGCGCCGATGGCCAGTGGCCGCCTTCGGATCAAAGCCGTTGCGTTTGGCATGCGAGGTTAAAGTTTCCAGTATCCGTCAGCCGACCCGTCGGGACTGGCGAGAAGGATCGCACAGCCATCCGGAATGCAAAGCCAGATTTCCCAATGGTTCGGGCCGCCATCGACGTTTGGTGGATGGCGAGGCCGCGCCAAAATGACTTCGGCTTTAAGAGCCTCGGCCCGAGACGGCGCGGCCTCGAAGTCATCGACTTCAACGCAGAGGAGCACACCGTTCCCGTGTGGCTTGATCAGCTCTGCTTTAATCAAGGCTGGATGGGAGCCAGAACAGCGCGAAATCCCAACAGGTTGAATCCAAAGTAGGGCGATCCAAAATTGATCCGGAATGCCGACCGGCAGCCTCGTCCATCGCTTCCCCAGGACCCTCCACGAAACACGCGGAACGAGCCTGTTGCGGGACCTTTCGGATCGGCGGCGCTTCCGCCTGGCAAACCGTCGCTAAACCAATCCAAGCACCACTCCCAGACATTGCCATGCATGTCATATAATCCCCAGGCATTGGCGGGATAGCTCCCCACCCGTCTGGTCTTCGCGAGATAAACCCCTTTGGCCCCTCCTCCATAAGGATACCGGCCGTCAAAATTAGCTTGTGTCGAGCTCAAGCTATTTCCTTCTCCGATCCCAAAGGGTCCGCTCGTCCCGGCACGGCATGCGTACTCCCATTCTGCTTCCGTCGGCAGACGGTACTCCCACCCAGGCGGCAAACGGCGCTCTTCGTGCTCTTGAGCTGTCAACTTGGCACAATACGCCACGGCGTCAAACCAGGAAACCCGCTCAACGGGGAGGCTCTCGTCCCCTTTAAAACCACTGGGGTTGACACCCATGACCCGCGCATACTCGCTCTGCGTCACTTCATTCGCTCCCATCCAAAACCCGCGGCTGAGCGTGATCCGGGTCTGTGGGCCTTCGTCGTTGTTGCGTCCCGATTCGCTTTCCGGGCTCCCCATCGTGAAGCTCCCGGGCTCGATCCACTCGAAGCCCGGAGGCCGCACCCCCATGGGTTCACCCCGTTTGCCTACGATCCGATACGTCCTTCGTTCATTGTGTTGGCTGCGATCAACGAACACCTCGGTCTTGGATTCCATGACCCGGTTGGTCCACCGCTTCCACTCAACTCCTGTTGGCGAGGTCGTGACCCACTCGATGCCGACCTCCGTTCCCGGAATTCCATTAAGCGTGATCTCAGGAACAAATCGGATCTCTAGCCGTCCCGGCGCGCCCGTGGCGAGCCTGAAAAATCCGTGTCGCGTCGAGCTCTCCAAGTCATCCGAGATGTCGATCCAAGCGGATCCCGTTTGCGGATCGGATTGAACGATGGGTTGCGCTCGCTCCAGCCACGCGGATGCTGGCTGGAAATCGTGCCGATGGACAATCCGACTCCTTCCGCCCGCGCCTCCTTGGACGACCAGATTGGGAATCCATCGCAGCGTCCACGACATGAATTCCGGGCTTGTGAATGGCCTCGCTGCATCAGCCGCTTGGGAAAGAAGCCCAGCCGCCGAAAGAAACACACTCATCAACAGGAGTTTCATGGAAAACCTACCTTATCGGCGGCGCGGAAATGGAGTCAAGCCCGGTGGGCTGAGTGACCGCATGCGCTGAGTCATTGGTTGGAATGACCTCTTCGAGGCGTAGAATTTTCTTGTTCCATCGGTTCGGACGGCCTTAGTCTGCGCGAGTGCCAACGCTTAGCCGCCTATCAGTTGATGAAGCATGAGGCCAAGACCCCGTCGCCCGCGGATTCCACCTTCCACGGATCACCCCGCGCTTGTTTTTCTTGGATCATTCACAACGGCCTTGAGGACTATTCCAAAGTGAGTGGCCCACCGTCAGAAGTTTCAGTTGGGGGACTGGTTTGTGGCCCCAAGAATGCTCCCGACGCGGCGGGATTCACACTCATCGAACTTTTGGTTGTCATCGCGATCATCGCGATCCTCGCCGGCATGCTATTGCCGGCCTTGAGCGGATCAAAAGCCAAGGCGAAGCAGATTCAATGTTTGAACAACCTCAAGCAGGTTGGGCTGGCGGTGATGATGTACGCGGATGATCACAACAATCGCATCCAGATTTCGTCGCCTCTCGACAATCATTTCACTTGGGGCGGGTTGTTGTTCTCCAACCAGTTCTCAGGCGCGCGGTCGGTCTTTTTGTGCCCCGCCTATCCCCCACGAGAAGCGACTAATTGGTTTCGCACTTACGGGGTGTGGTCCGATCCGCCCAAATCCGTGACGGCGGGTGAATTTGATCAGGATGTCGTCGTCTCCTCAATCCAGAGCCCGGTCGATTACGCGCATTTGGCGGACACAACGAGCCGGGGACGCATGGGGTTGGGTGCGGTGCAGTTTCACACGTTTCGCACGAACGCGACCATGGAAGTGCATGCGCGCCACAATCGTTCGGCTTCCGGCTGGTTCTTCGATGGGCATGCCGAGGCCATGGGGCGAACACGGCTCGAAGCGCTCCGAATCACGGCGCTTTTCGGTCCGGACACGATACCCAGCTACGTTCAATGACCACCAGGGGGATAGTAATCCTGGCCTCCTGCGCCGTGGCGCTTGCCGTGGCGGCGTTCGTGTTCGTGGGACGTTTCTCCTCTCCCAAAAGCGTCGCGGTTTCCGCGAGAGAGAACATGATGGAACTGCTGGGGGCTCGCATCGCCAAGCTTCGCCCGGACGCCAATGTGCTGGCGCTGGGGAATCCGTTCTCCAAAGAGTCGGGTTATTTCGACGAACGACGGCAGTTCGAACAGGCGGGTCTCCGGGGACTGCGCCAGGGGTTGGGTGGCCGGGCGGAAGTGAAGGTTTTGTTTCCGCGGATTCGGCCCGAGTACCTCGCCAACCCCCAATCCGTCGTGATCCCCCCCGATTCCCGAACGCCCTTGAGTTTTCTGATCGAGGCTGCCTCCGTGGAGGAGCTCGCGGACGCCCATCCCGAGTATCGTGTTATTGTGAGTTTGATTGGCCTGCCGATGGGAATCGACCGGTTAAAGCTATGGAGCCAAGAGGACGCGAGGTGTTTCGCGCTGCTCCTGCCTGATTTGCGGCTCTTGGGATCTCCGGCCAAGACGGTGGAAGCGTTTCAACAGGGGAAACTGCTTGCGGTGGTGGTGGAGGATTCCCAGCAGCCTTCCGAACCTTTGATTGTCACTCGGGAGAACATCCAGGCGGTTCTCCAACGGCAACCGAAAGTTTTCGGCTTTTAATCCATATGACAGCTCGCCTCACGCGCCTTCGTTTTACTCCGTGGACCTCTTTGCTGGCCTGCCTTTTCCTTTTCACCAACGCTTTGTCGGCTGCTTCACTCACCCTCACGAAGCTTGGTGCCAGCGAGTTTCTGGTCGAGGCCGCGGCCCCCATTCACACTCCTTACGTGCTTCAGGAAAGCGAGAATCTGCATCTTTGGGGAGACGTCGGTGAACTCGTATCGGGCCGGTTGTCGCATAGGTTTGACGGAGCAGGGACGCCGCGGCGCTATTTTCGACTCATACCGGAACCGACTCCTCCGCCTCCAATCCGCGTGGTGATACTCGGGGATTCGACCGTCGCGGGCGAGCGAGGGTGGGGTTCAGGCTGGGGGACGGGGCTGTTCGATTACTTCAAACCCAGCGCCCAAATTGTCAATCTTGCGTGGCCGAACATGAACACGCGCGACTTGTTCGCTTCAGAGCCAATGGCAAAAATGCTCGCCATCAAGCCGAATTTCGTCCTGGTGGAGTTTGGCTGGATAGACTCGGGAGGGTTCACCACTCTTGCGGAGTTTGGCGCTAATTTGAGATCCCTTGTGGAAACCATTCGCGGCTTCAACGGAACTCCGATCTTGATCACCCAGCCGGACCCCAGGTCATTTGATGCAAATGGGAAAGTGATTCGGATTTTGGAGGACCGGGCGCATGTCATGAAACAGGTGGCCGCCGAGCTGAAGACGCATCTCATCGACTTGCACCAAATGAGCTATGATCTCGTGAGCAGACTTGGCAAGGACGGGATCGGCTTCCTGGCGTTTTCGACTTCCGACTTGGTGCACTATTCACTCGAGGGGGGGAGAGTCATCGCGGGAATGGTTGTGAGATCTTTGCCGGACAATCTCGGACCCTATCTGACGGGGATTTTCAACTCCTTGCCGTCTCCCTAATTCCCGGTCGAGTTCGAAGCGGTCGGAGGCGAGGGCCGCTGGCTGTCTGGAGGCAGTGCCACCTTCTGCCAGCCGTGGAGGCCCAGACCGATGTCGCGTTCCACGAATTCCCACAAGACCACTTTCTTGTTCCTCAGCAATGCGGGAGTGCCGCGAAGCTCCTGCCGAACCAGAGTCGATCCTCCTCCATCGTTGACCACCGCCATCAAGGGCTGTTTTAGCTCTTTGGCGAGATGGGAGATGAAGCCCGCCGACATGGGTTCATCTTGCTGGTAGATTCTCATGAAGCTGTCTCCAAGGACCAGAATCTCTGCGTCCCCCGCGTGCGCGTAGGGTTGTCCGTTGTCGAGGCGGACCACTTGAACGCACGGCACAGCCTCGGGAGTCACGCGACGCTCGATGAGGGGCGCCTGCAGCATGCGCAGCACATCGCCCAAGCGGCGGACAGGGGCGAGTCGCTCGGCATAATCAACACGTCCTGGTTGGATCCATCCCAATTGCATCAGCCGGCGCGACACGATCTTTGCGGCATGCGCCACTCCGGCCGGCGACCAGTGGGTATCTTGCGCCAGATACAGCGGCTTCTCGGACGCGGCAGAGGGCTGTTTTCGCAACTGCTGAAAATGATCGAATAGATCGATGACCTCGACATTGGCAGTCCTTAGCCGACGGAGCAGATCTTGGGTTCGATGCGTGCGTACGCCACCCGAGTTTCGCATTCGGGGCGTGACCTTGTCGGGGTACACGCTCTCCTTGTTGGGCACGGGCATGACCACCAGTTGAATGCCACGGGCGGCCAATTGATCACGGAAATCCGCTATGGCCGTGAAGGGATCGTTCAAGGGATCAACGGTTTTCCGGATTACCGGCCGCTCGAGCATGTAGTTCAGGCTTGGCTTGTAAAAATACCAACCGTCCAAACCGATGGCGCATTTGGTTCCCCCGTCCCTCAAAAAGGCGAAGTGCGCGAATTGTATCCACGGCCTTGTCACTTTTGTCGCCCACGACGCTTCCTCGAGCCTTCGCTCGTAGGCGCGCAAACTGGCGGCGGTGGGGAATTGACCGAACACCTCCATCGCGCGCACGCCTTCCTCGTCGCGGATTTCAAGGGCTGTTTGGATCAACGGCACGATCCCAATAATTCCCAGGAAGATTAGGATCAACAGCCAGCGTGGATCGCGCGCGCGGTTCATTGCGATTCAGAATTGGAAGTAGAGAAACGGGTTGAAGTCTTGGGACACCATCACCACCAACGAGAAGACAAACAGAGGAATCAGCATGGCGGTTTTCCCCCAGGTGACGGGCCTTTCAGCCCAGTCGTGCGCCTGCAATGGCTGGAAAACGAGCGCCGCGCACGCGGCCAGGATGACGACATGATAAGGAGTGTGGATGATGGAGTCGAGCAGCGGGGAAACGATCCCGGCCGGACGGAGGCCAAACATCGCCTGGTAGAAATCCATGGCTGCACCCAGGTTATCCGCCCGGAACAACACCCAGGAAAGCATCATCAGCAGAAAGGTCAGGCCGATGCGCAACGGCCCCGGCAGCCGGTCATAGGCGCTGCGTTTGCCCCGCCATCGTTCGAATGCCAGAAGGGAGCCGTGGAACGCGCCCCACAACACAAAGTTCCATTTCGCACCATGCCACAGGCCTCCCAGGATCATCACGACCGCGAGATTAAAGTAGGTGCGGCCCTCTCCCTTGCGGTTGCCGCCCAGGGCGATGTAGAGATAGTCACGAAGCACGTTCGACAGCGAAATGTGCCACCGCCGCCAAAGCTCCGTGATGCTTTCAGACCGATAGGGAGAGTCGAAATTCCTGGTGAATTCAAACCCCAGCATCCGTCCGAGCCCGACCGCCATATCCGAGTAGCCGCAGAAATCGAAGTAGATTTGGAACGTGTAAGCCAGCACGCCGACCCAGGCGTCCAAGGCGAGTGGATCGGCCGCGCTGAATGAAGCGTCCGCGACTTTCCCACAAGGATTCGCAAGGATGATTTTCTTGGCAAAGCCCGCGATGAAAATCGACACGCCGGACGAGAACCGTGACACGGTATGATCACGCTCACGGAGTTGTTCAGCGAGGGTTTTGTAGCGAATGATCGGGCCGGCCACCAGATCGGGAAACAAAGCCACGAACGCCGAGAACCCGGAAAAAGATTTCGCGGGCGTGGCATCCCCGCGATAGAGATCGATGATATAGGTGAGGGAGTGGAATGTGTAAAAGGAGATCCCGACGGGCAGGACCACCTGCATGACCGCGAACTGCGTGGCGCCGGCGGCGGCGAGCAGTTGGTTCAAAGTTTCCGCCGCGAACATGTAATACTTGAAGAATCCAAGAAGCCCCAGGTTCGTCGCCACACAGGCCAGCACCGCGGCCTTTCGTTGAGCTTGCGTGGCTCCAGGGCGTGTGATGACGCCGCCCCACACAAAGTCCATCACCGTCGTCAATAACATCAGGCCGGAGAACCACGGCTCCCACCATCCGTAGAAAACATAACTGGCCAGCGTGATCCAAACATTTCGCCATCCCCGGGGAAGATTGTAATAGACCAGCAGGAAGAGCGGCAGAAAGTAGAAGACGAAGATCTGGGTGGTGAAAACCATGGATCAGGAGGAGCGTGGAAAATGGGGGCGGCCAGATCGGCTCCGAGGCGCTAAGACGGGTGAACTCATGGGAAACCTCGCCGTGAAGTGGCGAGTTTCGCTCGCCGGACGATGCCGCGAGTTTTCGCCGCGGTGGCTGACAACATCTGTGACAATCGATGCCTTTTTTGGGGACGCATCCCGGGTTTTGCGATTCTTCAAATGAAACCGAGAACCAAAGCCTTTAAACGTTCATTTTCTCCCGACAAATAACCGTTCACGACTAAGTTTCTGTCGAGCCAATTCTTCAATGCGCCTGCGAAGTCAGGGCTTTCGCCCGGGAGGAGACGGCACACATTTCTCGAACGTCCCGCGGTGCCTCCTCACTTCGGCCCGAGTGGTTGCGTGAGCTAGAATCGAAAGATGCCTGATTCCAGGCGCTACACCACCATCCCAAACCTGAAATCCAATATTCGGAGGATTACCATGACCAGGCTGCCCCGACGATGGGCGATGAAAAAGCCGCCTGGGCGTGCTTCCCGCGCCCGGTGAGGAAAAAACTTTGTTGGTGCCATGAACCTTAAACCGGCAGTTGCCCGAGGCGAATGGCTCTTCGCAAGATCCTGGCGATAAAGTTTTTCCTAATCACTCGCCAGATCCGCAAGGGATAGGCCTCCCCTTCGTCAAGCCTTTCTCATCCAGGCTTTTGCAAATCTCTGAGAGGATCGACTGCCGCTTTAACGATAATTAAAAGGGGGCGCGGTAATTGGTCGCAGCCATGGCGGGTGCAGTCTCAACTCGTGGTCAGCGGTTCGAAAATTTCCGTGCCTGTTTTCGCTGGAGGCGCGAACTCAGCGCCGCAGTATTCGCACTGCTCCCGATCCACGGCGCGCAATTTTTTGCACTTCGGACAGGACTCCTTCATCGGCCATTCCTGCACAGCCAAGAATGCCAGCAAGCCAGGCAGGCCGAAAATCAGGTGGAAGAATCCCCAGCCCGCCTGCGCCTTGGTGGTGAAATGATGCCGTCTTCCCAGCCACCAGCCGAAGGCGACGCAAATCATCGCCGGCACGATGCGGAGAAAATTCGATACGCGAAACCGCTCTTCGAAGGAGTAAATCGGAAAGGCCAGCGGGAGAAACGGCAGGATCAACCGTTCACTCTGGCTCATGCTCTGGGGTGCGGGCAGCTCGGGCAGATCCAGC
>SYMW01000099.1 GCA_005805305.1 Verrucomicrobiales bacterium
CGGCGGGGTTATTGGCGAAGAAAGCCGTGGAACAAGGACTTTCCGTAAACCCGGCGGTGAAGGCTTCGTTGGCGCCCGGTTCCAGGGTGGTGAGTGATTATCTCGAAAAAACCGGGCTGCAACCGTTTCTTGATCGTTTGGGGTTCAACCTCGTTGGATATGGTTGCACGACGTGCATTGGAAACTCAGGCCCTCTCAGGCCGGAGATCGAGGAAGCGATTATCCAGAGCGATCTGGTGGCCGCCAGCGTTCTGTCTGGGAACCGAAACTTCGAGGCGCGCGTGCATCAAAACATCAAGGCGAACTTTTTGATGTCACCTCCCTTGGTCGTCGCCTTCGCACTGGCGGGGAGGGTGGATATCGATCTCTCCGTGGAGCCACTCGGGCAAGGACTCCGCGGACCGGTGTTTCTTAAAGATCTGTGGCCGACCCTTGCGGAGGTGCGCGATGTCATGCAATCCGCCCTGAGGCCCGAAGTGTTCCAAAGGCTTTATGCGGATTTCGCCGGCCAGAATCCCAAATGGAACGAGATTCCGTCGAGCACGGGCAATGTCTATGAGTGGGATGAGCGGTCCACCTATGTCCAGGAGCCGCCTTTCTTTTTGAATTTCAGTTTGCAACCCGGGACGATCAGTGAGGTGCGGGGCGCGCGCGCTTTGGGAATCTTTGGGGATTCCGTCACCACGGACCACATTTCGCCCGCGGGAGCGATCAAGAAGACGTCTCCCGCCGGGCGTTACTTGATCGAGAACGGGGTTGCCTTAGAAGATTTCAACAGCTACGGGTCGCGTCGAGGCAACGATCGCGTGATGACGCGCGGCACTTTCGCGAATGTTCGCATCAAGAACCTCATGATGGGTGGTGAGGAAGGGGGAAACACACTCATCCAGCCCTCAGGCGAGAAGGCTTCGATTTACGACGCCGCGATGGCGTACCGCAAGTCGGGGATTCCGCTCATCATTCTCGCCGGCCAGGAGTACGGAACAGGCAGTTCGCGCGACTGGGCTGCCAAAGGAACGAATCTGCTCGGAGTCAGAGTGGTGGTCGCTCAGAGCTTCGAGCGGATACACCGCTCCAATCTCGTGGGCATGGGGGTGCTGCCATTGCAGTTTCAGGAGGGCTCCAGCGCCCAATCTTTGAGCCTTAACGGTACCGAAATCTACGATGTGCTTGGGCTTTCGCCGAGTTTGAAACCGCAACAAGATCTCACGGTCAGAGTCTCCAAATCAGACGGCTCTTCGCTGGAATTCCCGGTTCGCTGCCGCATCGACACGCCGATTGAGATCGAATACTATCAGCATGGCGGCATTTTACCGTTCGTCTTGCGCCAGCTTGTGGCAAAAGCATGAAGCAGGGTTTTGGATCGCGGCCGCCGTTTTGGTGAAACTGGGATTTGAAGGCTTCTCGCTGCGCACGCCCAATGCCGATCCACGGCTGCTTCGGAACATGGCGCCTTCATTCGTTTGAGCCGTTGTTTTTGGGTTGGACGAGTCCGGCATGCTTCATCTCGAATTCGGCGGATCGAAGGCTGGTGGAGGAACGGCGTGGAGACGTCCGAGCGTGATCTTTCCCGCGCCAATCGCGCCTTGGTGCTCGTGGGTGAAGGAGGCGAGGGACACGCAGTGGGGCGGGGCGTTGCGTTGCATTTGCTATGACGGACAAAAAAGTTCTTATCACGGGCGCCTCCGGCCGCATTGGCCGCGCGGCCGCGCGGGCGTTGCACGGCCGGGGATGGGCCGTCGTGGGTTACGACCGCGTGCCGGGGAGAATTGGAGAATCGGTTGTCGGCGATCTCACGGACTTGGAGCGGCTGCAACAAGCGGCGGTTGGCTCCCGGGTGGTGATTCATTTGGCGGCGACTCCTGACGACGCCGATTTCATGACGGAGCTTTTGCCCAACAACATTGTGGGGCTTCACCATGTTCTGGAAGCATCGCGGATGGCGGGTGTCGACCGGATTGTTCTCGGGAGCACTGGCCAAGTCAATTGGTGGCAGCAGATCGGCGGACCCTGGCCTGTCCGCGCGGAGGACCCCATTTGTCCGCGGCATTGGTATGCCGTGACTAAGGTTGCCTTGGAAGCCGCGGGCATGGCTTATGCCAGGCAGTTTGGGATGACCGTGATCGCCGTGCGCCTGGGGTGGTGCCCTCGGACTCGCGCGCAGACGGCTGAATTGGAAACCAGCGCGCATGGCCTTAATGTTTATCTCAGTCCGAGGGACGCTGGAGACTTTTTCGTGGCCGCGGCTTCGGCGCCGGTGCCTCAAGGTTACCACCTTGTTTTCGCGACCAGCAATCCCATGGAGACCCCGAATCTGGACATGGAACCTGCGAAGCAATTGCTTGGCTGGTGGCCATCCGACACATGGCCCGCCGGCTCCCTAGACGACCTTCCTGATTAACGATTCATGATCATCGCCCGGACTTCTTCCAAGATGATCCTGAGACTTCCCCACTCCCGGGTGTTGGAGGCCGCTGCCAGGGTCATAGAAGCCAGCGGCAAGGAGCGTCCTGCGGACTCGGTGTTGCGCTCGTTCTTGAAGGCCGCTCCAGGTGTATCGAGGCCGGAAGGCCGCGAAGTAGCGCGAGCGGTGTTCGCCTATTTTCGTTGGTATGGCTGGCTCGACAAAGGCGGCGCCGTTTTGGCGGGGCTGAAGCGCGCTTTGGAGTTGGACCAGGCGTTTTGTGAGAGACCTGGGGCTTTCTCCGATGACCAACTGGCTGAATGTTGCGTCCCTGCTTGGGTCGCGAGCCACATGCCTGTGACGGCAGCGTGGCTTCGCTGGCTGCAAACCCCTCCGAGCCTGTGGTTGCGGGCGCAATCCGGCAGGACTGACGAGATCATGGACCATTTAGGGAATTGCCAGCCTTTGGCTGACCTCATTCCAGGGCTGGAAAACACGGGAGCGATTCGTTATGTTGGACCGGCGGATCTATTTCAGACCGAAGCATTCCAGAACGGTTTGTTCGAGCTTCAAGACCTGTCCTCACAAGTCGTGGGATGGGTTTGCGATCCGAAGCCGGGACAGACCTGGTGGGATGCGTGCGCGGGAGAGGGAGGCAAGACCTTGCAACTGTCCGATCTGATGGGCAACAAAGGATTGATCTGGGCCAGCGACAGAGCCGCGTGGCGGCTCGCGATTCTCAAGAGACGAGCCGCGCGCGCCCGGAGTTTTAATTATCGCAGCGCGCTTTGGCAAGGAGGCGAGTCCTTGCCCACGAAAACCAAGTTCGATGGGGTGCTGGTGGATGCGCCTTGTTCTGGGGTCGGAACGTGGCAGCGGAATCCCCATGGGCGGTGGACCGTGAGCCCCGAGGATGTGAGGGAATTGGCGGCGTTGCAGCATCGGCTGTTGAGTCACGCGAGCCAAAGCGTCAAGCCGGGAGGACGCTTAATCTATTCCGTCTGCACGTTGACCACTGCGGAATGCGATGGGATTTGTAATGCATTTACGGCGGCGCATCCGATGTTCGAACCCGCCGTCTTCCCGGCCTACGGATCCACCGGGCAAGTGGCTCGATGGAGCCTGAAGCCTCCTGCTTTTCCCGGGAACGGGATGTTCATTGCCTGTTGGCGAAGAGAGCCCGCACGAGTATGATCGTTTCAGCGAGTTCTAGGAAACACTGGCGAAAGGCGCGCAAAATGGGGCATTTCCCGAGCTTTCTCGGATGACCAGTTGAGCGCCCAACCTTCTGGAAGCGGGCCGCTCGCCCGCGCTCCATTTCGCCATCATTTCCATCGCCGCCTCGCCCAGCCTGTACTTCGGCTGCCGCACGGTGGTGAGAGGGACTCTAAAGTGTTCCGCGATAAGAAAATTACCGAACCCGATCAGTGAAAAATCCCCCGGGATCGTGAGGCCCTGCCTGAGAAGCGTGGAAGCGGCTCCAATGGCGATCAGGTCATTGACGGCCTGGATTGCGGTGAACTGGGTGCGTTCATTCAGCATCTGGAGCGCCACTTTCTCACCCTCCTCGACGGTGCCTCCCGCATGGAAGACCAGGTGGTCATCGACGTCGATCCCCGCATCGCGCAGCGCCCTCTTGTAACCCGCGATCCGCTCGTTGGCCGAAGGTGAGGCGCTCGGCCCGGCCAGGTAGGCGATCTGCCGATGGCCAAGATCCAGCAGATGTTGAGTGGCTTTGAGACTCGCCTCCAGATCGTCGCACTCAACATTTGGGAACGCGGCGCAAAAAGGGGATTTCTGCCCTAAGATGATCGTGGGCGTGTTTTGTCGCTCCAACTCCTCATAGACCGAGGCGCGCGGGTCCATCCTCGCGACAGGAGCGACCAGGATTCCTTCGACGCGCCTGGAAATGAGCCTGCGGATGGCGTGCGATTCCCGGGCGGGATCGTTGCCCGTGTGGGCTAGGATCACATCGCAGCCAAGCTCGTGGGCTCGATCCTCGACTGCGACGACCACACGCGCATAAACGGGGTTGGTCACCGACGGAATCACCAACCCGAGCAGCTTTGTCGAGCGAGTTCTTAATGCTTGCGCCATGGAATCCGGCACGTAACCCATCTCCTGGGAGATCTTGAGGACTCGGCTCCTTGTCTGCGCCGAGATATCCTGGGCATTCCGCAGCACTTTGGAGACCGTCATGATGGACACCCCTGCGGCGGCGGCGATGTCTTTGAGCCGTATCATTTTCGGTGGGCCGTTGAATCCGAATTAGAAAAAGTGTCGCCCTCGGCGCGAGCCATCAGGGGACTCGCCGTCACGGGCTGTTGATTGCAAGGGGAGGCTGTCAAACGCTCGTTCCCCTCCAATCCAGCTTTCGCCTGAGGGTCGCAAAAAAAGAACTGCCTTCTAGCCGAACCAAGCGGACGCATCGTTTTCCGTGCCGGATTTCGACCCTGTCCCGGGGTGAGAGAGTCTCCTGGGTCTGGCCGTCGGCACTCAGAATGGTTGCCAGCTTCCGGCTAAGAATAGACACTCGCACCACCGAATCGAGGCTGACGATCACGGTTCGGTTCGAGAGGGCATGCGGACAGATGGGTGTCAGGGCGAAGACGCGCGCCTGCGGACTGACGATCGCCCCGCCCGCCGCGAGCGAATAGGCGGTTGATCCAGTGGGCGAACTCACGATCAGGCCGTCACCCAGATATTGAGTGAGCAATTCCCCATCGACAGTCACCTCGAGTTCGATCGCGCGGGAGACATCTCCGCGCCCGATCACAAAGTCATTCAGGGCAAGCATGGTCTCTTTCGATCTGGCCGGGAGGACGGAGGCTTCAATGAGTGGCCGAGATTCCAGGGAAAATTCTCCTGCCCAGATTTTTACCAATGCTTTGTCGAGGTTCTTGACGCTCACGGCGGTCAAAAACCCCAAACGGCCCGTGTTGATTCCCAGGAGTGGAGCGGTCCCGTCAGCAGCCTCGCGCGCGGCCCGCAACATCGTGCCGTCGCCACCAAAAACGAGCAGCATGTCCGCTTGGGCCGCAAGTGCTTTGGTTTCGAAGATCTCGGCCGACGCGGGGCCAGGGGCGAACGCCGCCGCGCCAGCGTCGTATAAAGCTTCCGCGCCACGGTCCTTGATGAATTGCACCACCCTGGTGATGGCTTGGCGGCAGGAGGGTTTCTCCGGGTTCGCGATGAGCCCGATGCGGGCCAGCTTTTCAGTCGGCTTTTTCAAGGAGCACCAGGAATTCTTTGTTGCCGGCAGGCCCCAATAGAGGCGATTCTACGGCGCTCCGCCACTGGACCCCCGGAATGCTTCGGGAGAAATCCTCCAGCTCGGCGAGGATCCTCGCGTGGATCAACGGGTCTTTGATGACTCCCTTGCCGCGATCCGCTTCTTTCTTGCCAGCTTCGAATTGAGGTTTGACGAGTGCCACGGTTTGGCCGCAGGGCCGTAGAAAGGAAATCGCGGCTGGAAGGATCAGCTTGAGTGAGATGAAGGAGCAATCCACCACCACCAAATCGCAAGGCAGAAAGCCCACGGGAAACTGATGGGAGGTCAAATGCCGCGCGTTGGTCCGTTCCAGGCAGATCACGCGCGGATCTTGCCGGAGTTTCCACGCTAATTGGCCTTGGCCGACATCCACAGACACGACCTGAGCCGCGCCGTGCTGTAGCAAGCAATCGGTGAATCCACCGGTGGAAGCGCCCAAATCCAGAGCTTTGCGGTTGGAGGCATTGATTCCAAATGCCTGGAGCGCGTGTTCGAGTTTGTGTCCTCCGCGGCTGACGAAGCGTTCAGGCGCCTGCACCTCCAGCAGGTCCTCGGGAGAGACGCGATGGCTGGGTTTGTCGACGAGCTGCCGGTTCACCCGAACTTTGCCAGCGAGGACCGAACGGGCGGCTCTCTCTCGGCTTTCGCAAAGGCCCCTTTCGGCGAGGGCGGCATCGAGTCTTGAGCGAATCTTGCTTTTGGCAGGGGACAAGTTCACGCCCGGCGCCTCCACGATCACACTTTTCCTTGCGCGATGCGGGTTTGGGTTTCACGGAACATTTCGAGGAACTGAGTATTGTCAGCCACCAATTTGGGGATGATTTGGGGAAGCATGCTGATGACTTCCATGGGGTTCACCACGGCGTGCACGCTTTGGTTGTAGGCCTGAAGAGTGTGCATCGTTTGGAACTGATCCCCGATGAGGATGACCGTGGCGTGGCGCCTCAAAGGCATGGGCATCCATTGGAGTGAGGTCAGGCTTGCATTTTCCGCGGCCGAGGCGCAATCGAACAGCTCTTCCAAAATGATGAGATGGTATGAAATCTGCCGGAACCTGTTTTGGAAATCGTCTTGATTGGCGGCCACGTGGACCACATAGCCCAATTGAACGAGAGCCGATTCGCACCCGGAGATGAATTCGGGAGTGGACACACCGAGCAGGGCCGGTTTGTCGTTGGGGGTCAAGATGTCGATGCGCGGGGGCATAAAGATTAAACCTTGATTTTGAGGGTGGTCGGAATCGGGGGGAGATCCGGCTTTTTGACTGAAGCCGCCGGGGAGCTTCCATCCCCGCGTTTCATTTGGAGGCTTGAAATATCCGACGTGAGTTCGCCGCGCTTTTTCTTGATGTTGTCAATTCCGCGCGACACGGGCCCCTTTTTCGTGCAATAAAGAAGCGCGCTTTCTTCGGTCAGAAGCCCCTGTTCGAACGAATCCAAGATCGTTTGATCGAAACTCCGCCAGCCGAAAGTGTAATTGGCCTCGATGATCTCATAGAAACTCGATCCTTCCTTCTCGCCCATGGCGATGGTGTCTTTGACGCGCAGGTTGGCGCCCATGATTTCCAGGAGGGCGACCCGCCCGCCCCCCACTTTTGGGGCGAGTCTCTGGCTGACGACCCATCGCAGCGTGTCTGCGAGCCGGAGCCGGACTTGGGCTTGTTCCTCTTGTTCAAAAAGGCCCAGGAGACGATTGATCGTTTGTCCGGCGTCGATTGTGTGAAGCGTGCTCACAACCAAGTGGCCTGTTTCCGCAGCGCTCAGCCCGATTTCCACGGTCTCGCGATCTCGCATTTCGCCCACGAGGATGATCTTGGGTGCTTGGCGGAGGGCGGCGCGCAACCCAGTGGAGAACTTGTCGAAATCGGTTCCCATCTCGCGCTGGTTAAACGTCGCCTTCTTCTGCGGATGCACGAATTCGACGGGATCCTCCAGAGTGATCACGTGGATCGACTTGGTTTCGTTGATTTCATTCAGCAGGGCGGCCAGGGTGGTTGATTTTCCAGAACCGGTGGCGCCCGTGACCAGGACGAGCCCGGTTTTCTCTTTGGCGACTTGTGCGAAGACGTTCGGCAATTTGAGCTGAGCGATGGTTGGGATTTAAGTGGAGAGCCGCCGGAGCACGATCGAATAATTGCCTCGCTGGGAGAAAACGTTCACGCGGAAGCGTGCTTTCCCGGTAAGCGCGTAGGAAGAATCGCAGGATCCGGTTCTCAGAAGATCCTCCGTGAGCCGCCGGTTGCCGGCGAGCAAGTTCAATACAATTTGCTCAGTCTGAAAAGGTGTGAGCTTGGCGATGGGAGGCTCCACGGTCACGGGTACTAATTGCCCCGAGGATTCCACCTGAAGCGGCTTGTCCACCGTGATGTTCAAGTCGGAAACGTCCTTGTAGGATTCCAACATCGTTCCCAGAATGTAATCGAGTTCGTTGCGTCTCATGGTTGGTGTCTCCCAGGTCCGTCCAGGCGCGCGCGCCTGTTTGCCTGGCGGGTTGATCGTCGTGATGCCGAGTGCTTACAATCGAGCGATGCCGTCGCCCGGCGGGTTCAAACGTCATCGTCCTCTGGCGGATGCTGCAGAAAGGGGCGGAATTTCTTTCGGTCGAGGCACTTGTCATAGGCTTCCTCCGGAGAAATGCGCTTCATTTTCAAGTGATTCATGATCGCATCATCCAGGGGCTGGTTGCCGAGTTTTTTGCCGACTTGGATCATGCCCGGAATTTGGTGCGTCTTGCCTTCGCGAACCAAGTTCGCGATAGCCGTCGTGAACACGAGGATTTCCAGCGCGGCCACGCGTCCCTTTTTATCGGATCGTTTGAAAAGGTTTTGGGCCACGACTCCCTTCAGAGCCTCCGAAAGGGTCGCCCGGATTTTGTTTTGCTGCTCGCCGGGGAAGACGTCAATGATACGGTCGACTGTCTTCGCGGCGCTTGGAGTGTGGAGGGTTCCGAACACCAGGTGACCCGTGCTGGCGGCCGTCAGGGCGAGTTCGATGGTTTCAAGATCCCGCAGCTCGCCGACCATGATGATGTCCGGGTCTTCGCGGAGAGCGCCCCGAAGCGCCGATGCGAAAGACTTGGTGTGGATGCCCACTTCCCGGTGGTTCACGAGCGAGCTCTTGCTTTCATGAACGAACTCGATGGGATCCTCCACCGTCAGGATGTGATCCTTCCGATTCTTATTCGCGTAGTCCACCATGGCGGCCAAAGTTGTGGATTTCCCCGACCCCGTCGGGCCGGTGACAACCACGAGTCCCTTGTGGAGCATGGCAAATTTCTTGAGGACGGGCGGGAGGGGCGCGTCGAACTTCTCGAAATCCTCGAAAGACAGAACCTTGGATGGAATCTGGCGGAACACGGAGGCGACGCCGTATTTCTGGTTGAAAAAGTTCGCCCGAAAGCGGGAAACGCCTGGAATCTCGTAGCCGAAGTCGACATCGCCGGTTTCTTCGTAAACCTTGATCTTATATTCCGGCGTGATTTCATACAGCATCGCCTTGAGGGCGTCGCTTTCGAGAGGTGGGTAATCGACTCGGTGGAGTTCGCCGGAAATCCGAAGAATGGGAGGATTTCCTGACGAGAGGTGCAAGTCCGAGGCTTTCTGCTCGAACATCAAATTGAAGAAGGCATCGATTTTGGCCATAGCGCGCGGTTAAAGTTTCCCCGTTCCTTAGCGAGTTTTTGGGTTTACTGCAAGACATGACGGCGATGCGTTCGATTTTGTTTGAGGAGATCCTGGCTGCCGGTTGGCTGCCATTCGAGCGGTTCATGGACTTGGCTCTGTACCATCCCGTCCACGGGTATTATGAAACAGGACGGGAAGTCGGCCGCGCCGGTGATTTCTACACCAGCGTGAGCGCCGGGGCCTTGTTCGCCCAGTTATTGGCCCGGGAATTCGCGGCTTGGGCCGCCGAGTCGGATGTTCGAGTGCCCGTGTCGTGGATTGAATGCGGCGCGCATCACGGGAAGTTCGCATCCGATTTTTGTGATTCCCTGCGCCTCACGGCGCCCGACCTTTGGCCGCGATTTTCTTACTGGATCCTCGAGCCGTCCGAAGCGCGCCGAGCCCGCCAGGAGAATAGCCTCGCCTCATTCGGTGGGCACTGCCGCTGGGTAGCGGATTTAGAGGCATTTGATGCGAAGAGCATCTCGGGCACGGTGTTTTCGAATGAGCTCCTGGATGCGATGCCGGTGAGGCGGGTAGTTTGGAATTCCGGGAAGCGGCGTTGGATGGAATGGGGGGTGATTTTGGAGGGAGGTTCGATCTGCTGGTCTCAAGGGGCCTTGACTGGAGCAGGGCGGGCGGCGGTTCAGGAAGTTTTAGCCCGAATCGGAGCGGATGCGTTCTCTACAGAGACCACGGCCTTATTGGAGGCGCTTCCAGACGGGTTTACAGTGGATCTTTGTCCCGCGGCCTGCGCCTGGTGGTCGAACGCGGCTTCAAAGCTAAGCCGTGGGAGATTGATGACATTTGATTATGCGCTCAACACGCCGGAGCTCTTCAGCCCTGCGCGTGCGGAAGGGACGTTGAGGGCCTACCGAGGGCATCGGCTTGTGAAAACAGTTCTCGAGAATCCCGGTGAACAGGATCTGACGTCTCATGTGGATTTCGATGCTTTGGAAGCAGCGGGCAGCCGGGAGGGGCTGACGACCTTGGCTCGTATGTCGCAGGGGCAGTATCTGACGCGGCTCGCGGCCGGAATGGATGCCTGGACTCCATCGCAGATCAGACAATTTCAAACCTTGACCCACCCGGCACACCTTGGACTCTCCCATTCAGTGCTGGTGCAGGGCGTGTGAAGGGGTCAGTTCTTGATATTGACTTATTGGCACCTTTGGTCACTCTCCGGGCATGGCCCGCAAGCTGAGAGTCGAGTATCCCGGCGCGCTTTATCACGTCATGAATCGCGGTGACCGGCGTGAGCCAATCTTCATGGATGACGTGGATCGGCGGCGCTTCGTTGAGACACTGGGCGAGGCTTGCGCCAAGACGGGCTGGCAGGTTCACGCCTACGTCCTCATGCCGAATCATTTTCATCTGGTGGTGGAGACGCCGCAGCCGAACCTGGTGGCGGGGATGAAATGGTTGCTGGGCACATACACCAGTCGTTTCAACCGGCGGCACAAGCTGTTTGGCCACCTGTTCTCCGGTCGCTACAAGTCGCTGATCGTGGATGGCTCGGCCAGCGGTTACCTCAAGAGCGTGTGCGATTACGTTCACTTGAATCCGGCGCGCGCGAAATTGGTGGCGGTGGATGCGCCTTTGAGGAGTTTTGCCTGGAGTAGTTGGCCGGCGTATTTGCTGGCGCCGTCAAAGCGACCGGGGTGGTTGCGGGTGGATCGGTTGCTGGGGGAGTGGGGCATCCCCAAGGATAGTCCGGCGGGGTGTCAACGGTTGGAGCAGGCGTTGGAAGAACGTCGTGGGGCGGAGGAGGGCGAGGAGTTCAAACCGATCCGGCGCGGGTGGTGTTTGGGCGAGGAAACATTTCGGAAAGAATTGCTGGAACAGATGGGCGAGCGGGTCGGCGCAGAGCATTACGGCGACGAACGGGCGGAGTCGGCGGAATCCACGGCGGAGCAAATCATCGCGGCGGAACTGAAGCGGCGGCGGTGGGAGGAGGCTGATCTCAAAACAAGGCCCAAAGGCGATGCCGCCAAGGTGGCGCTGGCGGCGCGGTTGCGGGCGGAGACGACGATGACGGCGGGGTGGATCGCGGAGCGCCTGGGGATGGGAACGCGCGGTTATTTGAATCACCTGCTGTATCGAAAGCGTAAGGCTGACGGGGAGTAGCCATTATCAAGAACTGACCCCTTAGCGACAGGTTATTGCGCTGTCAGCGGATTCCACACCTTTCGAAAACCCAGGCCCTCGAAGTCCTTCACGTTCGCGGTTGCGAGTTCGGTCACGCCTTGCGCGGTCATGGTGAGGGCGGAGCGGGCGTCGTAGAGTTTGCGGAAGGCAAAGTCTTTGGCCCGGGCGCGTTGCCAAAGGGTGTCGTGGAGCGGGCGGCTTTCAATGGGGAAGCCGATAAGCCGCCAGCGCGGATGCCGGCGGTAGGTCTGGATGACTTCGACGGCTTCGTTGGCGGGGAGAGGGTGCTTGAGCACCGCGGGATTGCGAAGGAGGACGTAGAACTCGACAAGGATGAGTTCGGAAATAGCCACGTCTTCATCGCCCGCGATAGAGGTCAGCCATGCGAGAGCAGGGTCGTGGAGCGGTGCGTCCTCGTTGAAGGCATGAAAAAGGATGTTGGTGTCAATCGAGAGCATGGGGCTATTTTTTACGGCTCCTCATGAACCCGAGTTCTGTGCTGGTCGTTTGCGCTTCGAGTTTGATCTGCGCGTCGGTCAGACCCTTCCAGCCGAGCTTTCGCGGCTTGGGCGGTTCCCAGGGCTGATTCGCGCTCGGTTCCGGTGCATAGACGCTAAGGATGTATTCGATGCCGCGCCGGGCGAGCTCGGCGAGCGGGATTTCACGGGCCTCGCAGAGTTTTTTGGCGCGTGCATAGGTTGCGTCGGGTAGTTGGATTTGCGTGCGCGTCATGCCGTCAATATGGCGGCACGAGATTAAGCTGTCAAGTTGATGGCATAGTGGCTCCAGGGCAGAGACGCAATTCTCAATTGCCAACGAGCGACCAAGGCGGCGTTGCATGATAACTCTGGCAAATCTCACGCAAAGAGCGCAAACGGTCGAACAACGTCGGACGCAGCCACCGATCCATTGCCGCTTGCGACTCGAAAGCTGCGCTCGATCATCCGAAGCGGAGTAACTACACTTTCTTGACATTGCCTACGGCTCAGCACGAGAACTGGAATGCCAGATCGGTCTCGCACATCGGCTTGGATTCCTACCGGATTCGGCAGACACAGCACCGGGCCAACGAGCTGCCGAAACAGCGAAAGTCCTCGGCGGTCTGCTGCGATCCTTTCGCAAGCCGTGAGAAGCCTGGATCTAAAGACCCAGGCCGTGGTCTGCAAGCCTCCAGTCTGCAAGCCTCATGCCTGCCGCCTGTCGGTAGGGCGACCGGGAAGGGATCCAGCGGCTGATGCAGTATTTCTTGCGCTGTCCTTTCGGCCAGGCGCGGATGATCCAGGTGACTGCTGAGGGCCAGGTGATCTACAAGACCGGGGACAATCGCCTCGGGCGCCTGGGGGCAAGCAGGGCCGTAAGCGATGGGCCGCGTTGATCAAGCAGGTTTATGAAG
>SYMW01000100.1 GCA_005805305.1 Verrucomicrobiales bacterium
AGGCCACACATCGGAGACGCGCGTTCTGTTCATGCGGCTCACATCGTCGGCGTAGCCTGGAGGGAGCTGCTCACGCTGGTCGGAATCTCGCCACACCGTTCTAATCAGGTGAACGGCGGGGCGGCAGAGAATCAGGACGGCCGCCAAGGTTCCCGCGATCAGCGTGTTCCGAACCCAGCGGCGGCGCCTTCTTGATCGGGACATAAACGGCTCAAGCCTGCCACTGACGGGGACAGGCGCGATGGAGAGGAACGGGTTTCACAAAGCGCGTCATCGCGCGGCCGCGTTGTCGGACCAACGATCAAAACAAAACGCCGCCAATGTGTTGGTCAAAGAATCTATCAGGGCGGATCCACGAAGGCGAGATATTCGGTTTTCAACCATCCTGTGCGTTGAGAGGCGTCCCTGATCTGGGACCAGTCGCCTTTTTTGTCGACGACGGCCACTTCCGCGCCATCCCCCAGGGTGAAGTGCGCTTGAGACTCTTCCAAGGGACCGTAGCGGATCGCTGCGGTCGTCACGACGACCACGGCTTCGGTTCCTGGCCGCGTTGACTTGTGGGATCCCCACAACCCGGCGCCCGTGAGCACGAGCAACGCCGTGGCGGTTCTTTTCCAATTCTTCAGCGGCGAGCCTAGCGAGGGGCGCAGCCGGATCGCGGACAAGAGGAGAAGCAGCGTCCACAAGCAGAGGGAGGCAGCCACCGCCCATTCATTGGTGGTCAGGCGCTGGCTCCAAGAACCCCAGAGCACCCGGGCCGGGACCTCGCCTCCTTGAGCGGTTCGACGAGCGAAATCCAGGTTCGCCCGAATCTCTGGATCGCGGGGAGACAGTCGTTCCGCCAGTCTGTAGTGGGCGATGGCTTTGCCGATTTGTCCGCTTCGAAACAAGGCGTTGCCGAGGTTGAAATGGATGGCGCTCGATCTGGCGCCGTCCTTGATCAAGCGCTCATAAGTGGAGGCGGAAAGGATGTATTGTCCTTGCTCGTAGGCCCGATTCGCTTCGTCGAACAGCGCTTGTTTGTCGAGCGCTCCAACTTCAAATGAGAGGAGGCAGCCTAAAATGAATCCTGCAAGCGCCGACCTGCTCGCGACAAAACGGGACACCGCTGCCAGAATTTCGGGAAGCGAGAATCCGTCTAAGGACGCCGTGGCCGCCCGGTCTGATCGTGATGGCGTAGGGCATCGGTCGAATGCGAAAGACCGTGTCATGGGCGGTTTACTTCGACGACTGCAGCGTGAGCGATTGCAGGGAGGCGACGACTCGCTTGGATTTGGCGAACACCGATTCCAGCTCGCCCGAGACACGGTCAGGCGCGTAGCGGGCTTGATTGCAGGCTTGAAAGAGATCATGCAACGCGCTCAAAACCTCTTCGCTCGCGCCACCGGGCCGGAGGTTCTCCTCGATCACCGATTCCGTTATGGATGAGGCGGGCATGTCCAGGCGCTCGCCCAGTTGCTCTTGAAGCAGGCGGAAGAGTGTCTGAAAGAATAGATCTTTGTTTTGTGTTTGCACCGCTTTTTCAAGCTGGCCGATTGCCCGGCTCACCGCGCGGTTCGTTTCGCGCCGGCGGCGCTCGCGCGGGTTGCCTGCGAGAAATTCGTTTCTGCGCTGCCAAGCCGCCACGCCGATGAAAATGAGGAATGGAAGGGAGTGAAACCACAAGAACCACGGACGCTGCAACAAGGGTGGGGCGATCACCGCCAATTTCCCCATGCGGCTTTTGATATGAGCGATGTCTTTCTTGACGGCGGGCATAGCTTCGGCCGCTCCGGAGGCAACCACCGTCGGCTGTGCTTGCGCCGCCGTCACGGCCTTCAGCGTGAGGGGGACTGCTGGCCGGCGAATGACCCGGTACGCTTTTTCTTCCGGATCAAAATAGGAAAACTGAAGAGCCGGCAGTTCCTTGATTTCCCCGATTTCAGGCGCGACCACTTGCTCAAATGTTTTCGTGCCTTCCACTCCAAGAGGGTCCGCCTCGATTTTGCTCGAGGGGGGATAGGCTCTAAAGTTGTTCCAACTCGAAGGAATCTTGAACTGGATGCCGTCGAGGTTGCCTCTCCCCGAAATCTTGGCGGTTAGAGTGATGGGATCTCCAACGGACAAAGTCGTGGGGGCGGCGGTGGTGTGAAATGAAAATTTGCCAACAGCGCCTGAAAAATCCTCGGGCCGGCCCTCCGTCGGCAACGGCAGCACCTTGATCTTTGCCGCCGCCGTCGACAGCTTGATTCGCTTGCGCTCCACTCCGCCTCCAAAAAAGGCTGAAAAGTCGCCGAAGGAATCAAAAGGATCCCGGCGTCTTCGCGGCGCCTGGACGAGAAGCGTCAGTTCGCATTCGGCGGGTCCCAACTCGAGATCGCCCGTTTTAGCCGCGGTGGCCGTGAGTTTAAAGACCAAGACATTGTAGTTTTGTCCGTTGGCTTGCCCGCGGCTCCGGCCCGCTTCTATGGGTTTGGTGTAAGTGAAGCCTTCCCCGGAGATTTGAGGCAGTTGCAAGTCCTCGGCCGCTTGCACAAACAACTGAACTTCCACTGGGATGGCTTCACTCACATACGCTTCCTGGCGCTGAACGATCAGCCTCAGGAAGGCCAGCCGAGAGAGGCCATTCGGGTCGTTCGCGTTGCCGTCCGGCTTGAGAACTTTGAGTTCAACAACCTGCGTGGAGAGGGTTTTGCCGTCCACGCCCACGGAAAGCGGTGGAATGATGTAGGAACCGGGCTGATGCGGGGTGATCGAGTAATCCAATGTCACGGTGCGTGAGGCGCGACCGTTGATCACGCTGTACTGCTGCGAAATCCCGACGTATTGCGAAGTTAAGTTTTGGATCTGAGGCGGCTGCGGGGCAAATTCAGGCGTGCCTCCCTCCACGACGATGGAGAGTTTGACAGTTTCCCCAACCGCGACGGTGTCCCTTTCGAAACGAGCGGTGGCGGTCGCCCCGAGGAGGGGTCCGGAGGAAAAAATCATCACCACCCAAAGAGCTGCCCGAAGCGCGAGTTTGGAGATGTCCCTTTCCATGAATCAAGTCACCAATCTTTGAAAAGGCGCAAACCGGCTTTCTTGGGTGCTTGAAAGATAAGGGCCTTTTCTTCGGCCTTCGAGGAGTCCAACAGCTTCTCGGCTTGCTCGGGCGTCATGACGCCATCGGGGGACATTGGCGAGGCGGTAGCGTCGTTTTTCGGATCCCCCTTTTCCCCTTTCTGGGGGTCCTTTTGGGCCTCCTGCTTCGGCTGTTGATCTTTGGCCTCTTTCTTCGAGTCGTCCTTCTTCGGATCCGGCTGATCGGATCCCTTCTTGTCTTTCTGTTGTTCGTCCTTTGGCTTGTTTTCCTTTGAATCCTTCTTCTCTTGATCTTTGTTGTTCTCCTGCTGCTTGTCGTCTTGCTCGCTTGAATCCTTCTTTTGCTGGTCTTTCTGCTGGTCCTTTTCCTTTTTGTCGTCCTGCTTCTCGTCTTGCTTCTGCTCGTCCTTTTTATCCTCGTCCTTGTCTTTCTGGTCGTCCTTGTTCTGGTCCTTTTGCTGGCTTTTGAGTTCCTCGATCCGCTTTTTGACAAACTCCAGATTGGACTTCGCCTCCAAATCGTCCGGTTTCAGCTTGAGCGCGGTCTCATACTGTTTGACCGCCAGCTCCCAGTTTTTCACTTTCTCCTTTGGATCCTGCTCTTGTTCTCCGAGCCTGAACCGGGCGTTGCCTAGGTTGTAGTAGGCCTTTTCCTGGAGGCTTAATTCTTCCGCCGTCAGGGCGGCCTCAAAGCTTTGCGCGGCGCCTTCATAGTTTTTTTCGCGGTAGGCCGCGGCGCCCGCGTTGTAGTGGAGCCGGGCATCCGATGGATTCTCTCTCGCCAGCGCCTCGTACTCCTTGCGCGCGACGGAGTAATTCCCTTGCTCATAATGGCGCAGAGCCTTCGACGGAGTCGCGGCGGCGGCGCGGTCGCCCAAATTGAAAAGCAGCAGAGCTGCCAGCAGGGCTGTTTTCAGTCCAGCCACTCGCGGGGTCGAGCGGCTCTGCCTCTTGTGCTCGGGGAAGAGCATCTCGAAGAAGAGCAAGCCAATGGCGAGCCCGAGCGGCCATTGGTAGCGCTCAAAGTGACGGCGAGCCAGTTTCGTCGAAATCTCGGATTTGGGCAACGGGGCGAGCCCGCGTTGATACAAGGTTTCCATTGTCTTATTTGCCTGAAGCGGAAGATAAAACGCTTCCGTGGAAGTTGCAATTCGTTGGAGCAACAATTCATTAAGACGGGACTTAACGACGTTCCCTTGATCGTCCTTGAGGAAGCCTGTCTGGCCCTTTTCATCCGGATTCGGCAGCAGTTCACCGGCCGCCGTGCCAACGCCGATGGTGAATATCTTGAGCCCCTCCTCGGCCGCTTTTTTGGCCGCTTCCAGCGCCCCTTCCTCGTGATCTTCGCCATCCGTGAGGAGGATTAAAATTCGAAAGTTATCGCTTTCCTTCTTAAATGCCGAGCGCGCGGTTTGTATGGCTTCGGTGAGAGCGGTCCCGCCCTGGGGAATGATTCCCACGTCCAATGCCGCCAAGCTTTGCCGGAATGCTTCTTCATCAAGGGTCAGCGGGCAATGAAGGAAGGCGGTTCCCGCGAAGGCGATCAACCCCAGGCGGTCGTGCTCCGCGATTTTCAACAAATCCAGGGAGGCCAACTTCGCCCGTGCCAGTCGATTGGGCTTGATGTCGGTGGCGAGCATGCTTTTGGACGTGTCGATGGCGATCAGAATATCGAGGCCTCGCTGCTTGACTTCCTCGAATTGGAATCCCCATTGGGGCCGGGCGAGGGCGAGGAACAGGCACGCTACGGCAAGGACCAGGGCGGTCAGCCGGATTTGCAACCGAATGGCGGATACCCCTACCGTGAGGGTGGCCAGCAGGCGTGACTGAACAAACTGGCTGATGAGTTGGGTGCGCTTGCGCCAGGACCACCAAAAGAACACCACGAGCGCGGGCACCGTCACCGCCATGAGCCATAGAATTCGAGCTTCGCCAAATTTCACGGCAACTTCCTCCAAACTGTGTGGCTGAGGATAATCTCCAGCAACAGCAGCACGAGCCCCGGCAGCGCGAGCCACTGGAACAGCTCCTCGTAGCGCTGATACTTCTTGACCTCAACTTCCGTCTTCTCCATGCGGTCGATCTCCTCGTAAATGGCCCTGAGCGACTTGGTGTTGTCGGCTCGATAATACTTGCCGTTGGTGCTCGAAGCGATTTTGGTGAGCGTTTCTTCGTCGATGTCGACGGGTTGCATCACATGGCGCTTGACGCCGAACGCGTCCACGTAGGGAACGCGAGCGCTGCCCCGAGTTCCCACACCGATCGTGTAGACTTTTATGCCGAGAGCTTTCGCTGCTTCGGCCGCGGTCAGCGGAGGGATCTTGCCCGCGGTGTTCTGCCCGTCCGTCATCAAGATCACGATTTTGCTTTTTCCTTCGAGATCTCTCAAGCGGTTGATGGATGCCGAGAGAGCGGAACCGATCGCGGTACCGTCCTCGATCAATCCCAACCCGAGGCGTTCGAGGTTTTGCCTCAGGAAATCGTGATCCAGGGTGAGGGGAGAGGCGATGTAAGCGCGTCCGGCAAAGGCCACCAACCCGATGCGGTCGCTCGGTCTTCGTTGAATGAAGTCCTCCAGCACGTCCTTCGCGATGGCGACCCGGTTGGCCGGCTGGCCTCGGATTTCAAAGTCCTCGGCCGCCATGCTGCCCGAGAGATCCAGAGCCACGACGATATCGATTCCGCTCGCTGTGACCTTGGCTTCGCCTTCGCCTTTTTGGGGGCGCGCCAGCGCGGCGACGCAAAGGACGATGGCGAGCCATCTTAGTTTTGGGAGGATGCGGCTTGCCGCGGACCCATTGAGAGTGGTGATGCTCTTGACCAAGGACACGGAGGAATAAAGGAACGCGGACTGTCGATTGAACCGGTGGCGCAGCCATGCCATCAAAGGCAGGAGCGCCAGGAGTATCAACCACCATGGGTGCGCGAATCGCATGAGGGATCAGGAGCTCAACCAGGATCTATTCGTTTTATGCCGGCCGTGAATCCGGTGCGGGGGCAGAAGGCTCCGTGTCATCGATGAGTTGAGCGGCTGCCCCATGCAGTCGCTCCAATTCCTTTAAGTTGGGTTCGTGGCGGGCGAATTTCGCCAGATCGCACAGGGTCAAGAATTGTTCGAGCATGTTTTTTTGCGTTTCGTCGAGAACTCTGCTGTGGCGGAGTTCGTTCAGAAACTCTTCGGTGGTTCGATCGGGTGCTCTGAGATCGAATCGCTCGTCCAAATACACGCGTATAATATCCGCGACTTGGGTGCAAAAGAGCGGAGGATTGTTGATGGACTGAAGCGCCGCGGCGAGTTTCTCCCTCGCTCGACTGTGCGGCGGGATGACGGGGATGTTGAGAGCCTCGGCGAGGCGTTTGGATTTCCATTTGTTCCAGGCCCATCTGGCAGCGAGCGCAAGGATCAGGGCGGCGAGCGCGCAGCCAACCCAAAACCAGGGATTGGAGATCGGGACGGGAGCTTTGATGTCGTGCAGATCCGAGGGAGATGGCTCGGAGCTGGGGGGGACAACGAGGGCCGCGGAGTTGGATGATCCCGGATCCATCATGAGTGCCGTCGCCGCTTCTCGCGCGTTTGGAAAAACTTTCCAAGCCCCGCCGCGTAGGGCTCGTCCGTTCGAAGCTGGATGGAATCCACGCCGGCGGCGCGGAACATCCGCAGCCGCTCTTGCTGCGCCTTTTTCTGCCGCTGGGAAAATGCCTGGCGCTTGCGCTCGTCGTTCGTGTTGATTTCCACAACTTCGCCCGTCTCGGCGTCCTTCAATACCAGGCGGCCAAGGGCGGGGAGCTCGAGCTCAAACCGGTCCGTGATCTGAACGGCGACCACGTCGTGGCGGCGGTTTGCCTGGCGCAGGGCGGTGACGGGCGTTTGAGCCAAGCTGTCCGAGAGCACCACCCTGCGGCGCAGGTTCTCGCGGATGTCCGCCCTCGACGGGTTGTTCTGTCCCATGAAATCGGAGATCACCACCGCGATGGAGCGGCGGTGTGTCACTCGAGCTAGAAATTCAAGGGCTTGACCGAGGTCGGTTCCGGTTCTCCTTGGCTCATGGTAGAGCGTTTCACGAATCACGCGCAGCACATGCCGCCGGCCTTTTCGCGGGGGGATGTATTTCTCGATGCAATCGGTGAACAAGATGAGCCCCACCTTATCGTTGTTGCGGATAGCGGAGAAAGCGAGCACGGAAGCGATTTCGGCTGCGAGCTCGCGTTTCGATTGAGTGACGGAACCAAAGAGGCCGGAGCCGCTCAGATCCACCACGAGCATCACGGTGAGCTCGCGTTCTTCGACGAACTTCTTGACGAACGGGTGGTTCATCCTGGCGGTGACGTTCCAGTCGATCGATCGAACTTCGTCGCCGGGCTGATACTCACGGACTTCCTCGAAGTTCATGCCCTGGCCCTTGAAGACGCTGTGGTATTGCCCCGCGAGCGCCTCGCTGACCAACCGGTTCGTTCGGACTTCGATCTGCCGGATCTTTTTGAGGATTTCCCGTGGAATCACTTGGAATGCGGCTTAAACGATTGAACGGAAGAATAATCTGGGACGCCGGGTCAAGGAACAGGGAGCTCGTCCAAAATTTTCTGGATGATGATCTCGCTGGTCTTCTCCTCCGCCTCGGCTTCGTAATTCACCGTCACGCGGTGGCGAAGGACGTCCATGGCGATGCTTTTCACGTCTTGAGGGGTGACGTATCCGCGCCCTTTCAGGAACGCGAACGCCCTGGCCGCCAAGGTGAGCGAGATGGTGGCCCGGGGAGAAGCCCCGAGCAAAATGAACTCTTTGACGTCGATCTTGTAGTCCTCTGGCCGGCGGGTGGAGCAGACCAGATCGACAATATAATCCTTCACCTTGTCGTCGACATAGACGTCGTTGATGACCTGCCTGGCCTCGAGGATGGTTTTTGCCTCGACCACGGGCTGCGCCGTTGGATGGCCGGAAGTGCGTGCCATCAGATCGAGAATCTGGCGTTCTTCGGCGCGGGAGGGGTAACCGATCTTCAGTTTGAGCATGAATCGGTCGACCTGCGCCTCAGGGAGCGGGTAAGTGCCTTCTTGCTCGATGGGGTTTTGGGTCGCGAGCACGAGGAAAGGCTCTTCAAGCTTGTAGGTCTGATCTCCGATGGTGACTTGCTTCTCTTGCATCGCCTCCAAAAGGGCGCTCTGGACCTTGGCGGGAGCCCGGTTAATCTCGTCGGCCAACACTAAATTCGCGAATATTGGACCGCGTTTCGTTGAGAAACTGCCGCTTTGGGGGTTATAAATCTGGGTGCCGACCACATCGGCAGGGAGCATGTCGGGGGTGAATTGAAGGCGGGAGAAGCGCGCGTTGATGGCGGAGGCCAACGTTTTAACCGACAAAGTTTTGGCCAGGCCCGGAACGCCTTCCAGCAGAACGTGACCGTTGGCCAGCAGCCCTACGATCAGCCGTTCAACCAGGTATTTTTGGCCGACCACGACCTTGTTGATCTCGTTTTGTAAGGGATTGACGAAGGCGCTCGCGGCGTGCACTTCGGCGTTGATGGCGCTGAGTCCGGTGTTCATTGCAGAGTCATTATTGCCTGATTGACCGTTTGGCCTGCAAGAGCGTTCACCCGAAAATCACCTCCGTCACGGTGGCACGCCTGTCCGCGCCCTCAGTGCATCCACAAGTTGTCGGTGAATTTGGCTGGCAGCCCGGAGCGCGGTTGTGTGCGAAGCACCAGCCGCAGCAGGTTCGGCGTGGCTGCGAGCCTGAGATGCTGCTGCGACTGGCTTTCAGCACAGTCGGGCTCCACCGACAACTCGCGGATGAACCACCGCCCCGCCCTTTCTGACTTGGAAAATCCTTTACACCGAAAGGGCGACTCTCTATTTTGTCCCCCTTTAGGATCGAAAATATGGAATTGAAGTCCAAGACTATCGAACAGTTTCGGGTTCACCCGAAGGACACGGGTTCTTCGGATGTGCAGATTGCGCTGCTGACGGAGAGAATCAATCATTTGACGGAGCATTTGAAGGCCAACGTGAAAGATCACAGCTCCCGCCGCGGATTGTTGATCATGGTGAGCCAGCGCCGCCGCCTCCTGGATTATTTGCACACGACAGACGAGAACCGTTATTTTTCGGTGACGAAGAAGCTGAAGCTTCGCAAGTAGCTCTACGGGAGGGTCCCGGGAGCGATTGGCCATCGTTGGCGCGTGTTTCAGGATCAGTTCGTTTTATTAGAAATCCGATCGATTGGACGCCGGAGTGCGCGGACGGCGTTGATCGCAGAACATCAACTTCCCGCGCGTATTCCAAGTGCCCCGCCCGGAACAGGGAAATTTCGATGAGCCTCTGAGGAGATGGAATTCAGGCGTTCATGGAAGTTCCTCTGAGCCGGTTTATGGGCCTCTTAAAAAGTATGCCAGAGAAAGTATCGGCCCAAGTAGGAACCCAAACCATCTTTATTGAGTCAGGCAAGCTGGCTAAGCAGGCGGACGGTTCAGTCACCGTTCAGCTAGGCGAAACCATCATCTTGGTGGCCGCCGTAGCCGCTCCAAAAGCCAAACCAGGCCAAGAGTTTTTTCCGCTCACGGTGGATTACCGGGAGAAGGCCGCCGCCGCCGGAAAGTTCCCAGGGGGCTACTTCAAGCGCGAAGGACGTCCCACAGAAAAGGAGATTCTCACGTGCCGGCTCACTGACCGCCCCATACGACCCTTGTTTCCCAAGGGTTACTACTGCGAAGTACAGGTTCAGAGCCTGCTGTTGAGCGCGGATGGCGAAAATGATTCGGATATTCTGAGCATTGTCGGCGCCTCGGCCGCGTTGACGGTGAGCGATATTCCCTGGGACGGACCGCTGGGCGCGGTTCGAGTCGGGCGAATCGGAGGCGAGTTCATCGCGAATCCAACGCATTCGCAGCAAGCAGAGAGCGATTTGGACTTGGTGTATGTGGGGAGCGAAAAAGAATTGGTCATGTACGAAGGAGCGGCCAAGGAGATCAGCGAAGCCGATTTTAGCGCCGCGTTGTTGTTTGCCCATCAAGCTTGCGCGCCCTTGATTGCGGCCCAAAAGGAGCTCGCGGCCCGTTGTGGGAAGGCGAAAAGGACAGTGCCTTTGGTGACCGTGCCGGAGACTTTGCTGGAAGAAGCTAAAGCGCTCGCGGGCGATCGAATGGTGCCCGCGCTGCTCACGAAAGCCAAACTGGCTCGCGAGGCCGCCGTGAAAGCCGTCGCCGACGAAGTGGGGGCCCAGTTGATTGAAAAGCATACCGCTGCGGTAGTGACGGAGACGGTGCTTAAGGAGGCGTTCTATTACATCCAGAAAGAGGCGGTGCGCGGCCTCGTGATGGATGGCAAACGGTTGGATGGCCGCGGTCTGGACGATGTCCGCCCTATCAGCTCCGAAGTGGGATTGCTTCCTCGAGCCCATGGTTCGGCTCTCTTTTCGCGAGGGGAGACCCAGGCGCTGGTGTTGGCCACGCTTGGCACCAGCGAAGATTCGCAAGGGTTCGATTCTTACACGGGCGGCGTCAACGAGAAACACTTCATCTTGCACTATAATTTCCCCAATTTTTCAGTGGGTGAAACCGGCCGCATCAGCGGCCCTGGCCGCCGGGAAATCGGACACGGAGCTTTGGCGGAGCGATCCATCGCCGGCATGGTGCCTTCCGCGGATTTTCCATATACGGTTCGTCTGACTTGCGAGATCATGGAGTCCAATGGCTCCACCTCGATGGCCAGCGTTTGCGGCGGCACTTTGGCGCTGATGGATGCCGGGGTTCCCATGATCCGTCCAGTGGCCGGGATCAGCATCGGGATTTGCGCTGAATACACCGAAGGCTCCATTTCTAGTTATAATCTCCTGACAGACATCATAGGGTGGGAAGACGCTTTTTGCGACATGGATTGCAAGATAGCGGGGACGGAGAAAGGCATCACCGGGTTTCAGCTCGACTTAAAATTGAGAGGAATTCCCCATGGGATCATGGTTGAGGCGATTGAAAAAGCACGCGTTGCCCGCTTGCACATTCTCCAGGAGATGGGCAAGACACTAGCGGCGCCACGGGTTGAGCTCAGCAAATACGCTCCTCGGATCATCACAATCAAGATTCATCCCGAGAAGATCGGCATGCTCATCGGCCCTGGCGGGAAAAATATCAAGCGCATCGTCGATGAGTCGGGATGCGAGATCAATATTGAAGACGACGGCACGGTGAAAATCTACTCCGTCTCGGCTGAAGGAATGGAAATCGCGCGCACTGCGATCCAGGGGATGACGGCCGAAATTGAAGTGGGCAAAATCTACAGAGGCAAAGTCGTGACGATCAAAGAGTTCGGCTGCTTCGTGGAAGTCTTCCCCGGAAAGGACGGGCTCTGTCATATTAGCGAACTGGCTAATTTTCGCGTCAAACAGACCGAGGATATCGTCAAGATGGGAGACGACATTTGGGTGAAGTGCGTCGGCGTTGACGATAAAGGCCGCGTAAAACTTTCCCGTCGCGCCGCGATGGAGGAGCGAGACAAACAGATGGCTGCGGAAGCCCAGCCTCCAGCACCCAAGGCTTGATTCGGCGGAAGACGTCGAGTTGGATTCGAGTTGGAACCACCGGCGGCCCGCTTCCGCCGGCCGGTTTCCATGACGAGACCAAAAAAAACTAAGACTTTTGGGGTTCGTCGCACGGTGTGCCGACGGCAGGTGCCGGCGAATTCACGAAAAGCAGCGCCACTACAGTGCCGCTGCCGTACATGAATTGTTGAAAGGCGCCATTAAATTCGGAAGTTAACCACTGGCCGAATCCGAGCTGCAGGAACACGAACAAACTCCACACGAGTGTTCCTGCCAGGAGCAGCAAAGAGCGTCGACCCAGGAATTCGAGCCTTGCCAAGGCCGCCACGGCGGCGGCGAAACCAGCCAACTCAGAAAGTGTGAGCACCCAGAAGGTCGCGCCCAACCCCGGGAATGTGGCCAAAAAGGTGCCGCCGAACTTATCCGCAAACCACGGAGGCACGCCGTTCATCAGTTTTCCGATTCCAGCAAACCCCCAAATCATCAGATATACGAGATTGATGGCCAGGAGTGCCCCTGCTCGCAAGAATTGGCTGGGTTGAAAGATCATGGAGTCCATCGACTGATCACAAGGCGTCACTGCTCCCGCTATCCCACCACCTCTAATCCTTAAAACGGCAACTGCCCCTGGTGAATCTTGGCATGATTCTGGGGATAAAGTTTTTCCGAATCACTCACCAAGTCCACGAGGGATATGCCTCGTTCTTCGTCGAACCTTTCTCATCCACGCTTTGGCAAATCTCCACGAGGCTGAACCGCCGTGTTAAGAATGTTTCACTACACTACAAAAGCCGTTGCCTCTCATCGGGCCGACTGACCGGTGCTTTTCAACAGCGCGACCGCATATTCTTGATTCAGTCGGGTGATAAAATTCAAGCTGATTTCCTTAGGACAAACCGCTTCGCAGGATCCTGTCACCGTGCAATTTCCGAAACCTTCGGAGTCCATCGCCTCCACCATGCGGAGGACACGCCGGTTCTTCTCGACGCGCCCCTGCGGCAGTATGGCGAGATGAGACACCTTGGCGGCCACGAACAACATCGCGGAGGCATTCTTGCAAGCTGCCACGCACGCCCCACAGCCGATGCACTGAGCGGCGTCCATAGCCAGCTCCGCGTCGGGCTTCGGGATTGGAATGACGTTGGCATCTTGTGCGCCTCCGGTTGAAACGGAAACGAATCCCCCAGCTTGTATGATGCGATCAAAACCACTGCGATCCACGATCAGATCGCGCACGACCGGGAAAGCGCGGGCACGCCAGGGCTCCACGGTCACTGTTTCTCCGTCCTCGAAAAGCCGCATATGCAACTGGCAGGCCGTGGTCGCCTTGCGGCCGCCATGGGGAAGACCGTTGATGACCATCGAGCAAGCCCCGCATATTCCCTCCCGGCAATCCGAGTCGAACGCGATCGGTTCCTCGCCGCGGGCGAGCAGGCTCTCGTTCACCTCGTCAAGCATTTCCAAAAAAGACATGTCGGGATTGATATCATTGGCTTGATAGGTGGCAAACTCTCCACGGGAATCCCCGTCCTTTTGACGCCAAACTTTGAGGGTCAATTTCATATAGTCACCCCACGCGCGCTACTCACTTGTAACTCCGTTGGCTCATGTGAACACCCTCATACACCAAGGGCTCCTTGTGCAACAAGGGACGGCCATCTTCGCCCTGAAATTCCCACGCCGCCACGTGCGAGAAATGCTCGTCATCACGCTTGGCCTCTCCTTCCTCCGTCTGATGCTCCGTTCGAAAGTGGCCTCCGCACGATTCATCTCGCGTGAGCGCGTCCAGACACATCAACTCGGCAAACTCAAGAAAATCAGCGACTCGCCCCGCATGTTCCAACGCTTGGTTGAGCGATTCACCGGAACCGGTTATCGCGAGGTTTGACCAAAACTCATCCCTCAAAGCCGGAATCCGTTGCAGCGCCTCCTTCAGCCCCTTCTCGCTGCGAGCCATTCCGCACTTGTCCCACACCAAACGCCCTAATTCGCGGTGAAAGGAGCGGGTCGTGCGTTTTCCCTGGATTGCGAGAAGCTTTTGAACACGGGTTCGGGCAGCCGCCTCCGCCTCCCGGAACTCCGCGCTTCCGGCCTGTGGGCGAGCCGGTTTGTCGTGCGCAAAATAATGGCCGATCGTATAGGGCAGGACAAAATAACCGTCCGCCAACCCTTGCATGAGCGCGCTGGCGCCAAGCCGGTTCGCGCCGTGATCCGAGAAATTCGCCTCGCCAAGCACAAACAAGCCCGGGACCGTGCTCATGAGGTTATAATCCACCCACAGACCGCCCATCGTGTAGTGTACCGCCGGATAGATGCGCATCGGCATCCGGTAGGCGTTCTCTCCGGTGATGCGCTCGTACATGTCGAAAAGATTCGCGTAACGCTCCCGTATTTTTGCTTCTCCGAGCCGTTTGATGGCATCCGAGAAATCCAGGTACACCCCCAGCCCGCCTGGCCCGACTCCACGTCCCTCATCGCAGGCTTCCTTGGCCGCGCGTGACGAGATGTCGCGGGGCGCCAAATTACCAAAACTCGGATACTTGCGCTCGAGGAAGTAGTCGCGATCTTTCTCAGCGATGTCGTGCGGCAGGCGCTTGTCCCCCTTTTGCTTGGGCACCCAAACACGCCCGTCGTTCCGAAGAGATTCGGACATCAGCGTTAGTTTGGATTGGTGGTCGCCGCTGACGGGGATGCAGGTAGGATGAATCTGTGTGTAACAAGGATTGGCGAACGCGGCCCCCTTTTTGTACGCTCTGTAAGCGGCCGTGACGTTGCAGCCGACGGCGTTGGTGGACAGATAGAACACGTTGCTGTAGCCCCCCGTGGCCAGAACCACGGCATCACCCGCGTGGGATGAGATCTTCCCCGTGACCATGTCCCTCACGACAATCCCCTTGGCGTGGCCCGCCACGACCACGAGCTCCAACATTTCAGTTCGCGGGAACATCTTGACAGCCCCCAATCCCACTTGCCTGCTGAGCGCCTGGTAGGCGCCAAGCAGCAATTGCTGCCCCGTCTGGCCCCGGGCATAGAAGGTGCGCGACACTTGCGCCCCGCCAAAGGATCGATTGTCCAACATGCCTCCGTATTCCCTGGCGAAAGGAACACCCTGGGCAACGCAATGATCGATGATGCTCAGGCTCACTTCGGCAAGCCGGTGAACGTTGGCCTCCCGCGCCCGAAAATCCCCTCCTTTGATCGTGTCGTAGAAGAGCCGATGAATGCTGTCGCCATCGTTCTTGTAATTCTTGGCTGCGTTGATCCCCCCTTGAGCCGCAATGCTGTGGGCGCGCCGTGGGCTGTCCTGGTAACAGAAGCAAGAGACTTGATAGCCCAATTCAGCGAGGGATGCGGCGGCGGAAGCGCCCGCAAGTCCCGTCCCTACGACCAGCACTTCAAACTTTCGCTTGTTGGCGGGATTCACAAGCTTCAAATCGAACTTGTGCTTGTTCCATTTCTCCGCCAATGGCCCTGAAGGGATTTTAGAGTCCAATTTCATACGCGACCTTGCTTGCCCCTCACTTTAGGAGCCCGATCAAAACGGCCAACGGAATCGAACAATTTCCGACAAAAATCGTCAAAGCCGCGGCTTTGGCGAAGAGGTCGATGGCCCTGACCCAATGCCCGGTCCTAAGCCCCAAGGATTGGAACAAAGCCGAAACGCCATGGCTCAGATGCAGGCAAAGCAAGGCCATGCCCACGAAATAAAAGATCGACACGATAGGAGTCGAAAACCCAGCGACCACCATCCGGTAGACATCGTGCCGCCCCGCGCCATCCCGAAACTCCAAAAATTCAGGGTCCACGCCTCCGAGGGTGAAATGCATCAAATGGAACACGATGAAACTCGCCACGATCAACCCGCTCATCAACATGGTTCGCGAAGCGTAGGAGGCCGATATGGAGGCTTGGACGGCATAAGCCACGGGACGCGCCGCGCGGTTGTCTTGCGTCAGACGAATCGCGGCCCATACGTGAAGGGACACCAAACAAATCAACCCCAGACGAGCGCCCCAGAGCAAGAGCGGCTTTGATTTAAGAAAGGCGCCATATCCATTCAGGATTTCTCTTCCCAAGAAGATCTGGAGATTCCCCACCATGTGTGCGACCACAAAACCGAAAAGAGCCAAACCCGTGACGGCCATCACGTATTTCTTGCCCAGGGAAGAGCTGCAACGACGGTTTAATGTGTTCATGACGAGTCACCTATTGGGCGAACGGCTGTCATAAGTATTTCTCAACCACTCAAGATCCCTTAATCTACTGAAGCCAATCTAATGATGAGAAAGGGCCGCCGTCAATTGTTTATCCCGGCGACGGCGCTTCTCGACTGGCGTGGCAGACCATCGTTAGCCGGATTCATGAAGGGCCTCTTTAATTTCTGGATCCTTGTATTGTGAGAGCCGGCCTTGGAAGGTCATCCAGAAGTAGCGCCATCCCGGCCAGCGGCCAATGGTTGGCCACAGTACTTCGTCCGAAACCTTGCGCATGCGTCCTATCAAACGTCGCCGGGCCGCGATGCGATGCCACTCAGTCAGCGGGACCATCAGCGCACTGACATGGGCGCCAGCCTGTCCCCATTGCCGGCGGAGCGCGTGAGCTCCCAAACTGCCCATCAAAACCGCGAAGTACAGCGGGAAAATCTTTAGCACGGAAACCGCGGACAGATTAGAGGCCAGGGTGAAGGTTTGATTTTTCAAGTAAAGGCGCAGCGCGAAGCAGGACAGACCCATCTTGCCTGCCGTCGCACCCATCAGATGCTGGATTGGTGGCCCCGCGACGAAATGCACTTCCATCCCCCCCAGCCAAACTCGAAAACAAAAATCGCTTTCCTCGTAATAGCAAAAGAAGTCGTCATCGAACAAGAACCCTCCCGCGGCCTCAATTGCCTGCCGTCGAAGCAACAAGCAAGCGCCTTTCCCGCAAAAAACAGGATAACTCGCCTGGTAAGCAGGGCCGTCCGGCTTGAAATACCCGCGGTGATAAGGAACTCCCAAGGGGGTCAGGAAGGAACCACAGACATCCAAAACTCCGCCGGCGCGGGGAAGCACCATCTTTCCTTGAACAACTCCGGCACAGGGATGCCGGTCCAAATACGCGGTGAGGATGGATAGGAATTCCTTCGTCACAATCGTGTCGCTGTTGAGAAGGAGGATCAAATCCCCTGAGCAATGCCGAAGCCCCAAATTGTTGCCTCCGGCAAAACCGAGATTCCGATCGCTCAATGCGATCTTGATGTTCGCGAACCGCGCGAGGATCTGCCGGGAGGCGTCGTTGGAGGCGTTGTCCACCACCACGACTTCGTTCTCGGGTTCGACCACCTCGCTTACCGAGCGGAGACAGTCCTCTAGAAAGGCCTCTCCGTTGTGGTTGACAATCAGGATTGAAACGAGCGGCGGCATGCGAGGAGACGTGCGATGGCGGCAGGAGTGAAGCCAATGCGAGGCGTTGTTCGTAGCGCGGATCCGGCGCTCGGCCCCAGGATTCTACCTCTTGCCGCCAAGGGATTCCTTTGAACGTTTGCTCACCTGCAGGTGGAAGATGACCTCCTCCGGTGTGAGCCATGTCGCGAAAAACCGTTCGAAGATCACCGGCTCCAGATTGATGAAAAGGTTGAGCCATCGAATGGCCGCGAAATTGCTGAAATTGAATCGTCGATCCAGGAACACAAATCGCGCGGGGCTGCCGTAATTGGTCCGATGACGGAGCTTCCATTTCTCGTAAAATCGAAGTGGCCGCGAGCCCAGTTCCTCGTAATTGTCGAAGGAGCGGATGCCAAACGGGATTCGATGATCGGGTTCGCTATAGAACTTCGTGCTCAAAAAGAACGGCACTCGCACGTCCAAGATCGCGCCGTGCCTGGCAATTCGATAAAGCTCCGTCACGACAGCATTGAAGTTATTCAGATGCTCCAAGATGTGGGAACAAAGAATGAAATCGAAATGATCCTCCGGAAAAGGCCATGGATAACGATTGAGATCCATGATCTCATTGCCGCCGTAATCCACCAGATCCAGGTTTGTCCATCCAGGCCGGATATCGTTCCCGCAACCCACATTCAACCGGCGGCCGCCCGGAACATTGTCACTTCCAATCATGAGGAGGGGACAGTAGGGGACTTGGGGAAAAAATCGAGAACTTCGCTTCGTGAATCCAAAGAAACACATTCCATGTTCTGATCTTCCAGGTTTAAAGTCCTGCATGCTTCCTGGGAAACGTTCCAGAACCGAGGCCGGATCCCGATCGCGCGCCCTGTGGCGACCGGACCCCACGCTGCCCTATGACCGACCCATGCCGAGTTGCGACCCGGCCCTTTCCGGGCATAAACTTTTGCCATCATGATTGAGTTGATCGGACTGGTGAAACGCTTCGGTGATTTGACCGCGGTGGACGGAATCGATCTCACTGTCCACAAAGGCGAGTTTTTCGGCGTGCTCGGCCCCAACGCAGCTGGAAAAACAACCACGATCCGCATCATCGCCGGTTTGATCAAACCGACGTCCGGGAGCGCGCGCGTCGCGGGTTTCGATGTTCAGACCCATCCGCTCGAAGCCCGGCGTCGACTGGCTTACGTGCCGGATTTTCCTTTTTTGTACGACAAGCTGACGCCTCTGGAATTCATGCGCTTTACTGGCCAATTGTTCAAAATGAGCGAGGCCGCGATGGCGGGCTCGGCGAAGCAACTCATTGACAGGTTTAACCTCGGCCCGTACTTGGAGAAGCCCATCGAAGGTCTGTCTCACGGGACCCGCCAGCGCGTGGCGATCGCCTCTGCGTTGCTCCACGATCCGGAGGTCTTTGTCATTGACGAACCGATGGTGGGGCTGGATCCGCAGCACGCGCGCATCGTCAAAGATGTCCTCAAGGAACGATCAAGAAATGGGATGACCGTCTTTCTTTCGACACACCAACTGAGTGTCGCCGAGGAGATGGCGGACCGGATCGGCATTATTCACCAAGGCCGGCTCATCGCGGTGGGAACGCGGGAGGAGCTTCGAGAACGAGTCGGCGTGGGGGTCGCATTGGAACAAACCTTCCTAAGCCTCACGGCGGAAGTGGACGACGGCGCCGCGAGGCCCCTCTCTGAAGTCGGACCATGATCCCTCCCGACGCCCCTCTGAGGCTCCTCCTCGGCATCTACGGGCGCCAGGCGTGGCGCCGTCTGCTTGGGATCCGCGAGCAATCGCGGCTTCTGACTGTTTTCATCGCGTTCTTCATGCTGGGTTACGCGGCTCTCTCCTTTGCTTTGTTCCGGATGGGGTTGCGCTTCATAGGGTCCTTCCCAGGCTTGGGGGGCGTCCTGACGGAACGCCTCATGTTCCTATTGTTCGCCTTTCTGTTTTTCATGCTTTTTTTCAGCAATTTGGCGATCAGTTACACCAATTTTTTTCGTAATCGAGAGACCCAGTTTTTGATGACCCTGCCGATCCCCTTTCAAACGGTTTTCCGGTTCAAGTTCATCGAATCCACAGCGCTCGCTTCCTGGGCGTTCCTCTACTTGATCGCCCCCCTGTTGGCGGCGTATGGCATGGCTCAAAAGGTCCCATGGGACTTCTATCTCATCACGCTCATCCTGTTGGCGCTCTTTATTTTTCTGCCCGCTATCGCCGCCGCCTGGTGCGCCATCAATTTGGCCCGGTTTCTTGACCGCCGACGCTTTCAAGTCCTCCTCTTGGCCACGGCCGCAAGTCTGATAATGGGAGCCGTTTTTTGGCTCAAACCCCAGCCCCTCAGTGATGACAAACTCGAAACTCGCGTGCTCGCTGTCTTAGATACGCTGATGGATAAGACCCGTTTTGCTCAATTTCCGTGGCTCCCGAGCTACTGGCTCTCGTCGGGCGTGCTCCATTGGGCCGAAGGTGCCCGCTCAACGGCGGGCTTTTTCTTGCTGATGCTGCTCAGCAACGTGTTGTTCTTCGGGTTTTGGATCACGACCGAAACGGGCAAAATGTTCTACGCGGCCGCGTCGGAAGTGCAAAGCCGGTCCAGTGTGCTGGCGCGTTGGTCCGTGCTCAGGCGGCGGCGGGCAGCATCCAGGGAATTCAAGCTGGGCCCCCGGGGAATCGAACGTTTCCTTGGATGGTTGCCCGGCCAAGATGGCGACGTCCGCGCGCTCGTCGCGAAGGACCTGCGCATGTTCTGGCGGGACACAGCGCAATGGGGCCAAACGCTCGTCTTGTTTGGATTGCTGGGGGTCTATGTCGTCAACCTCCGCCACTTTGCCCAGCAGCTTACTAATCCCTACTGGGTACACTTGGTCTCTTACTTGAATCTCGGGGCTTGTGCTCTCAACCTCGCGACGCTCACCACTCGGTTTGTGTTCCCTCAATTTTCCCTGGAAGGCAAACGCGTTTGGATCATTGGGCTAGCTCCCATCGGCCTGCAGAGGGTGGTCCAAGTCAAATATCGACTTGCGACGTTCGCCTCCCTGGCAATCACGGTAACTCTTATGTTGTTGTCGTGCGCCATGCTCAAGATGCCACGGGACCACACAGCGTTTTTCCTTTTGGTCGTCGCCACTATGACCTTCACCCTCAACGGACTGGCCTTGGGTCTGGGGACACTCTATCCAAACTTCAAGGAAGATAACCCGAGTAAAATCGTCAGCGGCTTTGGCGGCACCTTCTGCCTCATCCTCAGCTTTCTTTACATCGCGGCATCTGTCGCGCTGCTGGCCTCCGGCTCCCCGTGGTCTCGAGGTGGGACTGCAAATCCTTCGAAAGTCGCGATTTTTTGGACGGCGTACCTCGCCCTTTCCGCCTGTGTGGGGTGGATTCCCTATCGGCTTGGAATGCGGAAACTGGCTCGTTTTGAATTGTGACCCTGAAAACGGCAGTTGAACCTCGAGGAGATTTGTAAAAGCCTGGATGAGGAAGGCTTGACGAAGAGGGAGGCATATCCCTTGTGGATCTCGTGAGTGATTCGGAAGAACTTTATCGCCAGGATCTTGCGAAGATTCGCGATGGGCAACTGCCGTTTTAAGGGTGACAGGGGTGGAAGCGGATAGTCGAGTGTGGCGCCAATGGGTCGGGACACCTGGACCCCGTCTCCTGAAAATCACCGACCTTTAATTTGGGAAGCCTCGGCCGGAACAATTCGCCTAAAGGAAGGGTTTCGCTGCCGAGTATTGCATGGTCACGGCTCAGAGGTGGTGCGGCGGCTGGCATGCTGGACGAAATAGGCAGCTGCTTGCGATCTGCGTCCCAACTGCAGCTTATCCATCAGGTTGCTCAGGTAGTTTTTCACGGTCTTGTCGCTTAATCCCAAAAGCACCCCTATTTCCTTGTTCGTCTTGCCTTCGGCGACCAACGCTAGAACACGGCGCTCCTGGCTCGAAAGCACGTCCAGCTTACTCTTCGATCCTTTGAAGCTGGCGGCCATGGCGCGGCTGAGCACCACCCGAGTGACCGCCGGATCCAGAACCGAATGCCCATCGGCAATGGATTCCACGCACTGTATCAGCCGCTCGCCGTCCACGGCCTTCAACAAATACCCGTCTATACCCACCGAAACGAACCGGAGCACGGTGTCGTCGTCCGCCTGTGATGTTAGAACCAAGACCTTGGTGTGACCCGGAAGGGCTTTGATCTGACGGCACAACTCAAACCCGGAGCCATCCGAAAAGCGAACATCCATCACCACAAGGCCTGGAGATAAACGCCGAGTCTGCTCCAGGGCTTCCTCGGCTCTGGAAACCTCGCCCACGACTTGAATTCTGGGACAGCGCTCGAGGATGCTGCGCAACCCAAGGCGCACAATCTGTTGCGAATCGACCAAGAGCAGACGAATGGGATCTTGTTGCCTCAAGGACATAGGGAGGAGCAGTCTATGAATTCAGAGTGAGATGGACAGGATTTAAGAAGGGATGACACGCCGAGAAAAACTAAGACTCCAGTTCTATCAGGGAATTTAAAGTTCGGCACCTCGACTGATCGTTGGTTCCAATTCAAATTCCACGGAGGCGGCTGGAAACCGGCCGTTGCGTCGTCAGTCTTATTTATTGTTCCGGGCTTCGGTAGATCGAGATGGTGTTGGTGAACACCCCACGCCTGAATGCCAGCCAAGTGCATTCCACGTTGATCATCTTCATCGGAGGATTCACCGAGACGGTGGTGATAGTCACCACGTTCGTTCCGTAAATCTGGTTGCTGCCGACGGTTGGCATGTCAAAAGCCGCGATCTGAGTTGGAAAATTGGTGCTCACCACCTCGTCAATCGCCGGGAAAGCCATCAGGTCCCACTTGGCAGCCCTGACTTGTTCAATGCGTTGAGCGGCCAAGTTATTGGCTGCTTGGGAACAAGCCAGGAATTCAATGCGTTGGGCTGACATAATATAACCCTGCATGATCCCTCCAACTGTGATAGCGGAGATGGCCAAAGACATAATCACCTCGATCAAGCTTCCTCCCGCGCAGAACCGATAACGCCGGCGGAGAGCCATCGGGTGTCCTGCATCAGGGGCAGGCTGGAGATAGGGAAAGAGATGACATGGAGAACTCGTTGCCAAGGAGCGGTCCGGGGAAGACCTGGCGCATGCCCCCGGATCGGTTTGCGATGAAGTGCTTTTGAACGGCAAACGCATGAAGCATTGTGTACCAGGATCCATTTCTGTCA
Organism: Verrucomicrobiales bacterium; assembly: GCA_005805305.1. GTDB lineage: Bacteria > Verrucomicrobiota > Verrucomicrobiia > Limisphaerales > F1-80-MAGS106 > F1-80-MAGS106. Next base: position 22,205 of record SYMW01000100.1, read on the forward strand.
AACAGCGGTTCTCTCACATTCAACAAAGACCTCTTCTCATTTCTCAGAGTTCTCATCACCCGAGCGCTTCGGGCCTCCCAAAGACCCGTTGGGTGGATCGATCGCAGCTCAAGGCGGGCTGCGATCCTTTGGCGAATCGCAGGCGAAAATCTCTCTCATGGATGCTGATTCTTCCGAAAAGCAGCATATCGAGTTGGAATGCCACGAGCGTTGAAGCCGCGTTCGAAATCCGTCACGAACTTCTTTAATGACTCCGGGGTTTGTTCCGGACCAAAGTCCGGGCTTTTTTCGAAGCACGCAACCATTTGTTCAAAATAGGGCGCATCATCTGTCCGCAAGAACACTCTGCCACCGGGGCCAAGCGCTTGCGCCGCGATTTCGGGGAAACGTTCGTTTACCAGCCTGTTTTTGTGGTGCCTCCGTTTGGGCCATGGATCAGGGAAATAAACATGCACAACCCGTGCCAGGCTTTTCGGAATCATGAACTCCAGACAATAGGAAGCCTCCACGCGCACGCAGCAAACATTCGTGAGCCCCGCGCGCCGCGCCTTTTTATCGAGTTTGCGAAGCCGGCCCAGCAAACGCTCAACGCCCAGGAAATTCACGTTCGGCCAGGCCGCCGCATAAGCGGCGAGAAAAGAGCCGTCACCGCTCCCTAGTTCCACCTCGAGAGGTTGCACCCCGGGAAACAAGTCTTCCGGACGCAAATTCTCGAAAAAATTCCCAGGCACGTGAATCAAACTTGCCTGAGACGGTGATGTGGAAGGGAGGAATGTCATAGCACCTCGAGTGCGGTTCAGAGCATGCACTTAAACCTAATTGGTGATAGGAATCAATCCAGCTCACGAACGATGAACCCTGAAAATTCGGCGTGGAGATGGGGCGGGATTCTCGCCTTGAACCGCGCTTTCTCTCCTTCGTAGTCACGCTCGACCACTTGGCCCACCACATGCAGCCGCGCCATGGCTTCTGAGGCTTCGTGTGGAATCTCAAGCTCCACAAAATCCCTGATTGGCCGGAGCATCGTGCCCAGCTCCGACTTCAAATCGTTCAGACCGGATCCCGTCTTCGCCGAGATCGATACCGCCTTTTCGAAACGTTCCCTGAGCAATCCCAGGAATTCGGCGGGCAGCAGATCGGTCTTGTTGAACGCCATGAGGGTCGGCTTCCCTCCTGCTCCGATATCATCCAGCACGCTGTTCACGGCGGAGATATGATCCGTCGCGCCCGGATGCGACGCATCCACGACGTGGATCAGCAAGTCCGCCTCCACCACTTCCTCGAGCGTTGCCTTGAATGCTTCCACCAGGCCGTGAGGCAATTTCCTAATGAAACCCACGGTGTCGGTGAGGAGCACATTCTGGTTCGTCGGCAGCCTGAGCCGGCGGGTTGTGGGATCCAGGGTGGCGAACAGCTTGTCCTCCGCCAGCAAACCCGCTCCAGTGAGAGCATTGATGAGGGTCGATTTGCCCGCATTCGTGTAGCCGACAATCGAGGCGAGAGGCCATTGGTGTCGCTGGCGACCCTGCCGCTGGGTCAGGCGCTGGCGCCGAACATCGAGGAGATCCTTCTCGATCCTCTCGATCCTCTCCTGCACCTTGCGCCGGTCTGCCTCCAGCTGAGTTTCACCATCTCCCCGCATGCCGATCCCGCCTTTCTGCCTGGAAAGATGCGCCCAAAACCCTGTCAGCCGAGGCAACAAATGACGCAGTTGGGCAAGCTCAACCTGCATCTTCCCTTCTCGTGTCCGAGCGCGCCGGGCAAAAATGTCGAGGATCAGGGAAGTTCGGTCCAGCACTTTGCATTCAAAAATCTTCTCCAAATTGCGTCCCTGAGCAGAACTGAGCTCGTCGTCAAAAACCACCGTGTCCACGTCGAGGCCCCGGCATAATCCAGCGATTTCCGTGGCCTTGCCGCTCCCGATGAACGTGCCGGCAACCGGCGCCTCCAACTTCTGGGTCGCCGTCCCCGCCACCGCGCCCCCCGCGGTGTCGACCAGCTCCGCCAGCTCCGCCATGGAATCCTTCACATCGCCTGTGGAGCGGGACTTCAATTCCAACCCAACCAAAAAAACTTTCTCAGTTCGCCGATTAGCCGTGGTGACGAGGGCTTTCACAATAGATACAGGATACGGATTATTCCGTCAGTGGCCCCAGCTTATACCGATTTCCGCAAAGAAACGCAGCAAAATGCGATCGGCCGAAAAAGAATCTCAAATGCGCCCTTCATTGACACTCGAAGCGGCTTTGAAATGCTGGCGACCATCAGATGGCTCACCTCAAAGGCCCGAGTGGAAATGGCCATCATCCTCACGACCCTCCTTAACACCGCCGCCAGGAGGGCTTATACGCTCCCAGCGCGCGACGGACCGCCGCCGCCGGCTTGTTTTCGCGAAGAAACCGGCGGCCGGCGGAATCGTTTTTTCGAACCCTCCTGGTTGAATTCTTGGGCGGCCACGTTTCTGGCGGCACTTTGCGCCTGTGAATTCAAGAGCGCTTGCGATCTGTGCGCCGTCTATAATGCGGAAGGAGCGAAAGGCGGGTCTGGCGCCGGTTTTTCATTCACAGTGGCCGAGCAATTCATCGACGCGAACACGACACGTTACGAGGGAACTAAGTTCTCCCCCGATCAACGATCCTGGATGCGGACATCCGTGACCCAGTCGGGGGGACCGGGAATGTTCGTGCGGCTTTCACAGCGGAACACCTTGAACCTTCAGGCGGCCGCCTCATTCGAAGCGCTTGGCCGGGATGCAATCTCGAGCAGAAAATCCGGCAACACGGGAGGAGAATCCTGGTTCGCCGGACCGCGATTGGCCTACACTCGCGCGGAAAGCCTGGCCGCAACACTGGGGGTCGACATACCGCTTCGCATCGAGAACAACGGCTTGCAAGTGGTTCCGGCATACCGGCTGCACGCGGGCGTCACGGTGCGGTTCTGAGCGCCCAAGGGGCGCTTGCCCGGGATGCTAGTGTGCCGTTCACGAATTGGGTGGACATTTGCGGCAATGGATTGTTGATTCAGACGTGGCGAGAACGACGAACATACCCTTCGTGGGTCTGTGAGGAGGGAACAACGAAGTCTGAATCAAAAAGACGTGCCGCCCATCGGGTTGTGCCACAGCGAACCTCTGGCTGCGTTGCTCCTCGGTCACAGATCCATGTCCGGATAGGCTCCCTCGTCGCGCCTTGCCAGAGATTCACTCTGGCACAACAAATGCCCACCGAATTCGTGAACGGCACACTAGGCACGGCGCCAGTAGCCTCGTGGATTGAAGGTCATGAAAAACTTTTCTCGGCGCTCGTCCAGAATGAAGTCAGGATTGCCAACGAGGAAATCGTTGATGGCCTCCATGGGTCCCGGGCCGTGATCGAGACCCGTCGGATGGCCGTTTACATTCGAATCTTCGACAATGAGGTACAGGCCTCGGGTCACCAACGGGGCGTAGATTTCCAACTCGCGATGGACATTGTCACGGCTGTGGTCTGAATCCAGGATCACCATGACCGACTTCCCCGCGGCGAGCGGTTTGATTTCGGACACCACCGACGAGGCCGTCGAGGCGCCTTGGATGTAGCGGATACGAGGATGAGACGGGCGGCCTTCGTGGGCGGCAACGTCCACGGTCACGACCTGCCCGGTCCCCAGAATATCCATGATGGACGCCAAGTAAGAGGCGCTGCCTCCATTGTAAGTGCCCGTTTCAATAATCAGATCGGGTCTGGTTTCATGCAAAATTTCTTGATAGATCCACAGGTCCATCGGGCATTTCAGAATTTTGCATCCCATCCAGTACGTATCCTGCCAGGTGCCGCCCGTGTTCGCTTTCTCATAATAAAACTTGTGGAATTCCGAGACGACCGACCGTTCCGATGCGGTGAGCACGTCACGTCCGGCAACCAGTCTCTTAAGAAGTCCGTATTGAACTCTGAGGTATTCCACCAACGTCATGCGCGCATCGTAATCAAGCCCCCTGTCAAAGCGGAAGCCCGGAGTTGGGGGATGCGGACGGTGGTGCGCATCTCAGATTTTTGCGACGATAGAGCCAGGGCCGATGTAGAGAGCTTAGTTGTTGGTTAGTTGTTGGAGTGAACTGGAGGTTTTGCGTGAGGGTAGAGGTCGCACCACCGGCCGTTGCGCCAGAAGGTTTCCA
>SYMW01000101.1 GCA_005805305.1 Verrucomicrobiales bacterium
ATGTAATTAAGATTGAAAGTGCTGGCTTCGATCTCGAGAGGCGCCTCTTCCCCCAAGTCCCGCATCGCTTGGATGTCCTGATGGCGGAAGAGGGCGTTGTCTTCGATGGACATCTTGGCGTCCACAGCGACGATGGCTTCTTTGCCATCGGGTCCGGCGACCACACAGAGAGGATTGATCTCCAGCATGGCGGCGTCGCATTCCCACCAGGTCTTGTAGACGCCGAGGAACAACTTGGCGGCCCGGTTCATGAGCTCCCCTCGGAGTCCCAGTGCGGCCGCCAGTTTTCGAGCTTGATAAGGCATGAGGCCCAGGGATGGGTCGACGAGTTCCTTGATGATTTTCTCGGGAGTTTTCTCGGCGACTTCCTCGATGTCCACGCCGCCCTCCGTGCTGGCCATGATCAAGGGCTGGGAAGTCGAGCGGTCGAGGAGCACCGCTAAATAGAGCTCTTTTTTGATGGTTTCGGCGCTGGCGATGAGCAGTGTTTTCACTTCGCGGCCTTCAGGGCCCGTTTGCTTGGTCACCAGCACATTCCCCAGCATGGCGGACGCTTTGTCGAAGACGTCATCGGCCGTGCGGCTCAATTTCACGCCGCCTTGAAATCCGCTTTTAAAGGCGCCTTTGCCGCGGCCGCCCGCGTGGATCTGGGATTTGACCACGACCAGCGAGTGTCCGGCGGCGAACAACTTCTCGCCCACTTCGCGCGCGCGCGCGGGCGTGGTGACAGCCTCTCCCCCCGGGACGGGGACGCCGAATCGAGCCAGCAATTGTTTCGCCTGATATTCGTGAAGGTTCATGATTGATGTTCCGTGACGATCGCGCGCGCGCGCCGGGAGGGTCCGATCGCCGGCGCGGACTCCGCGGTTGATTGGCCTGACAACGGGACTCCACCCCGCGATTCCGTGTCCCCTTGCATGTGTGGCGCGGACCGATCTGAGCGGAGTGGGATCTGGACGGGTTTCACCGTTGATCCAAGGGCACGACCTTTAGTCCCACCGGTCCCGTGTAGACGCTTTGCGGACGAATCAGGCGGTTATCCGCCAGTTGCTCCAGGACATGGGCGGTCCATCCGGCCGTGCGCGCGATGGCAAAAATTGGGGTGAACAAATCGGTCGGAATGCCGAGCGAGTAATAGACCGTGGCGGAATAGAAATCCACGTTTGCGTGCAGCCCTTTGCGTTCCAGCATCATTTCGGCGATTTTCTCGCTCATTTGAATCCACTTGGGTTCGCCGAGCTTGGCGCTGAGCACCTGCGCCATGCGCTTGAGGTGCGGCGCTCGCGGATCCAGCACCTTGTAGACCCGGTGGCCGATCCCCATGACTTTCTTCTTCTGAGCGAGGCATTCCTCGACGTATTCCTCAACTTGATCCAGGCTTCCGATTTCCTTCAACATCTTGATGACGCCTTCATTCGCGCCGCCGTGCAGCGGTCCTTTGAGCGTTCCGATGGCCGTTGTGACGGCCGAATACATGTCACTGAGCGTGGCGATGGTGACGCGGGCGCTGAACGTGGAGGCGTTCATCCCGTGATCCGCGTGCAGCACGTAGCAGAGGTCCATGGTTTTAACCTGCTCCTCCGAAGGCGGCTCGCCGTTGATGAGGTAGAGAAAATTCGCGGCTTCGCCCAGGGACGGATCGGGAGGGAGCAAGCTCTTGCCCTGGCGAGCCCGATGAAAATAGGCCGTGATAATGGGTATTTGCGCGATGAGGCGCATGGCCTTTTCCCTCTGCGCGTCCATGTTGTCGGCGTCCGCGCCGCAATCGAAACAACCCAGCGCCGAGACCCCCGTGCGAAGGGCGTGCATGGCTGGTGTGTTCTCGGGAAAGGACCGGATCAGATCGACGACGCCTTGTGGCAGCTCGCGGGCGGCGGCCAGGCGCGCTTTGAGTTCTGCGAGCTGCGCTTGGTTGGGGAGAAAACCATGATGAAGCAAATGAACCACTTCCTCGTAAGTGACCTTGCCTGCCAGTTCGTCGATGTCGTACCCGCAGTAAATCAGTTTCCCCACATCCCCACGGACATCGCTCAGCCGCGTGCTGGCGGCAACGACCCCTTCCAAACCTTTCGCAGCAGTGGCGGCTATCGCTGGATTGCTCATGGAATCATGGCTGGCATCTCAAGTAAGTTGGCGGCCAATTTAGGTAACGCCTATCGGAGCGTCAACGGTTTTCCCGGAAACGCTGGATTGAGGAGCCGTTTTCGCGGTTTTTCTCAAAGAGATTCCTCGTTGGTCGCTCCGCGGGGGTGTCTTTCTTGGGGACGGCCAACGAAAGCGCGATTTGCTCCGCAGGTGGATTTTTGTGCAACATTTCAAACGTGTTTGGTATCTATGGCTTCATGACGCGCTGGAAGGGCATTTATTCGGATCGGATCGTCGCACTGGCGATAGGCCTCGCAACCACTTGCTGGGCCATGGCCGAGGACAAGAACTGGACTCATTTCAGGGGCTCTTCCGGGTTGGGCTTATCCGGCGCGCAGGGCCTTCCGACCACGTGGAGCGAGACCCGCAACGTGACGTGGAAAACGCCCATCCACGGGAGAGCGTGGTCCTCCCCCGTGGTGCAGGATGGGCGGGTGTGGTTGACGACCGCCACCGAGGATGGCCGCGCCCTCTCCGTTGTGAGTGTGGACGCCACCTCTGGCAAGGTCGTGCTCGACAAGCTGCTCTTTGAGGTGGAGAAGCCCCAGTTCGCCCACAAATTCAACACTTATGCCTCGCCCACCCCCGCATCCGAATCCGGACGGATCTACGTCACGTTCGGATCTCCCGGGACCGCCTGTCTGGATGCCAGCACGGGAGCGGTGCTGTGGGAGCGACGCGATTTTGTCTGCAACCATTTTCGAGGAGCGGGATCGTCGCCCATTATCCACGGAGAGTTGCTGATCATGAATTTTGACGGGAGCGATTTCCAATTCGTCGTGGCGCTCGATAAGAAGACAGGCAAGACCGTTTGGCGCACGGACCGCTCGATCGACCACAAGGACTTGGATGCGGAAGGGAAGCCGCAGGCGGAGGGCGATTTTCGGAAGGCATTCGCGACGCCTTTGGTGGCGATGTTTGGAGGAAAACCCCTGCTCATCAGCCAAGGAGCCAAGGCGGCTTATGGTTATGATCCGGGGACGGGAGCTGAAAGGTGGCGAGTGGAGGAGCGCACCAGTCATTCCGGGGGCACGCGGCCCGTGGTCAGCGACGACCTCATCTATTTTCCGAGCGGATGGTCCCAAGGCCAAATTCTGGCCGTCAAGCCCGGCGGTTCCGGCGATGTGACCGAAACCCATGTGGTTTGGAGGTCGAAAAGAAACGTCCCCAAATTGCCTTCCCTGCTCTTCGCCAAGGATCTGCTGTTCATGATCGATGATGGCGGTGTCGCCGGTTGTTTGGACCCCAAAACCGGGGCGGAAATCTGGAGGGAACGCGTTGGAGGGAACTATTCGGCGTCTCCCCTTTTTGCCGACGGCAAAATCTACGTTTTCAGCCAGGAAGGAAAGACCACGATTTTCGAGGCGTCGCGCGCCTTTCGCCCGCTGGCCACCAACGAACTTTCGGACGGGTTCATGGCCTCGCCGGCGGTTGCGGGCAAGGCCTTGATCCTGCGAACCAAGTCCGCGTTGTACCGGATCGAATCCGTGCCCCGGTAAGCGAGAATGGAGTGTTGATCAGACAATGAATTGATTGGGAATTTGTGGAGGCAGGCCGCTGGAATGCCTCGGCAAGTTCATCGGTCACGGCAGCAAAGAAAACTCGTTGCGGCTCCAGCAGCGCCGCCGCGAATCAGTGGCATTGGCGACTGGACAGAAAGCGGAAAAAAAACTCAACCATCAAGCAAAGGACCTATGGCAGAGATGCACGAAGTGGATTACAAAGTTTATGGAGACGACATGCAGTTCGTGGAGATCGAGCTCGATCCCATGGAGGCCGTCGTGGCGGAGGCGGGCGGGATGATGTACATGGAGAATGGCATCGAAATGGAGACGATCTTTGGGGACGGATCTCAGAAGAACAGCGGTTTCTTCGGCGCCCTGATGGGGGCTGGGAAGCGGCTCCTGACCGGTGAATCTCTCTTCATGACCGTGTTCCAGAATCAGGGGACTGGGAAAAAGAAAGTGGCTTTCGGAGCGCCGTATCCTGGGAAAATCATTCCGGTGCACCTCACCGACGTGGGGGGAGAGCTGATCGCCCAGAAGGACTCGTTTCTCTGCGCCGCGAAAGGTGTGAGTGTCGGGATCGCCCTTCAGAAGCGGCTCGGCGCCGGTCTTTTTGGCGGCGAGGGTTTCATCATGCAGCGGCTTCAGGGTGATGGATGGGCCTTTTGTCACGCAGGCGGCACGATTCTCGAAAGGGATTTGGCCATGGGGGAAGTGATTCGAGTGGACACGGGATGCGTGGTGGCTTTTACATCCAGCGTCGATTTCGATATCCAGTACGTCGGCAAAATCAAGTCGGCGTTGTTTGGTGGTGAAGGCCTGTTTTTCGCCACCATGCGCGGCCCCGGCCGGATTTGGCTGCAATCGCTCCCGCTCAGCCGGTTGGCTGACCGCATCATCAGCGCCTCCCCCAAAGCAGGCGGAGCCGCTCGTGGGGAAGGCTCGCTTCTGGGAGGATTGGGCGGATTGCTGGACGGGGACAATCAATAGCCGGTCTGGCGCCAGAAGACCGCATGAACCGACCCAAGGAGCGTGGGAGGCCTGGATTTAAGCCGTCCCAGGAACGGTGCGCTCCACCACGGCTGACCTCGCGCCGACACCGCCTCTCCGGAATGGCCCCGAGACCATTCTCTGAAGGCCGGGGACATGTCACCCTTTGCATTGGCGGTTTGTTGCTCTTGTTGGCGCAAGGGTGCTCGCCCCCCGCCCCAGACGCCCAGCGCGTTCTTTCCGGTACAATGGAGTGTGATGAAGTGAGGATCGCGTCGCGCCACGGGGGGCGCGTGGCTTCCATAGAAACGCAGGAAGGCGCCGAGGTCAAAAAGGGCCAGATTCTGGTTCGCTTGGAGGCGCCGGAATTGGGGGCGCGCAAGAGGTTCGTGCTCGCCCAGATAGCGGAGCTCGAGGCAGGTCCCTTGCCAGAGGAGATTGCAGCGGCTCAAAAGGCTTGGGAAGCCGCCGTCGCGGAGCATGAATGGGCCGCGTTGGAGGAGGGGCGGTCACGGCAGTTGTTCGCCCAACGTTCCATCTCCGAGAGCGAGAGGGACAGGATCGGCGCTCGAATGAAAGTGTCTGAGAAAACGGCCGAAGCCGCACGGAGCAAACTTGACTTGCTGCGTCGCGGAACTCGGTCCGAACGTCTGGATCAAGCGCGGGCCCAGCTCGCGGAGTTGGAAACGCACGAGGCCGAGCTCCAGATCGCCGCTCCGGCGGATGCCGCGGTGGAGGTGGTGTCCGTGAAGGCGGGAGACGTCGTGCCGCCAAACCGCGAGGTGGCCACGGTGCTCCTTCCCGATTCGTTGTGGGTGCGTGTTTATGCCCCCGAACCGTGGCTTGGCAGATTGTCCCCAGGCCAGGCGGTGAGCGTGCAGGTGGACGCCTTTCCCGGGCGGCGATTCACCGGGAAAATCGAGATGATCCACCGGGCCGCCGAGTTCACGCCGCGCAATGTGCAAACCACGGAGGAACGAGTCAAACAAGTGTTCGGCGTCAAGGTGCGGGTCGAGGACCCCGGGAGGCTTTTGCGGGCTGGGATGTCCGCGGAGGTGGGCTTCGGAGGATAGTCCGAACCCGGCGTGGCGCCCTCAGGTGATAAGGGTCCGTGCAAAAATAACTTCCTGTTTTGCTGGCGGTCCAACGAGTCGCTGGCTAGGCGCGAATGACGAGCATATCCTTAGATCTGTGAGGAATGAGCAACAACGCCAGCGATTCATTGGGCCCCAGCCCGGCGGGCCGGTGCGCCCCTGTCCTCCGAAGCCCTGGCGGAGGAGGGCTCCTCGCGCCTAGCATCTAGCCAAGTCGCGCTCCCGCCAAAACCGGAAGTTATTTTTGTACGGACCCTGAGGGCCGTTCGATTCGAGTTTCGCGTTGCGCGTTGCGCGCTGTGCAAAGCGTTCGGTTCGTCACGGGTCTCAAACGCTTACAAAGGATCGCTTGGAAGGTCACTCGGAATCAGGATGCATCATTGAGTGCGAAGGGCTGACCCGGCGATTCGGCGGGTTCACGGCGGTTGATTCAGTCAGCTTCCGGATCGCCAAAGGCTCGATTTTTGGATTTCTCGGCCCCAATGGGTCTGGAAAATCCACGGTGATCCGGATGTTGTGCGGGATCCTCAAGCCATCCGCGGGAAGAGCGCGCGTCGCGGGCCATGATGTGGGACGCGGGATCGAGTCCATCAAGGGGTTGATCGGCTACATGTCTCAAAAATTCTCGTTGTATGACGAATTGAGCGTTCTGGAGAATCTTCAGTTTTACGGGCGTTTGTACGGGCTGAACCGCCCCGCGTTGAAGCGGCGCCAGGAAGAGTTGGTGGCCATGACACACCTGGAGCCCTACCTCGAACGCCGAGCCGCGCTGCTGTCCGGCGGATGGAGGCAGAGGCTCGCGATGGCGTGCGCGTTGCTGCACAAGCCGGAGATCCTCTTTTTGGACGAACCCACGGCGGGCATCGATCCGGTCGCGCGGCGCGAGCTCTGGGATTTATTGTTCGGCTTCGCCAGCCACGGCATGACGTTGTTCGTGACCACGCATTACATGGATGAAGCGGAGAGATGTTCCCATGTGGGCTACATTTTCATGTCCAAGCTAGTCGTGTGCGGAGCGCCCGCCGACCTCAAGAGAATGCCCGAGGTCAACCCTCCCGCGACCCGCCGTTTGGACGTGACCTGCGAGTGGGTCACACGAGGTCTCCAATGCGTGCGGGATCTTTCGGGAGTGCTGGCGTCGACCGTGTTCGGCCAGTCCATGCGCCTGCTCGTGGAGGAGAGCCTCTCGGACGACCGCATTTTGGCCCGGCTTCGGGAGGCGGGCATTCACGGCGCTGACATACGCCCCATCGCGCCTTCGTTGGAGGATGTCTTCGTGTCGTTAACGGAACGTCATGCCAAAGCGACTTCCAAGCCACTCAACGGATCATGAAAAGGCCGTTTCGAGGGTTGAACGCCATACTCTACAAGGAGTTCATCGTGGTCTTTCGTGATCCGATGACGCTTTTTTTCATGTTCTTCCCTCCCTTGCTCCAAATGATCGCTTTCGGCTACGCGCTCGACAATGACGTCAAGCACATGGCGATGGTGGTGCTGAACGAGGATCGGACCGCCGAAAGCCGGAGGATGGTGGAACGTTTCGTGAACACGCAGACGTTCAGGGTCGTGGGTGAGGCGGGGAACCTCGACGAGTTGACGGCGGCGATTCGGAAGGGGAAGGCTTATGTCGGTATTCAGATCCCGCCTGATTTCACTCGGGATCTGCGCGCCGGGAGGCCCGCTCGCGTCCAGGTTTTGATTGATGGATCCAATTCAACCACGGCCTTGCAGGCCTTGAATTCCGCCGTGGCCGTGGCCCTCACCGACTCGTTGCGCCTGTTGATGGCCCAGTCGGGCAGGCGGGAGTTGCCCATCGAAGTGCGTCCTCAGGTGATGTTCAACCCGGACATGCGGAGCCCGAACTTTTTCATTCCGGGCGTCATTGGCATGGTGCTTCAGATCGCGACGACTTTCGCGACCGCGATGGCCGTGGTGCGCGAACGGGAGCGCGGGACGCTGGAGCAGCTTTTGGTGAGCCCCCTTTCCAAGTGGGGACTTTTGTTGGGGAAGTTGATTCCCTATCTGTGCCTGGGGATGGCGATGTCGGGAATTCTGTTTGGCATCATGCATTATTGGTTCGCCGTCCCGATCGCCGGAAGTTTAACGGCGCTTGGCGTGGGGACGCTGGCTTACGTGTTCTGCCTTCTCAGCTTCGGGCTTTTGGTCTCCACGCGGGCGGCCAACCAAATGCAGGCGCTTCAGATGTGCATGGCTCTGATACTTCCCAGCGTTTTCTTCTCGGGATTCATTTTTCCGAGGGAAACGATGCCTCTCCTGTTTTATGGGTTGGGGGCCGTGCTCCCAGCGACCTATTATATCGACATGCTTCGGGCGGTCATCTTGAGGGGAGCGGAGTGGGGTGATTTCGCGGCCAGCCTCTCGGTGCTCACAGCCATGGGGGCTTTCTTGTTTCTGCTCTGCGTGGGGCGTTTCCGACGCCAACTGGGATAACCCCGGTGATGCGGGGTGCGGGCATTGCCGGAGGCGGTCACCACCACAGAAAATTGATATCTGGAGCGGGTCCGCCCACCCAATCCTTCACTGCTTCAGGGAAGGTGTAGAGTTCCGCGTGCGCATCGCCAAACAGCACATTGAAGCTTCTCCTCGCGCCCCGGTGCCACTGGGTTTGTTTATCCTTCTGATCTCGATTTCCGTGCCAGGGCCAATCCGCTTGGATCAATTTGGTGGTCGGCTTTATCCCTACTTCGCTGCCCTTAATGGGTCGGTTCTCCTTGTTCAGCGAGTCGCCCATGACTTTTTTCACTCGGAAATTGTCTCCGGCCCATTGCACCAAATAGCTTGTTCCATAAGCCTCAAAGCAGGTGCGGACTATGTTCGTGCCGATCTTGGTTCCACTTTTGAACACCAGTGAATCCCCACGGTCCGAGGGGCAGCGAAAACTCTCCTCCGCCTGCACGTAAACATTGAGAACTCGATTGCTCCACCCGTAGCGGTCGCTGTCGTAAAAGCTGGTCCATCCGCGCCTGCCACCCACCGTGGACCACGTGGGTTGGACGGGGTAGAAATCATTGTTATCATCCACATAAAGATGATACGCAATGCCTTGCTGCTTTTGATTGTTCAGGCACTTGATGGTTTGCGCCTTGGCCTTGGCTTTGGAGAGCGCCGGCAAGAGCATTCCCGCGAGAATCGCGATGATGGCGATGACCACCAGCAGCTCGATCAAGGTGAACCCGGGTGACGTCGCGGCATGCAAACTGCGACAAGGATTGGAGGTGTTTTTGGAAAGGATCACGTTCAGGGATGGATGAGGATTCTTAGACCGGAACAATTCTGATTGTTGTCGTTGAGCAGCCTCAGGTCAATGAGAAATCCCTGGGAGCCATGGTCTAAAATTTCCAAGGGGTCCTGCTTTTGCGGAAAGGGCAGGAAGGCAAGGCGCGCTGTCAAACCTAACCAACGATATCTGAATTTTGAACCACCGGCTCCCCAGAACGGCGAGAACGACAACCCAATCGAACTTGGGGAAGAACAGGGGGGCTGTGGATGCGGACGCGCGGCCAAGAACGGATGCGCATAGAAGAATTTAAGTTGTCTGTCCTAGGGGGGGCTCCGCGTTGCACGAACGCTGAAGGTCCACCGTGGGGTTCCTCAAGGTTTACGCCAACTGCGATACACACTCGCGCACAAAGGGATCAATAACGTAGCCCCGGCGAGCATCGTGCCAGGCTCCGGCACGACGACCCCTTCCCCAAACGCCACCGCGTCGAGGAAATTACCAACGGAAATGCCACCCGCGGCCGACACGGCTTTGAAGGCGTACCGCGTCGTGTTGCCCAGAGCCACAATGGGCGCTTCCCCCGAACTGTCATAGAACCCCCATGCCGATTTTCCATCCGTGTAGTTTTTTGTGAACAGGATGGTGTCCAAATTGGCGCCGCTGCCGCCCGGCAAATTGTCCGCCCCCAAGTCCGAGATGGTCAGATTCATCACATCTAAACCGGCGCGGCCTCGATGGGCCATTTCAAAACCAAGTGGCGTGCCGGAGCCGATGCCGACAAGATCCTGATATAGCGTACCCGCGATAAAGGCATTCAATTCGGCGAATTGTGTTCCTTCGTAGGACGGAACCCCAAGGAACCCCGTTCCCCAAATCTCAAACGAGCTGTCCGTGGTTTTCCAGCCGGGAATCGTCACCGGATAGGAGTTGGCGCCAGGGCCGAACGCGGGAGTTTCGAAACCGCCGTTCACCAAGGTTATGGCGGCTTGAGCCGTGGGGGTGAAACCAACGCCGGAGACCAATAAGAGGCCCATGCTCAGAATGAAAGCCTTCAAAGAGGATGTTTTCATACGGAAATTTTGTGGAAGCAAATGTTGGCTGAGAGATGGAGAATTTTATGTCAGAGAAGTCAAAACGCGTCAATTCACTTTCGGGACATTGGTACACATGTTTGGGACATACCCATTGCGCCAAAAGTTTTGTTATCCGAATGGGCGGATGAAAGGGGGTCTTTCTGTTCAATTGTCTTTCCCTTGGGATTGTGGGCCACCGGCTCCGCCGTTTCCCCCAGTGAGAGGGGCGGCGTGGGGCGTGGGGCGGAGGTTAGGGAAGATAGAGTGCCAGGTTTTTGTCCGTTGTCCGGCTGAAGCCCCGCCACGCTAGCCCAGATCATCCAGCACCGACTTGAGCCTTGCGCGGACCTTTATGCGATCCTTGGGCAATAGTAGTTGGCCGATTCTCCGTCGAAGCAGGCGCAAGTCGGTCATTTCGAAATGCACAAGAGCCCCAACGAATTCCAAATCCTTGAGGCGTCCGGCCGCAAGCTTGCTGATGATCAGGTCATGGACCTCCAGGCAGTGTGCAACGGTTTGGCCGAACCGGACGCTCCGCAGCCGCGATTCCCACGCGGCCGGCAGTGTGGCGATTTCAAATTCCCGTTTTTTCATGAGTGCGGCGGAGGGCGCGCCGTTCCGGCTCAGACAGAGCTCCGGCGAACGGGCTGGATTGGCGAAGCCGTCTTGGCATGGGCGTGTCGCTGAGCAGGAAAGAGGCTATTTCACTACGCGTCAACCGTCGGAGAATCCGGTCCCATTCCAAGAATACCGGTCGGATGGTTCGTCCATCGCGGGTCATCCAGCGTCGAAGATTTCCGCGCGCCAAGTTCAGGACGCGTGCATTCGTGCGAATTTTCTGGCGATCAACCGATCCTGGGCCGCATTGATCCGATCAATGATCGAGTGCGATCTTTGCTGCATCGTCGGACTATGGTGGAGTCCCGGTCTGCATGGAATCAGAAAACGATGGGAATTGGTGGCGCCTCAAGGCAGATCAAGCGAGTAGGGACTCAGTTTGTCAAACGAGGTCAACGAGGGGTCAGTCAAGATCGGCTTCTGGGCCCTCTGAGAGGGAAAACTCGATGCGGCACTGGTTTACCTCACCAAACCACCCGGGGGCAATCGGAACGCCTCTTCCGATTGCGCTTCGTGTTGATAACTCGTGAGTCGCGAGATGGCCAAAGGGCTTCGCCTTCCCGCACGCCAGCCTGGAGCCACAGATGAGCGAGGCGTTTCAAATTTACTACTCCGGTTTTGATGCCGCATTCTATAAACTCCCGCCCAGGATCCACTCGCGCATCGAGGGCAGGATTGATGATGACCTGGGACTTCGGCTCAAATCTTTTCCACACCACCACTTGGAGGGGCACAATCGGTTTCGCCTGCGTGTGGGGGATTACCGAATCATCTACACTTTCAGGCAGAATTGCTGCACCTTCCCGACTGGCGGCTTGACGGTCGAATTGTTTTTCGGCACAGAGGATAAATGAATGTGGAGCAAGTCCGCAAACGGGTGCACGAAGATCCGACGCCTTTCGTCATCCGCTTGTCTGACGGACGAAAGTTTTCCATACCCCATCAAGACTTCATTGCCATCGGTAAGAGCCTTGTCATCGTTCTCAAAAACGACGATTCTTCAGTTAAGATCGACCCGCTGCACATCGTTTCGCTGGACGACATGAAGGTCAAGAACGGCGGAAAGCATTCGGCATAAGTGAACCCTTGTATCGTCTGCCTCGCGGAATCCATGTGATCGTGTTGCCCGGCGACTCCCAGATTCTTCCCGGTGCGATTCCGATGGAGGATATGGACTTGGTGATCATCCCGCGCTTGCAACAATTGGCCGTCAATCCCGACCATCCCATCCTGCCCGTCGTGCCGGTTCAGTAAGAGACTCAATGTCATTCCCCGTAGGCAGGTTTTGACTCATGCCCCACCCGGCGTGGCCGGGAACCTCCAATTCAATTGCGGCGTACTTTCGCGGGAATGCTTTGAAGTTCTCTTTTCAAACGTTCTCTCCTGTACTGCGGGTAGCGATCTTTGAGAATTGCTTCCTTTATCAGGCTCGGACTCTTTCCGCTTAACTTGCCGGCTTGGTCCAGGAGATCGTTGTAAACGTCCTTTCGTTCCGCTTTTTCGCCGGGCATGCAGAATTCCGCCGCGTAAAACGCGTCAAGAATACGACCCAGAAGTTGGGCCTTCTCGTCGGGCATTAGCCGAAGACTTCTTTCAAAACAGCTTCGGCTTCGGCACTGCTCAAGGCGTTCTCGAAAGCCGAACGGTAAGTGTCTCGGAGGATGCTCGTTTCGGCGGCGATATCTTCGAACGTCACCCCGATCGGAGCCAGGTCGATCTTCCTTTTCTGCGTTTCCATCTGAGCCCATTCGCCATAAGCGATGAGGGTTGTGAGCATTCCGCGTTGCAAATCTTGATCGACTCCTGGGCTTTCCGAGAGGGAAAGCTCGATGCGGCACTGGTTGGCCTCACCAAACCACTGCGCGAGTTTCAACCGAAACGCCTCTTCCGATTGCGCTTCGGGCTGATAACTCGTGAGTCGCGAGACGGAAACCCGTCGCGGTACGGTTCGTGTCTTCATGGCTGGATACCATATCGGCCAGAACTCAGTCGAGTCAATGAACGGATTGCTCCGCCGCGCGCCAAGGGTGTGTGACGCCAAAGTAACCTTGAGGTCAAGCGGCGACCTTGATTTTGAGATAATCGGAGTCGTTTAGGCGATTCCAACACTCATCCCAACGGTTTCCCTTCAGGGCGCAACGCAAGGTCAAAATGTTTGAGGCA
>SYMW01000102.1 GCA_005805305.1 Verrucomicrobiales bacterium
CATTCCAGATCTCATGGGCGGCGCCAAAACCGTTTTGATTGGGAACGCGATTCAGCAGCAATTCGGTTTCAGCCGTGACTGGCCATTTGGCTCCGCCATCGCGTGCCTGGCGATGGGGATCGTGATGATCGGCTTGTGGCTGTTCGCTCGCACGGCGGGCGAGGAAGGGAGGCGGGCCGTTTTGTGAAACGCCTCTCCTGGCCTCTCTGGCTCAGCGCCGGGGCGCTTTTTCTGTTCCTCTACGCCCCGATAGCGGTGGTCATCCTGCACTCCTTCAATTCCGCCAAGCGCGGCGGGCCCTGGCAAGGGTTCACGATCGAATGGTATGTCACTCTTTTCCAGAGCCCTGAAAAACTCTCCGCCATCCACAATACTCTGCTTCTCGCGTTTGCTAGCACCGCCGTTTCAACCGTGCTGGGCTCACTGCTCGGCTACGGATTGAGTCGGTATTCGTTTCCGGGAAAGAAACTTTTTTCATGGCTTATGTATGTTCCGGTTGTCATCCCTGACATCGTGGCCGCCGTGGCGATGTTGATGTGCTTTGCCACGCTCCGGCATTGGCTTGGCCTTTTCGAGCTCGGCCTTCCCACCATGATCATTGCGCACATCACCTTTCAAACTCCCTTCATTGGGATCATCGTCCGCTCCCGACTGGAGGGGATGGATCCGGCGATGGAAGAAGCGGCGCACGATCTTGGGGCGGACACATGGAGAACATTCCGCCATATCACATTGCCGTTGATGATGCCGGGAGTCTTCGCCGGCGCGGCACTGGCCTTCACGATGAGCATTGATGATTTTGTGGTGAGTTTCTTTGCCGCCGGCCCGGGGGCCACCACGTTGCCCATCCTGATCTATTCCTCCGTCAAGCGCGGCATCACGCCGGATATCAATGCGCTGTCCACGTTGATTGTCGCCGCTTCGATCCTCGGAACAATCGCCGTGATGTTTTTCCAGCGTCGCGGGGAAAAGTGAAGTGCCGATGGGAAAGGACGGCCTCTTATTGCTATCGCCCCGCTCGGCGGTGCCTGTCCAATCAAGGAAAATTCCTGTGGTGGAGTGACCGACTTGCTCTTGATATTCAGCCTGCTTTCTTCGCTTTCGGTTTGATCTTGGTCACCTTATAGACATCTCCCTTTTTGTCGTAAGTGGTCCACTCGCCGACTTGCTCGCCCTTTTCGAAATTCCCGGAGCGCATTTTTGTGCCGTCCAATCTAAACCACTCCCAATGCCCCGTCGGCACTCCGCCGAGAGTTTGTCCCCTGGCCCAGAGGCTGCCATCCTTATGGTACTCGATGTGCTCCTTGAGTCGTTCTTCTTTAGCCGGCATACGTGGTGAGTGATTGGCGGTGAATCGCAGTGGGATCAATCTGAGCGAAGCAGGCAACAGGCTGAGTGAGCAGTCCCATTTTGGATTGAGGACGGGCCGGTTGGTTGCGCTTTCCAGAGAATTTCGCCACGAATCGAACAAAAATCAATCAACCTTAAAACGGCACCTGAACATCGTGGAGAATTGCAAAAACCTTGATGAGAAAGATTTGACGAAGAGCGAGGCATATCCTTCATGTGTCTAATGAATGATTTGGAAAGACTTTATCGCCAGGATCATGCGAAGATTCGCCTTGGGCAACTGCCGTTTTAAGGATCAACACCCTGAAGCTGGATTTTGGAAAGAGCATGGCTGACGATCCATGCCTCGGTGGAACGGTGGCGATGCCGAATGCCGATCCACACCAGAGATGGGGATTGTGGCTCGAATCAATGGCTCCCTCATAGATCGTTACGGCTGCGGTGTCTCCAACCTTTGAAGCAAATCCCTCGCGATGGTTTGCTCCGGCCGGGCTTCCATGAGCGCTGTTAGAATCTCACGCGTCAGCCGGGGCTGCGATCTCGACAGGAGCGGGACCAAGCTCAGGCATTGAGCGTAACCCAAGCTGAAATCGCGGCTGATTCGGGCGGATTCGACGTAGGCTCGGAGCGCTTCGGGTACTTTTCTCTCGGATTCCAGCACCATCCCCTTGAGATAAACATTTCTGGCCCGGATGAAGTTCCGCGCCGACGAGGAACTGATGGCGGGACTCGGCTCGGGGGCTGAGAGGAGAAGTTCCATGAAGCGGCCGTAGGACGTCGCTGTTTGCTGGTAGGAGAACGCCGGGGCATTGAAGGCGACCCACTGGTTGTCATCCGTATTCACGGGAGACCCGTGCGTCCAATTTTCCAGGGTGGCGGTGTCCGCCAAATAACAACCCTGGAGACGAACCGTGTCGGCCAAGGCGAGAGTTTTGAGTTCTTTGGCCAAAGGAGGGTGGGAGAGCCTGGACTCGACCCAGCCATCGAAGAGCTCCGGAAACTTGCCCCCCACGAGTCCCACGACAGGGGCATCCAACGCAAATCGCAGCATCACCGCCTGCGCTTCGGGGAAGACCCGCAGAAAAGTGCGTGCGATGCAATTGAACGTTGGCCTGTCCACCTGATGCATGGGGATCCACTGGCAGAACAGGCCTTCCGGGGACAGCAGGCGTTTGATCGCCTGAAAGTGCTCCAAGGTGTAAAGGGCTCCGCTGCCCTCCAGGGCGGGATGGAACAAGTCGGAGACGACCACGTCGTAGCGGGTATTGATGGTGAGCACGAATCGGCGCGCGTCGCTGATGAACACTCGAAAATCAGGAGATCGGGGGAGGGCGCTGTAAGGTTCGAAATAGGATCGCAACTCCGCCACTTCAGGCAGCAGTTCCACGCCGTCTCCGGAGAGGTTCGGATGCGCCGCGGCGGCCGCGAATGTGATTCCCGTGCCCATCCCAAGGAACAGGGTGTTTCTGGGCTTTGGATGCAGCAACAAGGGAATGTGTGCCTGGCGCGTTTGGGCGCTGACGGCGCCGGTGCCACCCATTTGAAACCGATGGTTGACTCGCAAAGTGCGTTGTCCGTTGGGGGACTGGATCACGGAGGCGTGGACTGCGGCGCCTTCGATGCTCGCCAAGACTGTGTCCTCGCCCTCCTGCCGCTCGAACGGAAGAAACGTCGCAAGAAGCGTGGTTGCGAGAATCAGGCCGGCCTTCCATCCCCATTCACGAATGGCAGGCGCCAGGAAGAGATAAGCTGTCGAGACGGCGATCAGGGCGAGTTTGACTCCCGTCAGATCCAGGAGGATCAGCCCCATGAATGGGGGGCCAATAGCCGCCCCGAGAAGATTCGCGGCGTACAGGCTCGGATGTGAATTGTCCCTTGTGGAGGATTGCGCGTGGCGGTTCCACAACCCGCAGAAAACGTTGCCCATCCAAAAGCACACGGGTGCGGAGACCATCGACACGATCAAACATTCGGCGGCCGCGACTCCAAGCATGGAATCCCCAAGGCTCGTTCTCAGCGACTTGTAGGCAGACTCGGCAAAGGTCATGGCGGCGATTCCGTAGAAGGCGCAACCCATCAACATGGCGAGAGCTCGCATTAGGTGGCGATCTGGGTTCGTTTTGACTTTGGAGGCTTGATGCCAAGCCGCGCCCAGAGCGCTAAACCCCAGATAAACTGCCAGCGCGATGGCGAACGTGAACACAGTATTCTCGAGGATTCGGGACAACCCGCGCACGACGAGCATTTGATAACCGACGCCGAGCAAGCCGCTCAAGAAAAGCGATTGCCAGGCATGGCGGCCTTGGGCGTCTAGACTAAGGTGTCGGGGGGCAGGGGACCTGGCTGAGGATCCAGCTTTGGAAGAGGATCGCGAGGAGCAGGCAATCCAGGCTATGAGTGCTGTGAAGGCGCCCACTGCGGCAAGGGTTTGGGCGGTGGCGCGGGCGCCGAAACCGGGAAGCAGCCAGAATGTCGCCACAAGCAGGCCCACGAGAGCTCCCGCCGTATTGGAGGCATAGAGGCCTGAGATAGGCTGCTGGCTGGGATCGGGAGGGAGAGCCCCTTCGCGGAGGAGGAGAATGCTCATGCCCTGTCCCACAGCGACCGGCAACATCAGCACAAACGGCGTTATGAAAGCCACAAACCAATGCCTGGCAGGGGACGGGAACAGTCCGATCCACCGGGGGAAATGCTCTTGCAGGGCTGGCGACATCACGGCGAGGAGGAGGATCCAGGCCGCGGACAAGGCTTCCAATGCCACGAACAGCCGGAAAGGGTCAACCTGCAAGCGCCGTCTGAATCGCATCAACCAGGCGCCTAAGGCCATCCCTCCCAAAAACGCGCTGCTTGCGCTGATGACCGAAGGGTATTCGCGTCCAAGGGCTATCGAAAACACTTTTGCCCAGAGCACTTGAAAACCAAGCCCTGGCACGCCGGAAAGAAAGGCAAAGGCGAGCGTGATCGCTGTCGGTCGGGGCCTCATCATCAATCAGGCCTTGCGCCATTTCTTCGAGGCTCCGCGGGGTGGGAGGCGAGGCTCTGCGCGATCCGGAGGCGAGGCCCCTTTCTTCCAGGCCTTGGGCTTCGCCTTTTCGTGGTCGTTCCCGTGACGCGAACTTTTCGCCAGAAAGATCGCGATGCCCAAAAGCGCGATGTTTCGGAAGAACGCGAATCCTGGACTTTCGATGAATTGGACGAACTTGGAGTGCTCTTTATCAATGCCGAAGATGCTGAGATCGAAGCAACCGCAGGCGATTTTGAGACCTCGCGCCGAGGCCTGGCCAGTCGCGACGAGGAAGACCGCGAACAAAACTCCGGCGAGCGCGAAGGACGTCTCGGGCCAGACCCTTCCGATGAGCAAGAGGCCGCATAAAAGCTCGACCCATGGTAGGACTACCGCGATAATCTTCAAGCTGGCGGTGGGGAGCGGCAGTTCGTAGGCGTTGAGCGAGCCTAGGAACGCGGTCAAATTGGCGATTTTTGAGACCGCGGCCCAAAGCAGAAGCAGGCCGAGTCCCCACCTCAACAGGGTGATGGTTCGGCTTTCCTGGCCCGTATTGGTCATGGGATGGGTTCGGGCGGAGACGGGTAGTCGTTAATCGTCGCGGAGCCCGGACCTACCGTGGGGAGGGGCTGCGTTTGTGGGGTGAGGCTAGGGTTGGGCGGCCCCGCCGCCAGGACATTCTCACGCTGCCATTCCATGTATCCTCCGGTCATGTACTGAACGTTGGTGAACTCGTAGTCCTTGGCCAGTTTATGAGCGAGCTTGGAGGACAGCGAGCAACTGACGCTCGAGCAATAAATAACTACGTGGGCATTGGCTCCATGCTGTTTCTGGAATGCCATGAGAGCTTCTGGGGGGCTGCTCTCGGGGAGAGACACGGCGCCCGGGATGTGGCCAGCGTCGTAGGCTCCCTTGGCCCGCGCATCGACGAGGACTAATGCTTCGGCTTGGAGGATCGGTTTGACCTGTGCCCAGGAGATGGGGGTTGGAGTTTTATAACTGGAGGATGCATGAACTTGAGCCGAAAAATTGGTGGCGGGTTGCGGGATCGTTGGGGAGAGCGGGGCTTTTGCGAGGGCGTGCTGGAGTGGAGCGTGCGGCGAAGCGGGCGGATCCTGAGAGTTCTGAGGGCTGTGAGGGTTGGAAACTTTTGCCAGCATCGTTGCCGGCGCCGTGGCGGATGGCAGAGGCGGATTCGTGGACGGGCTTGACGCCCCGGAGATCGCGCTGCCGTGCCCTTGGTTCGCCTGAGGTTTTTGCTCTTTCACGTCGAAACGGATGCCGAGAGGATTCGAGGCATTAAACGTGAAGCCAAGAACCGAGCTCAAAGCGATGATCGCGATGATTTGACCCGAGAAAAAGGGTTGGTTTTGGAAGCGTGGTTCGGGCATCTCGAGTGTTGTGTCGTGGTGTCGGTTCAGGCTTTGCCTAGGTTCGCAAATCTTATCCGCCGAAGGTTTGGCGCTGCAAGCTCAGACCTCAGAAAGGAGGCGGATTCGATGCCAACAAATCGCTTTCCATTTCCCTCACATCCTCCCTGAAACCAGGTGCCTCGCCCAACCGAAGGGGAGAGGAGCTGTTTTTCGGGAAACGAACACGCCTTTCTTATTCGCAAATGCGCCAGAAACCCTGCGGCCTGAGGCTGTTTGGGATGTCCGGGAACGCCCGGAGGCGCCCGGTTGTTTGTGCCGCACCCAGGACCTTTCATTAACCAAGCCCGCGTTTGGCCTGTTTGAGCTGTTGGAACTCGGGTTTCGCCGAATAATATTTATCCAGTGGATAACACCCGCTGGCGAGTCCATTGCGCGGCGCCGTTGTGCAGTCGCTGAATGTGCGGCAAATCAGCTTCGTTTTGAGGGGAGCTTCGGAGATGGTGTCCGAGAGGAGTTCCGGATAACTCAATGTCATCCTGCCCAGTCCGATCATATCCACCCAGCCATGCCGCAGCGCGTGCTGAGCGGCGTGCGGGAGATATTCCTGAAGATAACTGTAGGCTGTGCCAATCAAGACCAATCCCGGAGGCGCCGCGGACTTCAGTTCGCGCACCGCTTGGATTTGGCGGGCGACATCTATCAAAGGATCGTGCGCGGGTTGGTAGCCATCACTCGGCGGATACGCGGCGGGGCGTTGAATGTGGGGGTTGTAGTAGGGAGAGCCGGCGCTCAAATTCAGCAGTTTGATTCCGAGTTCATCGCACAAAGCAACAAAGCGGCGGGGTTCGTCGAGGCACATCTCCAACGGATTCTCCGGATTAACGCCAAACCCAAATCGGTACGGCAGACAGTGCGAGAAGTCTTCTGGCACGCCCGGCCCGAGTTTGCCGGGCTCGGCGCGGCATGGATCCGGCTTGAAGGGGACAAAGTCGAACGCGCTCAGGCGCACTCCAATTTCAATGGGATTGCCGCTCGCGCGGATGCCGATCACGATTTTGCGCAAAATGCTGGTGCGGTTCTCGAAGCTCCCACCATATCGTCCCGGCCGGGTGTGTGCTCCAAGAAACTCGTGAAGCAAGTATCCATGACAATGTTTGATGTCCACAAAATCAGCGCCAGCCTCCCGCGCGAGAGCGGCCGCGAGCACGTAGTCCCGGATCAAGGCGTCGATTTCATCGTCGGAAAAGATTTGCGCATCGCTGGTGACGCCGAACTTGCGGTCTAGAATCGGATGACGGAAAGCGACGCGAGGTTCCAACTTCTTTTTGTCATAAGGCTTGCAGAATCTTCCAGAGTGCGTGAGTTGAAAACCCACCACGAGATCATGGGCGTCGCCATGCCGTTCTTCATGCGCATGGACGAGGATCGTTCGCAGTTCTTTCAGCCCCGGCAGGTTCGATTCCGAGATGATGAGTTGATTGGGGTTGGCCCGCCCATCGGGCCGAACGGCCATGGCTTCGCCTCCGTAAATCAGCTTGGCGCCGCTTTCACCAAACCTTCTCCAACGCCTCCGAACATCCTCCGTGGGCCCGCCTGAAGTGGTGGCGTCCCAGCCTTCCATCGGATGGATCGCAGCGCGATTCCCGATGCGCTTGTGGTTGATGAGGCAGTTTGGCACCGGCTGGGCGAGGGGGGACGCCGATCCGGCGCTGGGTGAATCCTCGCACGGCAATTCGATGCCCAAGGAATCGACGTGACGCCTGAAGTCCTCGACGGTCTTCAACGAAGGACTGCGGGTGAGGGTGAATGGCTTCGACATGTCTGAAAAGAGCAGGGGGTGAGGCTGTCAGGAAAGATCAAGAATCAGTGAGTTTGAAACAAGTCCGAGATGCTGACCGCGAATTTTCCCAAGAGCGGTTCCTTCAGGATTTCCTTGCCCGCGAGCATGGCTTTGAGCACGAGTCCGATTGGGCTCCCGTGGTATAATTCGGCGTTGTCGTAACGGGAGTCGAGGATCCAAAGTCGGGGGATTTGGAAACGTTCGTAGAGTTCCTTTTTGACCACGGTATCCACGCGGTGGTCTTGGGAGTGGATGATTTCCGCGACGAGAAACGGCCTGCCGGTGGCCGTGGCAATCACGGTGAGGTCTGGGCGGAGGAGGCTGCCCGCGCTGAACGAAACGAGGGTTCGAGGACGAAGCAGCCTCGACGTGGATCCGTGGGCCAGCGCTTCGCCGACGAGGGTGTGGAGCTTCAAGCACACGCGTTCGTGGGATTCAGGCGGTGGAAAACGGAGCATCGTTTCTCCCTCCACGATTTCCTCGTATGGAATGCTCATGAACGGACTCACAATGCCGCATTGCGCTGGATCCACGCGAGTGGAAAGATGTGAGCGCCGCCCAGCGAGAGTGCCGTGGCGGCGACGGCCGCGGGTCGGCACCACTCATGGACCAGTTGAATCAAAGCCGAAGGGGAACGGGCTCCAGGCCCAGGCCAGATCCTATTTTGGAGGCGTTGTCGGGGATCATCGAGCGCGTCACGTTTTTCAATGAGGAGAATGGTTATGCGGTACTTCGGGTCCAAGCGAAGGGACATCGCGAGTTGGTCACGGTGGTGGGCGCAGTGCCTTCGGCCAACCCGGGCGAATGGTTGACTGCCGAGGGGGTTTGGGTGCATGACCGCGAGTTTGGAAAGCAGTTTAAGGCAGAGAAACTCACCAGCACTCCTCCAACCACGATTCAAGGGATCGAAAAGTTTCTCGGCAGCGGCATGGTGAAGGGGATCGGCCCCGTTTATGCCAAAAAGATGGTGACCCACTTCGGCGATCGCATCTTCGACATCATCGAAACGAGTTCCGCCAAGCTCGAGGACATCGATGGGATCGGTCCCGTGCGCCGGAAGAAAATCAAGCAGGCCTGGGAAGAACAGAAAGTCATCCGCGAAATCATGGTGTTCCTGCACTCGCACGGGGTGAGCACCAGCCGCGCGGTGCGGATCTTCAAAACCTATGGCGAGCAGGCGATTCAGACGGTTCGGGCCAATCCTTATGGCCTCGCTCGAGACATCCCAGGCATCGGGTTTGTGTCGGCGGACATCATCGCGCGGCAGTTGGGACTCCCATTCGATTCCCTAATGAGGGCGGTTGCGGGATTGGAGCACGTGCTTCTGGAGGCCACTGGGGAGGGGCACTGCGCTTTGCCGCCGGACTTACTCAAGCAATCCGCTTTGGCATTGTTGGACGTGCCGGCTCCGATCGTCGACCGGGCGCTTGAGCAGTCCCTGACCCGGGGGGATGTGAAGCGCGATGTGTTGGAGGGTGATGAGCTGATCTTTCTGCCGCGGATTCAATGGGCGGAAGAAGGGGTCGCGGCGCGGGTCGGGAGTTTGGTCAAAGGATGCGCGATGTATCCTTCGATCGATTTCGAGAGGGCGGTGGCCTGGCATGAGCAGAAATCTGGAAAGCAGCTCGCCGCGAGCCAGAGGATCGCGTTGAAGCAAGCTCTGACGCAGAGGATGCTGATTGTCACGGGTGGGCCGGGAGTTGGAAAAACAACTCTGGTCAACGCGGTTCTCTCCATTCTTCGCGCCAAGAAGGTGCGGTGCCTCTTGTGTGCTCCGACGGGGCGCGCGGCAAAGCGCCTTTCGGAAACGACGGGCATGGAGGCGCGCACGATTCATCGTTTGCTGGAGGTGCAGCCGGGACGGTCCTCTTTCTTCAGGAACGAGCATAATCCTTTGGAGTGCGACCTGCTGGTGGTGGACGAGACTTCGATGGTTGACGTGGTCCTCATGCACAGCCTGCTTCGAGCTCTGCCGGCCTCCGCGAACCTCGTCCTCGTGGGTGACATGGACCAGCTCCCATCGGTTGGACCTGGCAGTGTGCTGAGGGACTTGATCGATAGCGGCGTCGTGCCGGTCGCGAAATTGACCGAAGTCTTTCGACAGGCGGCCGGGAGCCGGATCATCACGGTGGCGCATGAAGTGAATCAAGGGGTGCCACCCCAGCCGGAATCTCAATCGCCAGCGGCTGTCTCAGATTTTTACTTCATCGACCGCGAGACGCCGGAACTGATTGGGGATACTTTGGTGGAAGTCATCAAGAACCGAATCCCGGCCCGATTCCAATTCGATCCTGTCCGGGATGTTCAGGTGCTTTGCCCGATGAATCGAGGGTCCCTGGGGATTCGAGAGCTCAATTTGCGGCTTCAAAGCGAATTGAATCCGTTCGATCACGGCAAACGGCAGGTGGAAAAATTCGGGTGGCTTTTTCGAGAGGGCGACAAGGTGATCCAAACGGAAAACAACTATGACAAGGATGTGTTCAACGGAGACATTGGCCAGATCGTCGCGATCGAGCTGGACGATCGAATTCTAAGGGCGCGGTTCGATAACCGAGAAGTGGATTACGAATTCGGCGAGCTGGATGAAATCCAACTGGCTTACGCGATTACGGTGCACAAATCCCAAGGGTCCGAATTTAAAGCCGTGGTGATGCCGATCGCTATGCAGCAGTATTTGTTGTTGCAACGGAATTTGATCTATACCGGCATCACTCGAGGGCGGAATCTAGTGGTGCTCATAGGCCAGAGGAAGGCGCTTGGGATGGCGGTCCGAAACGATCGCACCGAACGCCGGTTCAGCGGATTGCAAAGCCGGTTGAAACACGGCGTTCGCGCCTGAGGGGAGCGCGCCCGTTTCAGGCCCGGGCCGCAATCGGCGGCGGCCGGTAATTTAGGCGAGCCAGGAACCCAAGTTCCGGAGGAACAGGATTTCGTTGTCCTTGGCCGTGACAGGGGCTTCCGTGGCGTGTCGTTGGTCTCGTCCGCCGCCGTGCATTTCATGAATGCGCTGGCTAAAGAACGGTTTTGGATTAGCCGCCGTGGTGCGCTCGTTGCGCGCCACTTCAATCAGTCGCGGGATCCGTTCCAGGAGGGCTTGGAGGGTCGGCGGTTGGTAGAGTTCGATGAGTTTCAGCAGTTCAACCGTGGTGTTTGGCGAGCCACCGTCGCCGCATCCAGTGCGTGTCAGGAACCGTTCCAGGATTTCGCGGCGGGAGGGCAGTTCCCAGATGGCCCGGCGCGCAATTGCCTTAAGCAATGGCCGGTCTGCCGTCTCAGGCAGGCTCGTGATGATTTTGAAGAGCCGCTCTGGAATAACCGCCTCCAGCCGCAGTCGATGCACAAAACGTTCAATGGTGACCGTGCGCAGCGGCATTCGATGTTCCAGTCCATCCTCCGTGATCAGACATCCCCGCGCCGGCATCTGAAGCAGTTGGTCCTCAATCTCACCCCACTGCGCCGGAGGGACCGCCGTCGCGCCGAGCAATTCCGCGAATGGCACTTGCTCGCGAAGGGATGGAGTGAAAAGCGGGGAAAACAGCAAATCGATTTCGTAATCCTCCAGCTTCGGAACGTCGTTCTCCAGGAACCGGGAGACTTCGTCACGACCCACCCCGTGGGCGCCAGCCAGATGTTTCAGGATTTGAGGAGTCAAATTCCTGGGGCGCTCGAGTTCGCGGGCAATGACGTCGATGAGCGGTTTCATGGCGGGTAGTCTGGCCCATTCCCGATTTCATGGCGAGGCAATTGATCGAGCCCAAAACAGCGTTCGTGCGGATTATCCTCATCTGAAAAACCATGGGTTGACGGTTGATCCTTCGCAGCTGAGAATTGGCTCCTCATCATGGGACACGGCCATGGCTAACCAGATCCAACGAGGCACGCGACAGGCCGAGAAGCGGCGATTAAAGGTATTCGGCACGGAGCGCCGTGACCCATTGGTTGAACGGTTTCGAAACCATTCGGCGAAGACGGGCCGGATCACGCTTTGGTCGGTCTTCATCGCCGTTTTCGTCACCGGACTCCCATTGCTCGCCGAGCCTGTGGTGAGCCCCTCCGTGGAGTCCGGCTCCCGGATCGATCACGGGTTTCTACTGGTGTCTGAGTTGAATTGCGCGGCTTGCCACGAACCCCCTTCGGGCGCCCGAGAACGGTTGACCACGCGGTTGTCGCCTGTTCTCGGCAATCGCGGGATGAGGCTCACGCCGAACTTTATTCGAGATTTCGTGGACGACCCCCACCGGGTGAAGCCAGGGACCACGATGCCGGATATTCTCGGAACCTTGCCGGCCTCGGAGCGGGCCGCGACCGCGGAAGCGCTCACCCATTTTTTGGTCTGGGCCCAAGGCGTGGAAACGGATCCTGAGACGAGCGTCGATCCGCACAAAATTGAAGTCGGCAAGAGGTTGTATCATCAGGTTGGCTGCGTGGCTTGTCATGCGCCGTCGGAGCCCGCAGCCACTTTCTCTCCCTCGCCAGCGGGCGCCAATGAGAACTCCACGGGACTGGCGGCCGGCGATGCGTGGTTCGAGACAAATTCAGTCCCACTATCACCGATGGGGTCAAAAACCTCGGTTGGCGCTCTCACTCGGTTCCTTCTGAACCCCCAAGAATTTCGGCCGTCGGCCCGGATGCCTTCGATGAATCTCAGCGAAGGGGAAGCTTCCTCCATCGCTATGTATCTGGCCCGGGACCAGGCCAAACCCAGACCGGATGAGCCGCCTCCGATGAGATTGCCCGGTCTGCGCTACCAGTATTTCGAGGAAGCAATGACGGGCTCCAACACCGATTTCGATCGATTCGCTCCGAAGGTTTCGGGAGACATCCAGGGTTTTGAAATCAAGAACGCCCGCCGCTCTTCTGGCTTCGGTTTCGCGTTCTCGGGAACGGTCACGGTGGAGACCGAAGGCAGGCACACTTTTCACGTGAGATCGGACGATGGTTCCCGCCTTTACATTGGCGGCAAGTTGGTGGTGGACAATTGGGGAGATCATGGACCCCAAGAAATCGGAGGTTCCGTGACGCTGTCCAAGGGAGATCATCCGATTCTTCTCAATTACTTCAACAACGGGGGCGGCGCGGATTTGGCCGTGGCTTGGGAAGGCCCTGGTTTCTCCCGTCGAGAAATTCCAGCATCGGCCTTGTCGCACGTGGGCAGGCCGATGCGCCCGGTCGGATCACGGGCTTTCTCGATCGATTTAGCAAAAGTCTCAGTCGGCCGCCGCAAGTTTTTGGAGCTGCGGTGCAACGCTTGCCATTCGGTCGGCGCCAAGAATCCCGCGGATGCCATTGTCTTGGCCGGTGGGGGCGCCAAGCCGCTTCAACAGTTGATCGGATCGGCGGCCGGGGGATGCGTGAAGCGTACGAGCCTCTCTCGGACACCGGACTTCCGACTGTCCGATTCCCAGCGAGCGGTTCTCTCGGACGCGCTGGCAGCGATGCGGTCGAAGGACGTGCTCGTGGAGGCGAAATCACGAGTCGCTCATCGCCTGGCAACCTTGAACTGCCACGCCTGCCACTCAAGGGATGGGATCGGCGGCCCAGAACCGAGGCGATCCGATTATTTCTCCGTCGTGGGTGGAGCGGATTTGGGTGATGAAGGGCGCATGCCTCCACACTTGACCAAGGTGGGCGCCAAGCTTCGGGGGGCGTGGCTGCGAGAAGTGCTTTACGATCGGGGCACGGTCCGGCCCTACATGGCGACTCGCATGCCACAGTTTGGCCGTGAGACGATGGGGCGGGTGGCCGACGAGATTGAGGCGGCGGATTCAGGCGCCAACACGGAGGAATTCGAAAGAGTGGCTTCGAAGGATGCCAAATGGGGACGAAAACTTGTGGGACGTGACGGTTTGACATGCATCGCCTGCCACGTTTTTGGAAAACACAAATCCCTTGGGATACCCGCGATGGATTTGACTCAGATGACCAAACGTCTGAAGAAGTCCTGGTTTGAGAAGTACCTTGTGGATCCCGCCTCGCTTCGGCCCGGGACGCGGATGCCCAGTTTTTGGCCGGATGGCAGGTCGGTGAATCGCGAATTGCTGGACGGTGACGGCCCGAGGCAGATCAACGCGATTTGGGCCTTTTTGTCGAAGGGCGCGGCAGCGGAAGTTCCCGAAGGATTGATTCAGGGGCAGCAGGAATTGATTCCGGGTGAAGAGCCCATGATTTACCGTAATTTCATCGCCGGAGCGGGCTCCCGAGCCATCGCGGTCGGGTATCCAGAAAAGGCGCATGCGGCGTTTGACGCGAATGAGCTTCGACTCGCGCTTCTCTGGCGAGGCGCGTTTATTGACGCGGCAAGGCACCGAACCGATCGCGGGGTTGGATTCGAACCCCCACTGGGTGACGACGTGCTGCGGCTTCCCGAGGGGAGTTCCTTCGCGGTATTGGGCAAGGAAATGCCGGAGTGGCCCGTGGTCTCGGGCGCAAAGGCTGGCCAGCGTTTTTTGGGCTATTCGTTGGATGCGCGTCGGAGGCCCACCTTCCGATATTCAATCGGCCCAGTCCAGGTGGAGGATCAGCCTCTTCCCAAATTAGGGGAAGTGGATCCACATTTTATGAGGTATTTGACTTTGAAGTCCGCCCAGCCGCTTGAAGGGCTTTGGTTTCGCGCCGCCCGCGGTGATCGAATCACGAAGCAAGGGCAGGGCTGGTCGATTGATGCGCGATGGAACATTCGTTTCACGAGCGCCGGAACTCGCGCTCCTGTTGTCAGATCCAGCGCGGGCAAACAGGAACTGCTGGTTCCAGTGGAATGGAAAGACGGCCTGAGCCGGATTGAGGAGGAAATCACATGGTGAACTGGAGGCCGCTCGCGAACCGCGCCGCGAAAGGGGCTCATCCGAACCACAACCGGGCACCGTACATCGTCCACGCCCTGGTGGCTGGCTTGTTGGGGATCGTGTTTCAAGCGACGCTGCACTCCGCGGATCTCGTGGATCGCGAGTCGGACTATTATAGGATTGTCACGCTCCCCATCCCGGCTGGAATCACACTCGAAGCCGGCGCCATAGAACCGCTGCCGGACCGCAAGCTGGCGGTGTCGACTCGTTTGGGAGAAATTTATGTGCTCGATGGGGCCATGGAAGATCCGCCAGTTCCCGCCCGCTACAGGTTGTTCGCCTCCGGATTGCATGAGGTTTTAGGGCTGGCATGGCGAGATGGATTTTTGTATGCCACGCAACGGGGGGAAGTCACGCGGATTAAGGATCTGGACGGGGACGGGCGGGCGGATGTGTTCGAGACTTTCTCCGACGGTTGGGGCATCACGGGAGATTATCATGAATACGCCTTTGGTTCGAAGTTCGACCGCCAAGGACACCTTTGGGTGGTCCTTTGTTTGACGGGTTCCTTCACGAGCGAAACCGAGTTTCGAGGATGGGCCTTGCGGATTGGTCCCGACGGGAACGCGGTTCCCGTGTGCAGCGGCATTCGATCTCCTGGCGGCATAGGGATGGACTCGTTTGGGACCCTGTTTTATACGGACAACCAGGGGCCCTGGAACGGAACGTGTTCGCTGAAGGTTCTCCAGCCAGGAGCGTTTCTTGGGAATCCAAACGGGAATCGTTGGTATGAATTGGCGCCGGGGATGGGGAAGAGGCCTGTTGATCCGAAAACCCAGAGCAGGATGGAAGTGGAAACGAAGCGCATTCCTGAGCTCATTCCTCCGGCGATCCTGTTTCCGTACAATCGGATGGGCCAGTCGGCAAGCGGCATTGCCTGCGACCTGAGCGAAGGCAAGTTTGGTCCGTTCCCGAAGCAATTATTCGTCGGCGATCAAACCCACAGCACGGTCATGAGGGTTTTTTTGGAGACCGTGAACGGCCGGCATCAAGGTGCTTGTTTTCCGTTCAAGCAAGGATTTGCCTCGGGGAACTTGAGTCTCCAGTTTGGGGAGGATCACTCGCTTTTTGTTGGTGGAACCGATCGAGGCTGGGGGGCCCGCGGAGGCAAGCCGTTCGCGCTGCAACGCCTGGTTTGGACCGGACGCGCTCCGTTTGAAGTCCACGAAATGCGAGTGAACAAGGACGGGTTCGACCTGACGTTCACGCAGGAAATTGACGCGACGACGGGGGCCTCGGTTGAGTCTTACCGGATGGACACTTACACCTATATTTATCGATCCGATTACGGGAGCCCCGAGGTGGATGCCACGCATCCGAAAATCACATCGGCGCGAGTCGGCGCCGACAAGCGATCGGTGCGGCTGAGCGTGGACCGACTCGTGGTAGGCCATGTGCATGAGCTCCGCTTGCCGGGGGTGAAGTCTTCGAATGGAGAATCGCTGCTGCATCCCGTGGCCTACTACACCTTAAATGCGATCCCAACAGAGCCTTGATGACAGGGCGTTCGCGGTGACGGATGCATGGAGCTTCAGTGGCGGCGGTGATTCTATGGAACGACCACGGCTCTGTAGAATCGAGATCCGGCAGGAGGCACCGGTAATGGCACGACAATCATGCTTTCTCCAGCGAGCACCACGGTAGTTAAAGTCGACCACGCCGCCGCGGACAGATTGACTGTCGATTCTATTCGGTAACGCGTTCCGGATTCACCTCTCAATCGAAGGCCTTCCGTCCGGTTGAAGGCCAGGCTTGGCTGATTCGCCCCCAATTTCCGCTCATAGACCGCTTCGACGAGAGTGGTGACGCCATTGGCCACCTGCACTTGCCTGTTTGGAGGGGTCACGAAACCATCGAGTGGTTTGAACTCCAATGAATAGCCAAATGTCAGCACCTGAGCCAGCGTGCTGGCGGAAGTGTTATAAGTTGGATCTCCACCCGCGAACCGCCATCCCGCGCCCGCGTCGACGGCCTCCTTAGGTTCCAAGTTCACTTTAAGGA
>SYMW01000103.1 GCA_005805305.1 Verrucomicrobiales bacterium
ATTCTCAAGGTATTTCGCGCACGAGCCGTCGTCGGGGAAGACGCGCTGGAACTCGGGAAGAGTCGTCGGGAAGCCGCGGGGGTCCATGCCTGCAATCTAGCATTGCTCAGGCTGTTTGGCAATGAACCGGATAGGCATGGAACCAACAACGGTCGAGGAATCTGCTGAATCCGACCCCGCGGTTTCGGACGTGGAAGAAACACCCGCCGCAACGGCGGCGTCGGCGCCTCCGGAGACCGATCGGGCTGACGTTTCGACCGAGATTCTGGAGTTGGAAGTTGGTCCGGCGGACAGTGCGGTCGCGCAATATGCCCTCGCGATGCGCTATTCCAGGGGCGAGGGAGTGGCGCGAGACGAGTTGATGGCGGCGCTTCTGCTGCAGCAGGCGGCTCAAGGCGGTTCTGTGCCCGCTTACCTCGCGCTGAGTGACCGGTTTGAGAGTGGATTAGGCCTGCCTCAGAGTTTTTCCCGAAGTTTTTTGAATTTGGAAACGGCGGCAAAGCTCGGAGATGCGGAGGCGCAGTATCGTTTGGGCCAACGGTATGACAAGGGGCGAACCGTCAAGAAAGATGATGTTCTCGCGGCCAAATGGTTCCTGAGCGCCGCGGAGCAGGGCCACGTTGAGGCGCAATATCTCACTGCCAGCCACTTCGAGGTTGGGCTTGGGGTGCCTGTTGATTTGGGACAGTCCTACCGATGGTACCGGAAAGCCGCCGACCACGATCATGTCGAGTCCGCCTATCGAGTGGGGTTGTGCTTGATTCGCGGTGTGGGCGCGGGCCGGGAGCCCCGAGTGGCCGCTCGGTATTTCGAGCAAGCTGGCCAGGCGGATCATCATGGGGCCCAGGCTGAGTTGGCCGAGATTTTGTTCGCGGGGGAGGGTGCCGCCCCCGAGTATCAGAGAGCGGCGAAATGGGCTCGAACGGCTGCGGAGAACGGCGTGGTTCAGGCTCAGTTCAGGTTCGGTTATTGCCTTGAGTCGGGATTTGGAGTGGCGGTCTCCCATGGGGGAGCGGCGGAATGGTATCGAAAGGCCGCCGAAGGCAATCATGCTTGCGCGATGTTCCGGTTGGGGTTGTTGTATGAGCAAGGTTTGGGAGTGGACCCGTCGCTCTCGAAAGCGGCTGAATGTTTCCGGGGCGCCGCCGAATTGGAATGGACCGAGGCGCAGACCAAACTTGGGTTGTGTTACGAATTAGGGCGGGGCGTGCCGCAGCAAGTGGCTGACGCTGCGAAATGGTTCCGGAGGGCGGCTGAGAAGGCGGATACCACGGCCCGTGAGCGCCTAGGTTATTATTACCATCATGGCATCGCCATGGACCGGGATTACCAAGCGGCCATCGCTTGGTATTCGAAAGTGGTGGAAACGGGTCAATTGTCCTCTCAAGCCAACATCGCGGAGTGCTACGAGGCCACGGGGGCCCTACAGGATGCGTATCACTGGTATAACGTGGCGGCCGCGTTTGGTTCTACATCGGCAGCGGGACGCCGGGACGCCTTAGTCGCGAGCCTTGATCCCATGCAACTGACTTCGACACAAGACAAAGCGGTGGAAACATTCCTCCGGCTCATGCCCAAAGTGATGAGCCAGCGAGAGAACAAGGCTGGGTTGCCGCTCACCTTGTCGATATAATTCAATTCCGACGAATATTCCCGATCAAGTGCGGCCTGGCGGGCGGGTGGCCTCCAGGCCGGCGTTTTTTCATGCGGAGGAAATCTTGATTGGACTAGGCTTCCCGCGTTTGGCATGCTTTGAGGCATGTCCGGTATTGAAAACAAGCGTTCGTTTTTCGCCGGCTGTGTTTGCCTCCTGTGGGTGATGGCACGAATCGATGGCCTTGCCGCCGGCCTCGATTTTCAGCGCGATGTGCGGCCCATTCTTTCGGACTTCTGCTATCCCTGCCACGGCCCTGACGAGAAGGAGCGCAAAGGAAAACTGCGGCTCGATTTGCGCGAGGAGATTTTCAAGTTTTCGCAGGGCAAATCCATTGTCAAGGCGGGGAAAAGCGCGGAAAGCGAGCTTGTGCATCGAATCACATCGGCTGATCCCGAAGAAGTGATGCCCCCGCCGAAATTCAAGCGCCACCTGACAGAAGCCCACATCGAGACACTCCGAAAATGGATTGATGAAGGGGCTCGCATGGCTGTGCATTGGGCCTTCAAGGCCCCGAACAAACCAGAGCTTCCATGGTCGAAATCGAAACGATGGGGCGGCAATCCCATAGATGCATTCGCGCTGGCTAAAATTCAAGAAGAGGGGTTGCAGCCCTCATCTGAAGCCGGCAAAACGACCCTTTTGAGGCGGCTTTCATTGGATCTCATTGGGCTGCCTCCAACACCCGCCGAAGTCGATGCGTATTTGGCGGATAGAAGCCCTGACTCCTATAGAAAGCAGGTGGAGCGTTTGCTCAAATCCCCGCATTTTGGGGAACGCTGGGCCCGCCTTTGGCTGGACGCGGCGCGCTACGCGGACTCAGATGGGTTCGAGAAGGACAAATCACGTTCCATGTGGTTTTACCGCGACTGGGTGATTCGAGCGATAAACGATGACATGCCGTATGATCAGTTTGTCCGTGAGCAGCTAGCCGGCGATTTGCTGCCTGGCGCCTCCCAGGATCAGATCGTGGCGACGGGATTTCTCCGCAATTCCATGATCAACGAGGAAGGCGGAGTGGATCCAGAACAATTCCGCATGGACGCGATGTTCGACCGAATGGATGCCATTGGAAAGAGCGTCCTGGGGTTGACCATCCAGTGCGCTCAATGCCACAGCCACAAATACGACCCCCTCACGCAGGAGGAGTATTTCAGACTGTTCGCCTTTCTGAACAACGATCATGAGGCGCAGCGTGTCGTCTATACGCCTGATCAGTTGGCCCAAATTTCGGCTCTTCGAAGCCGGATGACGGAGGTTGAAACCAACTTGAAGCATCGTATCAATGCGCTCGAGGATCAACTGGCCGAGTGGGAGGCTCGATCTCCGAAGGATCTCGCCACTTGGACCACGCTTCATGCCTCGGTGGAAGAAATATCAACGGGCGGCCAGAAATATTTGCCGCAAAAAGACGGCTCTTTCCTCGCGCTCAGTTACGCCCCCACGAAGCACACTGTGAGGTTATGGGTGACCAACCATCTCCAGGAAATTCGGGCCTTTCGTCTTGAGCTCCTAAACGATCCCAACCTCCCCGCCAACGGTCCGGGGCGTTCCTTCATGGGAACTTGCGCCCTCACGGAGTTCAAGGTTGAAGCGGCGGAAGCTTCGAATCCCACTAATCGATTTTGGGTGAAGTTCCATCATGCAACCGCGGATTACTCGAATCCAGAGCGAGAGCTCGAGCCTAATTTTTTCGATAAATCCGAGAAACGCCGCGTCACGGGGCCAGTCTCAATGGCCGTTGACGGAAAGGATGAGACAGCATGGGGCATCGATGCCGGGCCCGGCAGAAGGAACCAGCCGCGGAAGGCGGTTTTCGTGGCGGACAAGAATGTTGCTTTCCCCGGCGGGACCATCCTGACGGTGCACTTGACTCAGAATCATGGGGGATGGAACAGCGACGACCACATGAACAATAATCTCGGGCGGTTTCGATTGTCCGTATCCGCCGACGAGAAGGCTGTGGCGGACCCGGTTCCGGCGGGAGTGCGCGAGATTTTGGCCCTTCCCAAAGATCGGAGAACTCCGGCTCAACGGGACGCGATTTTCAGCTATTGGAGGACGACATCGCCGGAGTGCGACCCCGAGAACAGGCTGCTGGAGCAATTGTGGAAGGAATGGCCCGCGGGTTTCACGGCTTTGGCTTTCATGAGGCGCGAGGAGCCCCGGGTGACATCCATGTTGAAGCGGGGGGACTGGCTGCAACCGGAGAGACAGGTCGCTCCAGGGGTGCCCGCCTTCCTCAATCCCCTGCCGGATGGGGCGCCGGTGAGCCGACTTGGGCTGGCTCGGTGGCTGACGGATCGATCTTCACCAACGACAGCACGAGTGTTTGTGAACCGGGTTTGGCAGGCTTATTTTGGCAGCGGCATGGTCAGCACTCCCGAGGATTTCGGATTGCAGAGCGAGCCGCCGTCTCATCCCGATTTGTTGGATTGGCTCGCCGTCCAGTTCATGGAAAACGGGTGGAAGCCCAAAGAGGTTCATCGATTGATCGTGCTTTCCGCGACGTACCGGCAGAGCAGCCAAGCCAGTGAGAGCCTCCTGGCTCGGGACCCGCTGAACCGTTTGCTTGCCCGCGGTTCCCGGTTCCGCGTCGACGCGGAGATAGTGCGGGATATTGCGCTTGCGGCGAGCGGTTTGCTGAAGCCGAGAGTGGGAGGGGCTTCGGTGTTCGCCCCCGCGCCTGAGGATCTGTTTCTACCGCCCGCCAGCTACGCTCCGTTTACTTGGAAAGAAGAAACGGGGCCTGATCGATACCGCCGCGCGTTGTATACATTCAGACGCCGTTCGACACCCTATCCGGCTTTGCAGACGTTCGACGCCCCGAACGGCGATTTCTCTTGCGTGAAGCGGACGAGATCGAACACGCCGCTCCAGGCTTTGACAGGATTGAACGAACCCATTTTTGTGGAGGCGGCGCAAGCCCTGGCGAAAAAAGTCGTCGAGGAAGGGGGACGCACGGACGCAGAACGGATCACCTTCGCCTTTCGCAGAGCGCTTGGGAGAAGGCCGGACAAGGAGGAGCTGCGGACTTTGATATTGCTCCTCGACAAACAACGGAAGCGATTGGGCGAAGGGTGGGTGGATGCGAGTGATGTGGCCGGACTTCAGCGAAAAACGGAGGGGAGAACATCGGATGCGGCGGCACGCCCGCCCGCACCCACGGAATTGGCGGCTTACACGGTGGTCTCGAGGGTGCTGCTGAATCTGGACGAAACCATCACGCGGGAGTAACGACGGCATGGGAAGTGCCCTATTTATAAG
Source organism: Verrucomicrobiales bacterium (assembly GCA_005805305.1). Lineage (GTDB taxonomy): Bacteria > Verrucomicrobiota > Verrucomicrobiia > Limisphaerales > F1-80-MAGS106 > F1-80-MAGS106. The sequence continues at coordinate 4,922 of SYMW01000103.1, forward strand.
GGAGCGAAAAAATGACGACGCTGCAACAGGCACAAGAGGAGATCCGGAAACAAACGACGCGGCGCTGGTTTTTCAAGGAGTGCGGCGTGGGCTTGGGAGCCATCGCTCTGCGATCCTTGTTGGGAGAGAGCGCGATGGCTGCTGCGCCGGATTTGAACCCGTTGTCGCCGCGCAAGCCGCACCACGCGGCTCGGGCGAAGAGAGTTATTTACCTTTTCATGGCGGGGGCGCCGAGCCATCTGGAACTGTTCGACAACAAGCCTGAGCTTGCCAAGTTCAACGGCACCTTGCCGCCTCCGGAGCTGCTTCAAGGCTACCGGGCAGCGTTCATCAATCCGTCGTCGAAGTTGCTGGGGCCGAAATTCAAGTTTTCGAGACACGGAAAATCCGGGGCGGAGTTATCGGAGCTGCTGCCCCATCTCTCTGGCGTCGCGGATGAGATCGCGGTGGTGCGCTCGATGCACACCGACGCTTTCAATCACGCTCCCGGACAGATCTTCATGAACACGGGATCCCAACAATTCGGACGGCCGAGCCTGGGGGCTTGGACGACCTACGGATTGGGATCGGAATCGAAAGATCTCCCGGCTTACGTGGTGTTCAGCACGGGGAGCAAAGGGACGAGCGGCGGCGCTTCTAATTGGGGCTGTGGATTCCTTCCGTCGTATTACCAGGGCGTTCCGTTCCGCAACACGGGCGATCCGGTTCTGTATCTTTCTAATCCAAGGGGAGTCGACAAGGAAATGCAGCGGGACTCACTGGATGCGATCCGAAAATTGAACGAAAAACATTTGGGAGTTATGGGAGATCCGGAGATCGCGACGCGCATCAATTCCTACGAGATGGCCTATCGCATGCAAACAAGTGCTCCCGAATTGATGGACATCTCGAACGAGCCAAAGTCGATGCTCGAATTGTATGGCGCGGAGCCAGGGAAGACTTCTTTTGCGAGCAGTTGCCTCTTGGCGCGCCGGATGATTGAACGCGGCGTGAGATTCGTTCAAATCTTTCACGAGGCTTGGGATCAGCACGGCAACTTGGTGAAGGATTTGCGGAAGAATTGCCGTGACACCGATCGGGCCAGCGCCGCATTGGTGAAGGACCTCAAAGATCGCGGATTGTTGGAGGACACACTGGTCGTTTGGGGAGGTGAGTTTGGGCGAACGCCGATGGTGCAGGGAGGTGATGACGGGCGAGATCATCATCCCAATTGTTTCTCGATGTGGCTGGCAGGCGGCGGTGTGAAGCCCGGCATCACTTGGGGTGAGTCAGACGACTTCGGCTTCAATGCCACGAAAGACCGGGTGCACGTTCACGATCTCCATGCCACGCTGCTGCACTTGCTGGGGATCGATCACCTCAAACTGACCTACCGATTTCAGGGGCGCGATTTCCGATTGACGGACGTGCATGGGGAAGTCGTCAAGTCGCTGATGGCCTGAGTCGGTTATTCGTGCTCGATATCCGCGCGGCGTCGCGACTGTTTTTTCACTGATTGACGGCTCTTTTCGGCGAGCACTCTCTCCTTAACTTTGCGGCTGCGGCCGCGCTTCTGCCGGCGCCGCAGCTCGATTTGGGCCCGCTCTGCGGCGGTTCGCTGTTGCTGTCGGGCTTCGATCTTGTCCAGCAGGAGTTGGCGGGCGATAATTCGGTTCAGCCCTTGCTGACGGGTCGTTTGGCATTTGACTTGAATGCCGGTTGGTTGATGCACCAACATGACGCACGTGGCGGTTTTGTTGACATTCTGTCCTCCGTGTCCGCCTGAGCGGACGAACGACTCGTGGATTTCGTTCTCGCGTACGCCAAGCGTTTCCATCCGCCGCTTGACCTGGTCCTCTTGTTCGGAGGCCTGGATGTTCATAGAGCTATGATCCTCAAAACGGCAGTGGCCTGCGGCGAAACTTCGCAAGATACTGGAGATAAAGTCTTTTCCAATCCCTCACCAAATCCATAAAGGATATGCCTCGCTTTTCGTCAAGCCTATCTCATCCAGGCTTTTGCAAATCTGCACCGTGTTCGACTGCCATTTAAGGATAATGATGGTGGAGCCCAGACGCCGGCAAGACAATGCCGAAAATCTCAAGTGACCTCACGCTCTCCATTTCCCCCGGGACTGCAGAACGCCTTCATATTCGCGGCTTTCAACGCACTGTCCTTCCAGGTTGTCCTGGGGAGTCCCATGGTGTTGTACGGGAAAAGCCTAGGGGCGAGCGCCACGGTGCTGGGGATCATCAGCGGCATGGTGCACCTGCTGACGGTGTTCCAGGTCCCCGCCGTGAGCCACGTGGCCCGCGTGGGATTCAAGCGTTTTGTGTTCACCGGCTGGGGAATTCGGGTCCTCTTCATCGGGTGCATGGCGGTCATTCCCCTGTTTCACGGGCGGCTTGCATCTTCGACTCTGCTGGCGCTGATGTTGTTCCTGTTGTTTTGCTTCAACCTATCTCGGGGCATCTCCAGTGCCGCGTGGCTTCCTTGGATCACCGCTTTGCTGCCGGCCGAATGCCGTGGCCGTTTTCTGGCTCGGGAAGCCGCGTACGTCAACGGATCGAGTTTTCTCGCCTTTGTGCTTTCCGCGCTGTGCCTCTCATCCAGTGCCGATCCCTGGCGGTTCTCCGTGGTGTTCGCCTTCAGTTGCCTGATGGGTGGCATTAGTCTTTCATTCCTCAAACGAATCCCTGATGGGGACGCCGGAGTTCCATCCCCTTCCGGGGCTGGTCCGGTGCCGTGGCTCGCCATGGCGGCGCATCCTCCGTTCAAGAAATTGCTCCATGTGGTGTTGGCGTGGTCGATCGGTTACGGAGGAATAACGACCTTCGTCGTCGCTTTATTGAAATCCGAAGCCTCGATGTCTGAGCGAACGATTTTGCTGGTGACATCGGTTTCTTTCGTTGGAGGTTTGTGCAGCCTCTGGATACTTGGCTCCAAACTGGATCGACTGGGGAGCAAACCGGTATTGAGGGCTTGCTTCGGGATGTGGATGGGGATTCTCGCCACATGGATTTTGATTTCTGGACGCGTCCTACGGCCTGCTATGGAACTGCTGTTGGTGCTGCAATTCCTCATGGGGCTGACCGCGGCATTGGTTCAAATGGCGCACACTCGCCTCGCCATGCTCACGATTCCCATCATGGGACGCAGCCATTTTTTTGCGTTGTTCACGGTCGTGGGCAGTTTGGTTTTAGGGATGTCGCCGATCATTTGGGGCGTTTTCATCGATTTGCTCGCGCCACTGCGGGTTCAGTGGCACGAGTTCGAATGGAATCGGTATAGTGTTTTTTTCCTGCTTTCCTGGACGGTGTTTGTTTATGCCATGCTCCTGGCAAGGCGGCTGGACGAACCGCAAGCGGGCACCATGGAAGATTTGTTTCGCGATGTGCTGGGCCAGTCATCGCTCAAAGTGTGGTTCAAGTTATGGCCTCGGGGCTGAGGAGTTGTGCGCGGATGACGAGGCATCGGAATGAGCGTTGGCTTCAAATGCTCGTCCCCGCTCTGCCCCAGAGCCGCCAGCGGGCGTTTGGGCGCGACTCATGGATAGACTTTGGCCGCTGCCATGGCGCGATTCTCGAGTGAGTTTGAGCAACTTGTTGGGGCTGTCCTATCGGAATTGAAATGGAATGAATCGGATCTGTGTGATCTTCAATCCCACGGCCCGGGGAGAACGCGCCAAGCGGTGGATGCCCTATCTGCGGGACTGGGAGCGTGACTGTGAGCTCCAGCCTACCAATGCCCCCGGTGGGGCGAGAACACTGGCAAGCAAGGCGGTTCTTGGTGGTTTTGAGACGATCGTCGCCGCCGGGGGCGACGGAACCGTCAACGAGGTCGTGAACGGTATTGCCGACGTTCCCGGAGGAATGCACGAGGTACGGTTGGGTGTGCTGCCCATGGGCACAATCAATGTGTTTGCGAGAGAACTGGGCTTGTCTCCTCAGCCCTGCTCCGCGTGGCGGACGATTCTGGAGGGAGTTGAGCGGCCTGTGGATTTGCCTCGGGCAACCTTTGCTGCCGGGGCAGGGCCCGAGACCAGGCACTTTATTCAGCTAGCGGGCGCGGGGTTGGACGCTCGCGCAGTGGAATTGGTCAGTTGGGAACTCAAAAAGAAGCTTGGCATGATGGCCTACATCTTCGCCGCGCTACAAGCTTACCGGGGCGAAAGCCACTCGGTGAACGTGGAATTCAACGGGATCAGGAAGACAGGAGAGGCGGTATTGGTGGGGAATGGGCAGCTTTACGGCGGAAACCATGCCGTGTTTCATCGAGCGCGATTGGATGACGGCCTTTTGGATGTATTGATGCTCAAAAGAGTGTCCGCTCTCACGCTGGCCCAGGCGGGCCTGGCGGTCCTGACGGGCAATTGGAGCCGGTTGAAGGGAGTCGACTGCTTCCAATTAGCCGAATTCCAGGCATCCGGCGCCACCCGAACACCTCTTGAATTGGATGGAGAACACGCCGGGGTGCTGCCAGCCCATTTCCGGATGGGGACCCATCAGACCCGAGTCCTGGCCCCATTGCGCCAGGCTGGGAGGCATGGCACACTGCGCCCATGAGTTTTTTGGCACGGGCGATGGAGGTGTTTGACGTGGAACTCGCGGCCATTCAAGCCGTGCGCTCGCAATTGGACGCCTCTTTCGATACAGCAGTTGCCTGGATCGTGGAGACGTTGCGCAACCGCTCCAAGATACTCGTCGCCGGTGTGGGCAAGTCCGGAAACATTGGGCATAAAATCGCGGCCACACTGACGAGCACGGGTTCGACGGCAGCTGTCTTGAGCCCGATGGATGCGTTGCACGGCGATTTGGGTGTGGTGAACGACGGGGACGTCGTCCTCGCCTTGAGTTACTCTGGGGAAACCGAGGAATTATTGCGTTTGCTCCCGGCGCTGAAGCGTTTTTCGGTTCGTTTGATCGCCATGACGGCCTTCCCAAAATCCACGCTTGGACGCCATAGCGACCTCGTGTTGGCCTGCAGGGTTCCGAAGGAGGCATGTCCTTTCAATTTGTCGCCCACTTCGAGCACGACGGCCATGCTTGTCCTTGGCGACGCGCTGGCGATGTCCGTCTTGGAAGCTCGTGGATTCAAGAAGCAAGACTTCGCGAAATACCATCCTTCGGGAGCGATCGGCAGAGCGCTGCTATCACGAGTCAGACCTCAGTAAACCGACCCCTGGCGGGGAAAAAGGCGAGCAAGTCCAAATCCCTTGGAATAGTGGTGAAGGCAGTGTAGATGGCGGGTAGGCTGAGAGGGGATCTGTCGGAATGAGGGCAGGTCAAAGGACCTATGAAAGAGACGGCCGCGCTGCAACTGATCC
>SYMW01000104.1 GCA_005805305.1 Verrucomicrobiales bacterium
CGCCGCGTAATCAAACTCCCCGCCCATCGGATCGGACTTGGAGGAATGCTGATGCAGGAGCTCAACTTTCAATTGGGACGGCCACCAGTCTTGGTTCGAAGTGCCGCCGCCGGCGGCGTGATGGAAAGGGCATTTGGATTCAGTGGACATAGGTTTTGTTCTGAGATTCGTTGAATTGATATCCGATCAAGCGATGTCCGTGTTCGGGACGACCGCGCTCTCGGCCAAGCGTCGGCCACGATGCGGGGCTCATGGGACCCGCCGCGCCGCGACGCGACGCCGGGCAGTCCGTGCCGGCTGCGATGCCGCCGCCGGCGGACTGGACGAGTGGATCTTTGTCCATGAACAACATGACGATGATTGGGATTACACCAAATCAATAACTATTATGAAAATACTATTTTCCTTTCATCCTCATAGGCGATGCCTATGAGGCAATCGTCAGTCACCAACAACCACGGGAAGCGCCCCAGTCCCCATTAGATACGACCGGCGTTTCCGTGAATCCCGGCCTTGAACGCCGCATGGGCGGCGACGGTTCGTGGAACTTGCCGAAGACCTGTGTCAGGCCGCCCAACCAAGCAATGCCGAGGCGAGGCCCCTTCCTTCGACTGATCGAGAGCCTGCACCAAGAGGAGGCAGGCCTGTTTGCTCCTTTCGGGAACGCATTACTCGGCGGGTCCCCAGATCTTCGCCAACAGTCCGTGAAAAACCGGATCGTGCTCCTTTAACTCCGCGCGGACGAACGGATAAAAATCGTTGCGGTAGAAATACGCTTCCGTCCCTTCGGCGAAGTATTCCTTGTGATTGCTCAAGCCGTAGTGCTTCACCTTCTTTCCAGTGTGGAGCAAAACGTTTTCATAGATGCCAGACGCCTTGGCTTTCTCATAGGCGGCGATGATTTCCTCCTGATCGAAACCGAGGATCTGATCGTGGTAGCCGTGCGCCAGTTCGTGCAGCACCACCGCAGGATGCTTGAGCATTTGATCTCGGGAAAGCAGTTCGCGAGCCTGGGTTATGTGAACTTTCTTTTCGAGACGCGGGTCATGCCCGTTCGTCACCAGCCAGATTTTGCTCGGATGATATTGCATGGACTTCAACCGGGGATGATCGTGCTCGATCCAGATGGGAACTTGTTGCATTCTCGCGAGCGGATCCGCCGGCACGAGGATTTTGATCCGCTGCAGATGGTTCGCGAGCATTCCCAGGGCCTTCGCTCCTTCCTGCTTGTGCGCCCCGTCGATCAATGCCGGTTCGATGTGAACGTTCCACCCTTCGATGTTCCGCACGACCGGATCAAATCTAACCGAGTCGCCTGTCTTCTGTTCGCTGGCCACCTTTGAATCAGGCGACTGGGCGAGGGAGTTTGAACTGGCGATGGAATAGGTGCAAACAACCAACCCGATGACCAGGGAACGCAACAGGGCTTGACTCCATCCACACAAGCGGCCGCATGCCCGAGAATGATCCAGTGACGAATGGCGATGACCGGAGTGCTCACTGGAGGGCTTGCGGGAATTGTCAGGCTCAAGAGTTTTCATTGGGCCCGCGGCTCTCCCTGGGCGACTGGCCGCTGCCGGGGAATCTGTGCCTTGAAATCACCGAGCCATGGCCACAAGGTGCGCTGGTTGAGATCCACTTCCGCGACGCACACCGTGCCCCACTCCGACGCGTGGGCGAGCACCCCGCCATCCTGGCCATAAACCGCGGTGAGCATCCACTCGCGTGACACATCCTCGTAGGTGCTGCTCACGATGTAGACTTGGTTTTCACAGGCGCGAGCACGAGCCTGCTCGGGATTGCAACCCCACACCGGCCACGCAATGATTTCCGCGCCGCGATTGCTGAGCTCCCTTGCGACCTCGGGGAAGAAGCCGTCGTAGCAAATCATCATGCCTATCCTGCCCCAGCGAGTGTCGAAGACCGGGTAGTCATTTCCAGGGGAAATGCCGCGATCAAATTCGCCGTCCGGCAGGCAAACTTTGCGGTATTTGCCCGCGATTTTGCCGTCCGGAGCGATGAGCGCCGCCACGTTGAACAATTGATGCCGGTCACGCTCAATGAAGCCAGCCACGATGTGGAGGTCATGTTTTCGCGCCAGTTCGCCAAAGTACTCCGTCGAAGGGCCCGGCAGGGTCTCCGCGCAGCTCGCATAACTCGAGCCCATGCCGGCATAGGTCAAAGTTTCACCCAACACAACGAGATCCGCCCTGCGCCTCGCAGCTTCTTCGATGAGTGGGGCGAACTGCCGGCAGACTTCCATCGGTGTCTTCGCATTCCGCGGACGATAATGAACCGAGGCCAGTCGCACTTTCCGAGGGGGCGGGGATTCGGCGGGTTCGAAAGCAATGTCGCTCCACTGAACTCCGCTGTTGGGCGCCCACATGAGGTGGAGTTCGATCCGCGCCCGGGTCGCGCCCTGGGGCGCCTCGTAAATCCCGGAGACCGGCGTCCAGCCGTCCACGGGTGAGCCGGACTCGCGCGGATACTCCGGCTCAGCCGAAGCCACCACGCCCCGGGAGAAATTCGTGATCACTCCCTCGCGCCGAGGGACCGACTTTCCCGCGTCATCGCTCCACAGCACGCGAGCGAGCACGCTGCGCCGCGTCACCGCCACATTCTCGGAGCGGCGCCACGCGATGAAACGATAGTTTCTGCCCGGCGTCACTTGGAAAGTGCTCTCCCACCAACCGTGCAGGCCCTCGCGCTGATCCGCCTGGATGGCCAGCGCGCCGCGGCCGGATTTGCCACCGGTCGCCATCTGTTGGAATTGAGGCCGAATCTCTTCGCGCGGCGATCCCGCGACCCAAGCGGTCGGTGAGTCGGCGCGAGTGTCGATGCCGGCCGCCATGATCCAGAGAACGGCACATGAAATCGGCAGAGCGATCCAGCGCCGCAACCGTTCCGCGCAAGTGCGGCGGCTGCCGAAGGCGTTTGATGCCTGGGAATCGCCTGTCCGCTTTTTCGACGAGTGGGTCATGCCAATCCTGTTGTGGGCTCAGGAGGCGAGGCGGAAGGTGCGTGCTTGTCGCGGCTGATTTTGTGCCAGGAAGGCTGGCCGCATTGGGGGCAGAGCCGATACAATCGCGGTTCGCCAGCCGCCTTCCACCGGATCCCGCCTACGTCCCAAACAGACCGCGCAAAGCCACACGAGCACCGGATCATCCACGAGCGAGAGTGGGCTTCCATGCTCTCGGCCCAGGCGCGCGGGAGAATATAGGTGAAAAACTTTTGGATCGGTGACATAGACGCGTCGCGCTCCGACTCCGATTATTATATTCTCCTCTGCGCCGCGAACAAGTCTTGGTTTTCGCCAGAGTCGAGATTCAGGCCCAAATTCCCAAGTTCAACCGCCAATGAGCGAATTCTCACCTGCTTTCGCTCTCGGCGGGCATGCCCCGAAGCGATCAAATCCTGATCTCAAACCGGCGCAGCGCGTCCATGTCCACCTCGATGCCGAGGCCGGGCTTGCGAGGGATTGGAATCTTGCCGTCCACGATCTGCAACTCGTCGGCGACGAGTTCCTTGCGGAGGAGAGAATCGCAAAGGTTGGCGGGCAGGAACTCGATGTAGGGGCAATGGGGCGTGATAGCCGCAAGGTGCGCGCTCGCCGCGATGCCGATGCCCGTCTTCCAGCAGTGGGGAACGACGAGACGCTGCCGCTCGCGGGCCATCTCCGCCACGCGCCTAGCCTCTGTCAGCCCGCCAACACGCCCGATGTCGGGTTGCGCGACATCGACGAGTCCGACGTCCATAAGATCCGCGAATTCGTGCCGCGTGTTCTGCCACTCCCCGGCGGCGATTTTCATCGGCGCTTCCCGATGGAGGCGGGCGTAGCCTGGCAAATCATCGATCTGGATTGGCGTCTCCAAAAAGAACAAATTGAATTCCCCCCAATCTCGCACGACCTGCAGGCAACTTTCCGCATTTGGCCATGCGTATTGAACGTCGATCATCATGACGAAGTCAGGGCCAACGGCTCGTCGGCACGCCGCGACGACCTCGGTGACGCGTTCATCGGGTTCGTTCAGGCCGCTGTGATTGTAAGGGCCGCTGAGGGTGACCTCCATCTTGGCGGCGGTGAAACCGAGTTCCTTGGCGCGGACGGCCCATTCGACCAGTGAGTCGCGGTAGGCTTCGAAGCCATTGCCCGTTGGTTGCAATGACGCGTAAGGCACGATGTGATCCCTGGCTTTCGCGCCCAGGAGTTCCCAGCAGGGCTTTCCCGCGGCTTTGCCCCGGATGTCCCAGAGAGCTATATCGATCGCGCCCATCGCGCAAATGACCGCGCCTCGGCGGCCGTTCATCGCGCTCCCGGTGTATAGTTTTTCCCAGAGACGCTCCGGCTCCAGCGGGTTTTCACCCAAGAGCATATCCTTGAGGCCCATTCCCATCGTGTGCGTGCTGGGTGCCTCGATGCAGGCCTTCGCAATCCAGGGGTTCACATCCGTTTCTCCAACACCGGTGATCCCTTCGTCGGTGTGAACGAACACGACGATGTCGTCTTGCGCGGAGGATGTGGCGCCGGTGTCGAGATCCGGCACCAGCAGAACATGACAGTCGATCCCGGTAATTTTCATGCGTTGTGATCCGGGGGTCCGCGGACCCTGGCCCCTGCGCCGGCTGAAAGCGCAGTCTCTGTCGCCACTGGTTGGCAGGGACTGGACTAACGGCTCGAAATCGGCCGGGCTAGCGCTTCATCGCGCTGTTCCACTTCGCGATGTTCGCGGATTGTGAGGCGAACAGGTCGTCCGTGGAGTCGAGAACTTCGACCGAGTTGATTTTGTCACCGCCCCGGATTGCATTGACGACGTCCTGGCCTTTTATGACTTCGCCAAACACAGTGTGCTTTCCATCGAGCCAGTCGGTGGCGACGTGCGTGATAAAAAACTGGCTGCCGTTCGTCCCCGGGCCGGCGTTGGCCATGCTGAAAATGCCTGGCTTGCCGTGCCTCAGGCCTGGCACAATTTCATCGGCGAACTTGTATCCGGGTCCTCCGGAACCGGTGCCGGTTGGGTCGCCGCCTTGGATCATGAAATTGGCGATCACGCGATGAAACGTGATGCCATCATAGAACCCTTTCTTGGCGAGGTTCAGAAAATTGGCGCAAGTCATGGGAGTTTTCGAAGCGAACATGGTGGCTTCGATGGCGCCTTTGCCGGTGTGGAGGATAATGCGAATGTCAGGCATGCGAGTAAAGGGGTGGATGAAGTGATGACGTGAGAGGGATGATCGACGAGGGCTGTCACTTGACCAGCGTGGCGGACTTGATGTAGTCGAGGTTCGGAAAATCCTTCTTGAGATAGGCGTTGCCTTGCGCTTGAATTTTGTCCTGGGCGGGGCCGCGCCCCCGTGGAGCGCCTTCGCCATACTCGGTGTTGATCTTGTTCACGACATCCATGCCCTCCGTGACCTTTCCGATGGGCGGGAAACCCATCGAATCGAGCCGGGCGTTGTCGCCAAAATTGATGAACATCTGAGTGGTGCGCGTGTTGGGACCCGCCATTGCGAAAGTCACCATGCCGGGGGTGTTGCTTTGGATCCCCGTCTTGTCGTCGGGGATTTTGGCATCGCGCCAGGCCGCGGAAATTTCAGGGTTCCCGTGGATGCCGAATTGAACCATGAAACCAGAGATGGCGCGGAACATGGCAACATCGCTGAAGAATCCGCCTTTCACGAGGTTGTAAAAGCGGTCCACGCCATGGGGCGCCCAAGCGCGCGTGCACTCGACGGTGAAATCCCCCTTGGTGGTGGTGACCTTAACCTTGAACGTATCCGGCGCTTTCTCTTTGAGCTTGGCGGGCGAGGTGAGCGCCGGAGAGGCGGGCTCCTTTTTTTCCTGGGCTTGCAGAGTGGAAATGGTTCCCACGGCGCCGATCAGCACAGCGAGGATGGAATGCGCGAGACAGAGTTTCATGGATATCTAAAATTTAAAGTTCAGCTTTCTGATGCAATCATCCGATGCTCCACCCACAAAAATCAAGACCAGACCTGCAGCCGTTCCCATTCCGGCGTCGAGCAGGATCCCACCACACTCACGAATGCGCCCAACCGCGATCCGCGAGGATCTCTTGGCCAGTGATGCAGCGGCTGGCGTCGCTTGCGAGAAACAGGGCCACGTCGGCGATTTCGGAGGGTTGGATCAGATCGGGAACGCATTGGGCTTTTCGGATCATCCGTTTGGTGGCCGATGTCACAAATTGCCGCAGTTGGCGCTCGGTCATGATCCATCCCGGCGAGATCGTGTTCACTCGGATCCCCCGTTGTCCCAGTTCCCGGGCCAATGAACGCGTCAGGCCCTGAATTCCGGCTTTGGTGGCCACATAGGCGGACATGTTCGCCGGACCGGTGTGCACGGTGATCGAGGAAAAATTGATGATTGCCGCCCCGGAGCCCATGCGCGGAGCGGCGGCGCGGCAGGTAAGAAAGTAAGCGCGCAGGTTCCGCGCGAAAAGGCCGTCCCATTCGCTGACGGAAGTTTCTCCAAGGGGGATGCGGGGGTCGGCGGCCGCGTTGTTGATGAGCACGGAAAGCGGCCCCGCTCGCTTCGCCACAGAGTCGATCCACCGAGTGACCTGCGATTCGACCATCAGATCCACTTTGCTGAACGCCGCCCCACTTTCAAACTCCGCTTCGAGCTGTACTCCAGCCTTCGCGTCGATATCACAAAAAAAGACGCTCGCGTGCTGTGCCTGAAACGCGCGCACCATGCTGGCGCCGATCCCGGAAGCTCCGCCGGTGACCAGCACCACCTTCCCTTTCAAGTCTTCGTATTTCGTCATGATGGCGGGGAGAGCTGGCTTACAGGAAGCTAATTCCCGCCGTTCCCGATGCAGTAGAGATATTCCTCCCTGGCATCGCCGTTCTTCGCGATCCTCAGGTAGATCCGGCTCCCGCAGACCACGGGCGACGCAAACGCTTCGTCGCCCAATTGATTCTCCGCGACCAGCTTGAATTGTTTTGGCGTGGCGTCGAACACAAATGTTTTTCCGGATTGATTCGACGCGTAAATCCGATCGCCAACCATTACTGGCGAGGCATAGAAGTCACCTCCGAGCCGTTCTTTCCAGAGCTCTTCGCCAGTGTCGGATTTCCAGCAGACCGCCATGCCCGCGTCCAGCACGGCAAACAAATGGCCGTCCTTGACGATCATGGAAGGCACATAAACACGAGCAGTGTTCTGCCAGGCGACTTTGCCTGAGCCATCAGCCAACAGGGCGACCGTGTGATTCCGCGGATATCCGCCGCTGGCGAACACACGCTCTCCGTCGCTCACCATCGTCACAACGCACTCCTCTGTTGAACCACCCACTTCCCATAAGATTTTGCCCGTGAGCGGATCGAAGCTCGAGATGAGGTTGCAGCCGGATAGGAGCATTTGATCACGGCCCTTGATCCGAAGGATGGCGGGCGTGGTGTAATTCGCGATTTTGGGTCTCGGCTGGCGCCACGCCATTTGACCCGTGAGACGATCCAAGGCGGCGATCGTGCCGCCACCCTTGTGATCCGCCGAAACCAGCACCAATGGGCCATGAAGCACCGGCGACGATCCAAATCCTTGGTGCGTGACGAAGTCGGAGACTTTTCGCTGCCAGAGTGTTTTGCCTTGAAGATCCAGGGCCGTGGTGTGCACGGCTTTCCCGTTCAAAAAGTTAATATACAACCGGTCCCCGTCGCAAGCCACGGTCGATGAAGCCTGCGTCGTGTTGCGATGGCCCGCCGTGTCCAGGCCTCCTTGATGAACGACGGTTTGCCAAAGTTCCTTGCCGTCACGCCGATCCAGGCACAGCACGGATTGGGTCTGCTTCGAAGAATCTGCCGTGGCGAGGTAGACCCGATCCCCAACGATGGTTGGAGAGCCATGTCCCCGCCCTGGAATGGCTGCTTTCCAAAGCACCCCTTTGGTTTCACTCCAGCGAGTGGGCGGGTTCTGGCCCGTCGCCGCAAGCCCATCGCGGGTGGGCCCGCGCCACGCCGGCCAGTCCTTTGCCGGATTCACGGCGGCGTTGGCGGCCGAAGACAAAAGGACAAGGATTGCGATCAGCCATTTCGTGGTGGATGCCGCAATCGGGCGCCTTTCGGATTCTTCGGACCCACGTGGAAGTAGTTTTGATATTGGCATGATGAATGGCGACTCTATGCCCGAATAGAAGACGGTCAAGCTCGGCGCGGACGGACAGGGCAGTCTGTGCGCATCTCAGATTTTTGCGACGATAGAGCCAGGGCCGATGTAGAGAGCTTAGTTGTTGGTTAGTTGTTGGAGTGAACTGGAGGTTTTGCGTGAGGGTAGAGGTCGCACCACCGGCCGTTGCGCCAGAAGGTTTCCA
>SYMW01000105.1 GCA_005805305.1 Verrucomicrobiales bacterium
CAAACTTCGAGAGACACTGGAGGCTGACCGAGAGATGGTTTTGTTATCCAAGAAGCTGGCTACCATTCGATGCGACGCCCCCATTTCTCCAACGATGGGCGAGATGTTGGTTCATCCGCCAAACCTCCCAGCGCTTCGGGAGCTGTTTGAGGAGTTTGAATTTCGAAGCCTCGCCAAGCGCGTGTTCGCGCTTTATGACACTCCAAATCCTTTGCTTGTCGACCCCGCCTCCGCCCCGCCCACAGTTCTAAATTCGGAGGCGCAGGACGCTGATCCCACCAAAGGAGTCACCAACCCGGACTCGAAACGAACCATCGGCGACACCGAGCACGCCTACGTGCATGCCGACACTCCGGAAAAGCGCCAAACTCTCCTCGACTCGCTCAAGCCTCTGAAAGCCTTCTGTTTCGATCTCGAAACAACGGGGCTGGACCCCAAGACCTGCCGCCCCATCGGCGTCGCATTCTCATGGTCCGCCCACACAGGCACCTACCTTCCCTTGCCCGCTGGTCCCGCGGAACTCGCGAGCACGCTCCAACAGTTGCAGCCCTTCTTGGAGAACCCCGATGTCGAGAAGGTCGGCCACAACCTCAAGTACGATGTCAGTGTGCTCCGATGGAACGGCATCCGTGTTCAAGGTCCGATGTTTGACACCATGATCGCCCACACGTTGATCGATCCCGAGCTGCGGCACGGAATGGACGACGTTTCCGAAATGGTTCTCAACTACAAGCCAATCCCCATCACCGACCTGATCGGCGATGGAAAGGACAAAACAATGGCTGACGTCGAACCGGCACGGGTGGCCGAATACGCGGCCGAAGACGCGGACGTGACGTGGCAATTCCGTGACCTATTCGAGGCCCGGCTCGCTGATAAAGGACAAACAAAGGTTTTCTTTGAAATCGAAATGCCGCTGCTGCCGGTGTTGGTCGAAATGGAGCATGCTGGGATTCGGATCAACACAGATGCCTTGGCTGAGTTCTCGATTCAACTAGGTTCGAGCATCGCGAATTTAGAAGCGCGCGTCCGCGAACTGGCCGGCGAAGAGTTCAATCTCAACTCACCTAAACAGTTGGGCGAAATCCTGTTCGATAAACTAAAGCTAAAGGAAAAGCCCAAAAAGACCAGAACCGGACAATACGCGACCGACGAAGCCACCCTGGAGGAACTCGCCGCAAACCACGAGATAGCCCAGGCCCTTGTCAAGTTTCGCGCGGCGTCCAAATTGAAATCCACCTATGCCGATGCCCTCCCGCAGGCGGTTTTTTCCCGGACTGGCCGAATCCACACCACCTATAATCAAGCCGTTACCGCGACCGGTCGCCTTCAGTCGCAAAACCCGAATCTTCAAAATATTCCTGTGCGCTCGGACCTCGGCCAGGAAATCCGCAAAGCCTTCGTCCCACGGGACGGTCCATTCAAATTGCTTTCTGCGGATTATTCTCAGATCGAGTTGCGCATCATCGCCGGGCTGAGCCAAGACCCAGGGCTCATCAGCGCGTTCGAGAAAGGAAAAGACATCCACACCGCCACGGCAGCAGCCGTCCACGATGTCATGGAACCGATGGTCACGCCGGAAATGAGGCGAACTGCGAAAATGGTGAACTTCGGCATCATTTATGGCATCTCCGCCTTCGGGCTGTCTCAGAGGCTAGGCATCGCCCGCAGGCAATCCGCCGACATCATCGAAAACTATTTCGCGCTCTATCCCGGGATCAAGAACTACATGGACAATACTATCGCCCTTGCCCGCCAAAGGGGTTACGTGGAAACACTGACGGGAAGACGCCGCTGCCTGCGGGACATCAACTCTGCCAACGCAGTCGTGCGCGGGAGCGCCGAACGCAACGCAATCAACACCCCAGTTCAAGGAACCGCCGCAGACATGATCAAAATCGCAATGGCGAGGATCGACTCCGAACTGCGAACTCGCGGGCTCAAGACGCGCATGCTCCTCCAGGTGCACGACGAATTGTTGTTCGAACTTTTCGAGCCGGAAACAACCATCGTGCGGGAACTCGTCGAACGCCAAATGCGGGAAGCCCTTCCCATCGGCGTCCCTATCGTGGTCGAAATGGGCATCGGCCCGGACTGGCTGCAAGCGCATCCGTAGTTACTGGTCCCGGTTCACGAGAGGTTTTCCGAAAATCAGCCTTAAAACGGCAAGTGATCCTCGTGCAGGTTTGCAAAAGCACGGATGAGAAGGTTTGACGAAGAAGGAGGTGTTCCTCCCTGTTTTTTAGGTGAATACGGGAATATGCCGAGGAAAACGCCAATCCAGTGACCTTCGATCGGGAAAGTCCTCTCGAACCTCGAAGTTTCCTCGGAACGGAATGCTCTGAGACGAGTAATAGCGTGGTGAAAACCAAGCCCGGCTCGACAGAGTCTCGACCTCCATACCGCGCGTTTGGTCCTGGTTTTGAATTCTCTGGCGATACCCACTGAAAACAGTGAAGAACCATTCGCCTTGGGCAACTGCCGTTTTAAGGTTTAAGGATAATCGATTCCCACTCAAAATCTCAGGCCACGCGGCGCCATTCCAACCAGCCACTCGGCGTGGCAAAAACTTCACTGTTGAACCCGAGGAATTGAATCTTTAGGTTCCATCGTGATGCATCCATCGATAAAAAGCGCCGCCGCTCTTCCTGGGAGCTCTCGTCCGGTAGGGTTCCACCAACGGCTCACTGCCACGCCTCTTCGATGGGGATTTCAATTCTTTATCCTCATTCTCCTCTTCACCTCTCAGTTGGGTTGCTCAACCTATCACCAGAAATGGAGCGAGGCCAAAAAGCTGCCTCCCCAAGGATTTGAAGGAGCCTGGGACGGCCGGTGGATCAGTGATGTCAACGGCCACAACGGCAGGCTCCGGTGCGTCATCGAACCTGTATCTGGAACTCGATATCGCGCGGATTTCAAAGCCCATTACCTGGGGTTCCTCCGATTCCGCCATGCGGCCATTCTCGAGGTGACAGCAACCAACGGCGTCCAAAACTTTAAGGGCACAGCCAACCTCGGCTATTTCGCGGGCGGTGTTTATTCCTACGAAGGTTCCAGCACTCCATCCAATTTCTTTTCCACTTACAAGAGCCGTCATGACCACGGCCGATTCGAACTTCAGCGACCATAAGCTTTCGACTGGTGAACCATAAAACGGCAGTTGAACATCTTGGAGATTTGCAAAAACCTGGATAAGAATGGCTTGACGAAGAGGGAGGCAGTTCCCTTGTGGATCTGGTGAGTGATTCGGAAAAACTTTATCGCCAGGATCTTGCTAAGATTCAACTGGGGCAACTGCCGTTTTAAGGGTGAAAGCACCCGAGGCACACTAGTGACTGGAAGCCCAGAAAACCGCTCGGGCCATGACCAACGGATTCTATTAAACAAAACACCGGCTCCAAGGCATTCCCATTGAACCGCGCTGTTCTTGGATCTCAATCCAAACCAAGCTTCTGGAAACGCTCGTCCACGTGCTTCAAGTGGAATTCAAGGGAACAAAGGGAAGCGAGTTCGCCATCCGCAAAAAACCGCGCCACTTCAGGGTCAGCAATGAGTTGATCTCTGAAATCGGCTCCCGGAGCCCCCGCGTGTTTGGCTTGCCAGGTCTTCATCGCGTTCCGTTGCACCAGTTCGTAGGCCTCCTCTCGCGACAACCCCTTCCGGATCAGCGCCAGCAACACTGTTTGAGAATGCCACATCCCTAATGCAATCCCCATGTTGCGTGTCATGTTCTCGGGATACACAATCAGCCCATCCGTCAGCTTGGCCAAGAGCACCAGCATGTAGTCCAGAAGCGTGCAACTGTCGGGAAAGATGATTCGCTCCACGGAACTATGGCTGATGTCCCTCTCATGCCACAAAGCCACGTTCTCCAGCGCCGCCAGCGCGTTTCCTCGCAATACTCTCGCCAAACCCGTCAGCCGTTCCCCCGTGATCGGATTGCGTTTGTGTGGCATCGCGCTCGATCCCTTCTGCCCTTTCGCAAAGAATTCCTCCGCTTCCAAGACTTCGGTGCGTTGCAAGTGCCGGAATTCCGTCGCCCATCGCTCTATGCTCGCGCCGACCAACGCCACCATCGCCATGAATTCCGCGTGCAGATCCCGTTGAACAACTTGTGTCGCGATCGGCGCCGGATTTAATCCGAGCCGGCGGCACACCGCCTCCTCCACCCTCGGTGACAGATGAGCGCTTGTGCCAACCGCTCCCGAAAGTTTCCCAACCGCAACCGCCAACTTCGCCGCTTCCAACCGCCTCAAGGCCCGGGCGAACTCGTCATGCATCAAGGCCATCTTCAATCCAAATGTCGTGGGCTCGGCGTGAATTCCGTGGCTGCGACCGATCATAGGCGTGTGCTTGTGGGCCTTCGCCTTACGCGCGACCACTTCCAACAACGCCTTCACATCCGCGATCAAAATGTCCGCCGAAGCCGCCAACTGCACGGCGAAAGCCGTGTCCACAACGTCGCTGCTGGTCAGTCCGTAATGAAGCCAGCGGCTCGCGGGGTCGTTGATGTGCTCCGATACGCAAGTGGTGAAGGCAATGACATCGTGATTCAAAGTCTTTTCCAACTCCTTGCATCGATCCACGTCGAAGGCCGCCTTTGATTTCATTATGTCGAAATCGGCCCGGGGCACGACCCCTTCATCCACCAACGCCTCGCTGGCCAGGAGTTCGATACGAAGCCATATTTCGAGCTTCCGCTTCTCACTCCAAATCTCCCGCATGTCCGGCCTTGAGTAACGCACAATCATGACCCCATGAGAAAGTCATTTGCCCGCAGAGAAAAGAGCAAAAATGCCAAGCCTCAGATAATTCTTAAAACGGCAGCAAGTAGCTGATGACAAAAGGCCACGGCGAGCTAAAGTGCCACAATGTCATCTATTTTTTCCTCCCATCGGATTTCCCCACCCCAAATGACGAGGCACCGCTCCGCCGTCGCTTTCACCCTTATCGAATTGCTTGGTCGTCATTGCCATCATCGCGATTCTGGCGAGCATGCTCAGACCTCAGTAAACCGACCCCTGGAGGGGAAAAAGGCGAGCAAGTCCAAATCCCTTAAATTTCCGAGAAGAGGTGGCTTGGGACATTGAGTCGAACGCGAGGGCGCGGGAGGGTGAGGAACAACGTTTGGCACCGGA
>SYMW01000106.1 GCA_005805305.1 Verrucomicrobiales bacterium
ACCTAGCAGCCACCATGTAAACAGGGCTGCATCGTTCAACCGCCGTATGCGGAAAACCGCACGTACGGTGGTGTGGGAGGGTGCCGGGGCGCAATCCCCGGCACCCGACCCGATCACCGACAACTCGCGGATGCACCAACCCTTAGCCGTGACTAGTCTGCTAGAGCAAGGGCCGCGCTGCCGCGCAGCCCGACCGAGTATGGCAGAGTCACGGCTTCTTGATCGTCACCTGGTAGTCTTTCTTGAGCTTCTCGAAAAACTCGGGCAGCAGGGATTGAACCTCGTCGAACGCCAGTTTCTCCTTGATGTCGATCTCGGCTTGGGAATAGGGGATTTTTTTCTCGGGAATGCGCTCCAAAGCTTTGATGATATGGAAGCCGTGGAAGGTGGTCACGAGGCCGCTGAGCTGGTTTGGGGCGAGGGCGAACGCGGCCACTTCGAACTCCGGAGGCATCTGCCCCCGTGTGAACGTTTGCTCCCCCCCTCGTTCGCGTGAACTGCGGTCATCGGAGGCTTCCCTGACTAGAGTTTCAAAGTTCTCTCCTTTCTTGGCGCGTTCGAAAAGCTTCGCGGCGGCTTCTTGTTTCGCGGCGCGGAGGGGTTCTGGCAATTCGCGGCCGGTGAGGTCCCGAGTGCTGATCAGGAGATGCCGGACGCGCATGGCCTCCGGCTGCAGAAAGCGTTTGGGATTGTCATCGTAAAACTTCTTGGCTTGGGCGTCGGTGACCGAAGTTTTGCTCTTGAGCGCGCGATCGAGGACTTGCTCGCAAATGGCGCGCTCGGAGATTTGAGCCTCGAACTGGGCCTGGGTCATGCCAACGGCGAGCAATTGCCGTTTGAAGGCCTCTTCCGACGGAGCTTGCTTGCGGGTTTGTTCAATGAACTTGGCGCCGGAAATCTTGGCTTTCTCCCGGTCCTCGTCGGTTGCCTGCGACATCAGGATTTGGGTGACGACGAGCTTGTCCAGCAACTGCGTCTGGGCCACTTCCCGCTTGTCATCGGAAAGACGCTGCCCCCTTGTGGCGAGGTTCGCCTTGAACATCGCAAAGGCCTCCTCCAGTTGGCTGCGCCGGACGCTCACCCCTCTGCCTTCCGCCAGCAATTCGTCGCCGAAAAGATCGGCCTCCGATTTCGGCGCCAGGGACTTTTGAGCGGTGCTCTGGGCTTGAGCGGGCCGCATCGGCCCCAACGCCGGGACGAACAGGCAGAGCGCGAGCACGGTCCAGGGTCTCCGACGGTGCATCGGACCCGGTCGAAGCGCCTGACGGAGCGTGAAACGGAGAATTTCGAGAATCATAGGGACAGCACTCGGACATTGCTAATATCCGGATCCCTTCGGATTTCGTCCAGAGTAGAGGCGGAGGGGACGCTGTCGAGGTTGAGCACGGTGAGGGCGCTGCCGCCCGCCTCGTCACGGTTCAAGCTCATGCTGGCGATGTTCACGTTATGGCGGCCGAAAAGTGAGCCGATGTAGCCCACGATGCCGGGGCGATCCTTGTTGTTCATGAGGAAGATGTTCCCGGAAGGCACGATCTCGACGCTTTGGCTGTTCAAGCGCACGATCCTGGGATTGTTGTGGGAACCGAAAAAGGTGCCGCCGGCTGACACTTTTTCGCTCCCTGAATGCACGGAGACATGGAGCCATTCGTTGTAGTCAATCACTTCGGTCGACTTGACCTCCTCGACCATCAGCCCCAGGTTGGCGGCGAAGGCGCGGACGTTCACTTGATTCACTTCCTGGCCGGCCATGGGAGCCACGAAGCCTCGCAGGACGGCCCGGGTGATCGGGTCTGTTGTGAGCTCGGTTGCTTTGCCGCCATACGTGATCACGATGCGATCGTTCCTCTTCCCCGCCAATTGGGCGAGCAGCCGGCCCAGTTTTTCGCCTAAATTGAGATAGGGTTTGACGATGGCGTAGGTCTTGGCATCCAAGTTTGGCAGGTTCACCGCGTTGCGCACGGCGCCTTGCAGCAAGTACTCAATGATGGCCTCCGCCACTTCGATGCCGACGTTCTCTTGAGCTTCTTCCGTGCTCGCCCCGAGATGGGGCGTCATGATCAACTGCGGCAATCCGCGCAGGGGACTGTCCCCTGGGAGCGGTTCCACTTCGTAAACATCCAGGGCGGCGCCAGCCACGTGGCCGGATTGCAGCGCCTCGAGCAGGTCGGATTCCTTCACGATGCCACCACGGGCGCAATTGAGAATCCGCACCCCCTTCTTCATTTTTCCAAACGCCTCCGAGTCCAACATGCCCTTGGTTTCATCCGTGAGCGGCATGTGAACGGTGATGAAATCGCAAGCGGCGTAGATTTCCCCCAAATTTTCTGCGAGCTCCACTTGCATGGCCTGGGCTCGCGCTCTGGTCAGATAGGGATCGTAGGCCAGGACGCGCATGCCGAATGCCACCGCGCGCTTCGCGACCTCGCTGCCAATGCGCCCCATGCCAAGAATCCCAAGTGTTTTGTTGCAGAGCTCGACCCCTTGGAACGATTTCCGGTTCCATTCCCCGCTCTTCATGGACATGTGCGCCTGGGGGATTTTCCGGGCCAAGGCCATGAGCATTGAAAAGGTCAATTCAGCCGTCGAAATCGTGTTTCCACTCGGTGTGTTCATCACGACCACGCCTCGTTGCGTGGCGGTCTCGGTGTCGACGTTATCCACGCCCACTCCCGCGCGCCCCACCACCTTTAGGAGGGGGGCGTTTTCCAGCACTTTTCGGGTGATCTTCGTTTCGGATCGCACCACGATGCCGTCCACATCTGGAACCAAGCCGAGGAGTTCTTGCTCGGAATGTTTGCGGTCCAGCACCGTGACCTTTAACTCAGGCCGCCGTTGCAACAGCGCAATGCCCTTCGGTGAAATGGGATCGCAGACTAGTACGTGCATAAACAAGGGCGGGGACTCTAGGCCATGCTCGGGGAGCGGTCAAATGCGGAGTGCCTCAGGCGGATAAAAATCGGGGTGGATTTTTTTTCTTCAACACTGCCAGAATGAATTGTTCTTGGTCGGAGCAAGAACCAATTTCCAAAGGATGAGCGTCGTCGGAGAGAGCCTGAACGAGGAGTTCATGGGAACCCGGGCAACCTTGTTGAGCCGGCTCAAGGACGTTGGAGACCACCGCAGTTGGGAGGAGTTCTACGGCCTGTACCACAGGCTGATTCGCAACATCGCTCGAAAGTCCGGCATGTCGGCCGAGGAATCCCAGGAAATTGTTCAAGAAGTGTTTATGGACTTGGCCAGAAAACTGCCGGAGTTCAAGTACAATGGGAAGACAGGCAGCTTTAAGAAGTTTTTAAAGAACCTTGTCGGGTGGCGGGTGGTCGATCAATTGCGCAAGCGCAAGCCCTATGACTGCTCTCCGGAGGCTCAGCAGGAGATCGATCGGATGGCCTCTCCCGATCCGATCCAGGAGATTTGGGAGACGGAATGGGGTCGGAACCTGCTCGACGCCGCCATGGAGAAAACTCGGGAGAAGGTGGATCCTCGGAACTACCAGATTTTCGATCTGGCCACGACTCACGGCATGCGCTCCACCGAAATTTCAAAACTCCTTCGTATCAGCGTGGCGCGCGTTTACGTGGCGAGGCATCGCGTGGCGCTCAAGGTGAAGCTTGAATTGAGAGCCTTAAGAGGCCGGTTTGAAAGCGAATTAACGCAGTTTCAAAAAGAAAGCTTTTAAAATGCAATCCCGGTTGATACTTTGATCTATTGCCCTTTGGACACAATAGCAGGTTGAAGCGCCCATGCCGAACATTCTTGGAGGGGGTCGAGTGAGGACTGAACTCAGAATGCGTGGAATGGTTGCGATCAAAAACCAAATGATCACAGGACTCGTGCGCTTGCCTGATCCGCGCGCCTAGATCTCGCGCCAGGCAGCGCTCGAGCTTTTAACCAGTCGGTGTTCGAGGGATCCTTCAAATCAAACCTGACACACTATGGCAGCAAAGAAAAAAGTCGTTAGCAAAGCAGCGGCCGCTAAAAGCCCGGCGAAAACCAAATCCAAACCGGCCGTGAAAGCACCGGCTAAAGCACCGGTGAAAGCGGCCGCGAAGCCTTCCAAGAGCCCGGCCAAAACGGCAAAGACCGCCCCAAAATCAAGCCCGAAAGGCAAGGCCTCCAAGAAGGTTACCCGATCTTTCGGGCAAACTCCCACTCCCGGAAAATAGCCACGAATCTTTCTTTCAAGAATGCGGCCCGGCCCGGCGACCCGCTTGATCCTTAAGAGTGGATTTTCGCTGGGCGACGCGGTCATGCTCACGGCGGTGGTGCGGGATATTCACCGCTTGCACCCAGGCCGTTTCCTGACAGAGGTTAGAACGAAGTTTCCGGAACTCTGGGAGCATAACCCCCGGGTCACCACTTTCGGCTCTCCGTTGGGGACAGTATGCGTCGATTGCTTCCCTTCGCTGATCCGCGATTCAAACAGCGGGCCATGGCATTACCTCCAAGCCCTCCCTCAGCTTCTTAGCAAGAAGCTTGGAGTGCCGCTCTATCCCACCGAGTTCAAGGGCGAACTCCACCTCTCCAACCTCGAGAAGTCATGGATGTCACAAGTTCGCGAATTGACCGGGCGGGACATTCCTTTTTGGATCGTCGTCACCGGCGGGAAGTTTGATATAACCATCAAGTGGTGGGAGACCGCGCGCTACCAAAGCGTCGTAGATCATTTTCGAGGGAGAATTCAATTCGTCCAAGTGGGGGAGACCACTAACCATCATCCCCGTCTGCGTGGGGTCATTGATCTTCGTGGCAAAACTTCCGTCCGTCAGCTCATCCGGCTGATTTACCATTCACAGGGAGTTCTCTGCCCTGTGACATCGTTGATGCACCTTGCGGCGGCCACGCCGGCGCGGGACGGAGGTTTGCGTCCGTGCGTTGTGATCGCGGGGGGGCGCGAGCCCGCGCATTGGGAAGCGTATCCGGGGCACCAATTCATCCAGAACGTGGGTTCGCTGGCGTGCTGCGCCTTGGGGGGATGTTGGAAGGAACGGACTCAACCCCTTGGGGACGGCGACAAACGAGATCTTCAAAAAAACCTCTGCGTTGATGTCGTGCAAGGACAGCCGCGCTGCATGCATCTCATCCAGCCTTCGACTGTGATTGATCGCATTGAAAATTACTTCGCCGGTGGCCGATGCCGCGAAATGTCCGCGCCACATAGAGGGGCGGCTTGCAGGGCTGTGCGTGCCACGCGGCTCAATCCATTCGACCAGAACAGCGTGACAGTTTTGAATGCTCCGGCGGCGGCGGCGGCGTTCTTGCAGAGGATGCCGGCATATCCCGCGTGGCATTCGGGGCGTGGCATCGTGATTGGCGCCGGCGGGGCGCTCTATTTCACGAATGCCTATTTATGCGCCCGAATGCTTCGGTGGCACGGCTGCAAATTGCCGATTCAGTTTTGGCATCTCGGCCCGGAGGAGATGGATGAAACCATGATCGGCTTGGCGCGGGAGATTGGAGTCGAGTGCGTGGATGGCGAACGCATCGCGGTTCAACGGAAATTAAATCCCCTGGGAGGCTGGGAACTCAAGGCAGCGGCCATCCTATACTGCTCGTTTGAGGAAGTGCTTCTGCTGGACGCCGACAACGTGCCGCTGCGCGATCCCGAGTTCCTTTTTGACACGTCTGAATTCAGGCGGGACGGGGCGATTTTTTGGCCAGATCACAGGGTGTTGGACGCGACGCGGCCGATTTGGAAGTTTTGCGGTCTCACGCCCCGGTCGGAGCGCGAGTTCGAGAGCGGGCAAATCCTGGTCGACAAGAAACGGTGCTGGGAGGCGCTCCAACTCGCCTTGTGGTACAACAACCACTCCGACTTCTTCTACAGGCATGTGCACGGCGACAAGGAGACTTTCCACTTGGCTTTTCGGAGGGTTCAAAAAAAGTTCACTCTCATTCCAACCCCGATTCACAGGCTTCGAGGCACCATGTGCCAGCATGATCTCGACGGGAACCGACTGTTCCAGCATAGGAATTTATTGAAGTGGCGGTTGTTTGGCCCCAATAGGAAAGTGCGAGGATTCAGGCTGGAATCGCGATGCAGACGATTTCTTGAGGAGCTCGAATCGCGTTGGGACGGGTTCATCCGCCATGCCGAAGCCGTCAACCATGAGTTCCTCCTCCGTCCCAATTCTAATGATTCATCTGCGTTCTCACTCGTCACGGAGCGGAATCTGTTCGAGCTCCCGGAAAGATTCGACTCCCGGGACGCTATTTTGGATTTGAGCGCCCACATAGGAGCTTTTGCTTATGCCTGTCTTTCGCGCGGATGCCGGGACGTGGTGGCTTGGGAAGCAGATCCCGAATACTACGCCCTTGCGAGGAGGAACCTCGCTCGATTTGGAAACCGTGTCCACCTCCGCTGGGGAAAGATCTGTGAAAGGAATCCGGGAGACCTGGGGGACGCGGGAACCGTCCGTTCAAGAGGCTGGGTGGATCCAGCTTCAGGAAGCTCGAGCCCCCCAGGCGCGGGCAACGCTGAGTCGGGGCTCATTCCGAGAGAGTTGCCGCTAGGTGCTATCCTGTCGCGCCGGAAGCACTGGAAATGGGCCAAAATCAATCTTGACGGCTTGGAATGGCCCCGGTTTTTGGCGCCAGGACTGATGGGCCGGATCGAGAATCTTTGCGGGGAAATCCACCTTTTGGATGGAATTAACAGCGATTCCAGGGTAAATGCAGTGTTCAAACCCAGTGAGACGGCCCTCAGGATGTGGCTTGGAACGTATTATGAAACAGCCAAGGTCAGCCTTCCGAATGGAACGGGGCCGGGCTTTTATTGGGGGTCTCGGCCGAGGAGGACTCCTCTTCTGCGAATGGGCTTGGCGGGGCCCTCGAGCGGAGGCTAAAATGGCGTTGCTCCTCGGCCCATCGCAGGGGCCAAGGAATTGGAACCGGATGTTGTTCACATGAGTTCCACCGAATCACATCCCGGGTTGCCTTACAAATCCTTGGCCATCCAACTCGGCGTTTCCGTCCCCAACCACGAACTCCTCAAACAGATTGGGAGAGGAAGTTATGGCGAGGTTTGGCTTGCCCGATCGCAGGTAGGCCGCTTTCGCGCGGTTAAAGTGGTTTATAAAGGGCTTTTCAGCACATCCAGACCCTTCGAGCGCGAATTCGAAGGGATCAAGAATTTCGAGCCGATCTCGAGGCTTCATCCCGGGTTTCTCAACATCCTCCACGTTGGGATGAGCGATGAGGGGGATTACTTTTTTTGTGTCATGGAGCTCGCGGACGATGCGAAGCTTGGAACTCAGATCGATCCGGCGACTTACGTGCCTCGCACTCTCGCCGATGCCCAAGGCAACGGAGGTCAGGTGCCTGTGGAGGAAGCCATCAAGCTGGGCGTTCAACTGGCGCGCTCGCTCGATTTTCTGCATGGCCGCGGGCTGATCCACCGGGACATAAAGCCATCGAACATCATTTTCGTTGGGAGCGCGACAAAATTGGCCGATATCGGCCTGGTTGCTGAGATCGGCCGGGATCTTTCGTTCGTGGGCACAAGTGGATACCTTCCGCCCGAGGGCGCCGTCTCCCCGAGATCCGATATCTTTAGCCTTGGCCGAGTGTTGTACGAACTGGCGACCGGCCAGGACAGGAAGTCGTTCCCCGTATTTCCAACCGATGGACAACCCATCACGCCGCTGTTCCTTGAATTGAATGAGGTGCTGCTCAAGGCCTGCCAGGTCGACCCATTGCAACGATATGCCTCCGCGGCGGAATTGGCTCAGGATCTCGAGTTGATCGCCACGGGACATTCTTTGCGGCAACAACATCTTATGGATTCCCGGCTCGCGCGCTTCAAGCGCACGAGTCTTGTCATTGCCGTGGCGGCCGTTGGCCTGTTTGGCGTATCCTGGCAGATCAACTCCAAGAGACAGCACGAAATCGAGATCAATCGGCAGAAAATTGGGGATCGAATCGCGCGGGCCACCAGCCATGTCAATAATGGCGAGTTCCTTTCGGCGTTGCCGGTGCTCACCGAGGCTTGGCAGTTGGATTCTCATTCTTCGGAGAACGAAACCGTCCATCGAATTCGCTTCGCCGCCACGTTGGCGTCCTCGCCCGTCCTCAGCGGCCTTGAGAGGCGCCACGAAAGCGAGATTTTTGGATTGAGCGACGGTGGGGATGGCACGCTTTTTTTCGCGAACACCAAGGACAATGTCTACAAACGCACCGAGTCCGGCCCCCTGCAGCCCCTCTGGAACAAGACGGACCCGTCCTTGAGACATGCCTATTTCTCGAAGGACGGCCGTGTGGTTGCAACTATCCATGAACAGGCTCCGTCGACGTGGTCGATTCACGTTCGGGATCTAAGGAATCAAACACTCCTCGCCCGCTACGAGCCGGAGTCGAAACCAACGTCGGCGTGTTTCAATGCGGAGGCCACACTCCTGGTGACGGGCCAAGAGGATGGACAAATCCTGATCCGAAACCTGGCGACCGGGAACATTGAGCGGCGGATCCGCTCGCACTCGGACGCGGTGCTTTGGGTCGAGATCAGCCCTGATCAATCACTGCTGTCCAGTGCTTCGAAGGACTCCACCGCCAAGCTGTGGGATCTGGCGGAGTCCGAGACCCGGCGCCAGACGCCCGCTTTGAAACATGACAGTTGGGTGTATGCGGCGGTTTTCCACCCCCACAAACCAATCCTGGTGACATCGAGTTATGACAGAACTTGCAAGGTGTGGAACACGAGCACCGGCGACGAAATGGCTCCCCCGATGAGATCGGACAATGGCATCCAAAGCTTGGATTTCAGTCCTGACGGAGAAGTGCTCGTCGGTGCTGGGATCTCATGGAAAATCCATTTGTGGGACGGGAACACATTTCGTCCGTTGACCGCGAACCCAACCATTCCACTCCATTCCCGCCCGGAGTCCGTACGCTTCGTCCAGGACGGAGAGCGGATTGCGGCGGGCTGCACGGACGGTTCGTTGCATGCCTATCCGGTTCATTGCCAAACAGCCTGAGCAATGCTAGATTGCAGGCATGGACCCCCGCGGCTTCCCGACGACTCTTCCCGAGTTCCAGCGCGTCTTCCCCGACGACGGCTCGTGCGCGAAATACCTTGAGAA
>SYMW01000107.1 GCA_005805305.1 Verrucomicrobiales bacterium
GATGGATTTGGAGCGCGAGCGCGGCATCACGATCAAAGCGCACCCCGTCACCATGCTTTACACGGCGAGAAACGGTGAGATTTACGAACTGAACCTCATCGACACTCCCGGACACGTCGATTTTTCATACGAGGTCTCGCGCAGTCTCACCGCCTGTGAAGGCGCCGTGCTCATCATCGATGCCGCCCAAGGGGTCGAGGCCCAAACCGTCGCCAACGTCCACCTGGCGCTGAAACAGAACCTCACGATCATCCCCGTCATCAACAAGATCGATCTCCCGCACGCCAATGTGCCCTTGGCCAAAACTCAGCTTGAAGACATCCTCGCCATCCCGGCGGAAACCGCGATCGAGGCCAGTGCCAAGGAAGGCATCGGCATCATCGATATTCTCGAGGCGATCGTGCATCGAATCCCCCCTCCAAAACCAACGGGAGAACGATCACTCCAGGCCCTGACGTTCGATTCCTACTTCGACACCTACAAAGGCGTCGTCTCTCATGTCCGGGTTTTCAATGGAGAACTTCGCGCCGGCATGATGGGCAAGCTGCTGCACTCTGGCAAAACGGTCGAAATCAAGGAAGTGGGCAGCTTCAATCCAAAGCCCTACATCCGAGATCGCCTGACGGTCGGTGAAACCGGCTATTTCACGGCCAACATCAAAAGCCCGCACGACGTCAAGATGGGCGACACCCTCACCGAATCGCGACTTCCTTCCCCTGCTCTTGCCGGGTTCGTGGAAATCCACCCCATGGTTTTCAGCGGCATCTACCCGATCAACACGTCCGACTATGAAAGCTTGAAGAGCAACCTGGCCAAACTCCAACTCAATGATTCGGCGTTCGTGTTTTCCTCCGAAAGTTCCGTCGCGCTCGGATTCGGATTCCGTTGCGGCTTCCTGGGCCTCCTGCATTTGGAAATTGTGCAGGAACGACTGCGGCGCGAGTACAAAATGGACATCATCGCCACCTATCCCAGCGTCATTTACAAAGTGACACTCACGGATGGCCAGGTGAAGGAAATCGACAATCCGGCGTACATGCCGGAGCCCAATTTCATCGCGAGCATCATGGAGCCGATGGTCCAAGCCTTCGTGATTTGCCCAAACGAAAACATCGGCGACATCATGTCCCTGATCACCGAGAAACGCGGTGTGATCGACCATACGGAGACCCTGGACATCCGCCGGATCATGCTCACATGCAAGCTCCCCCTGAATGAAATCCTCATCGATTTCCATGACCGCATCAAGAGCATCACGCGAGGTTATGGCTCGATGGATTATGAGCATTCGGAGTATGCCGAGTCCGAGATGGTGAAACTGGAAATGCTGGTGAACGGCGAGCCCATCGACGCCTTCTCGTGCATCGTCCATCGTTCCAAAGCGGAAGCCCGTGGACGAGCCCTGGCCGCCAAACTGAAGGAGGTCATTCACCGGCAGCAATACCAGGTGGCCATCCAAGCGGCCATCGGCGGCAAGGTGGTCGCCCGCGAAAACATCAGCGCGCTCAGAAAGGACGTGACCGCCAAGTGTTACGGAGGTGACATCTCGCGCAAACGCACGCTCTTGGAAAAGCAAAAGGAAGGGAAGAAGCGCATGAAATCCGTGGGGTCGGTGGACATTCCCCAAGAAGCCTTCATCGAGGTCCTAAAAGCCTGACCGCCAGAGCCTTGGCGAAGGCGGGTCGCTCCCACCTCGCTTGCATCAAAAATTCAGAGCCGCAAATGTCCACCCAATTCGTGAACGGCACACCAGAGAAGCCAGTTGCCACTCAGCCCATTTGAGCATGTTTTACATTCGCTGGTTCCTCTCCAAATCCGTTCGCCAGGCCACGGAGTTTTATCGGCAGGCAAACCGCCTCCTGAGCGCTCAGCGAGACCTCCTGGCTCCCAAAGGAATCCAAGAACTCTCCGTGGCCATCAGCCAGTTGAGGACGGCGACGCGCGCCGGAGCGCCCAAGGACGAACTCAAACACCTGATGAACCGGCTCGAGGAGGTGGCCAACACCTGGCTCAAGCCCTACCCCCACGCCGGCATTCGAGAAAACATCGAAGTGTTCTTGGTGGCGGGCGCGGTCGCCATCGCTTTTCGAACCTTTTTTCTCCAGCCCATGGCCATTCCCTCGGGATCCGCTCAACCCACGTTCTTCGGAATTATCCATGAGGATTTCCGAAACCGCCCGGATTTCAAGTTCCCCAGTTTCCCCGTGAGCTGGAAGCGCTACTTGTGGAATGGCGAATCCTACTACCACGTCGTGGCCGAGGATAACGGACCACTCGAGGTTTTGGATGATAAACCAAAGCGCGTCCTGCTGTTCTTCAAAAAACAGCGCCTCAAAGTGGGAAGCAAGACCCACACGGTGTGGTCTCCTCCCGAAGACTTGCTCGCCCGCGCCCGCCTGATGGAAGGCCAACGCTTCCACAAAGGCGACGAAATCTTGAAATTAAAAGTCGTCAGCGGAGACCATTTGTTCATCGACCGCATGACTTACAACTTCCGAAAACCGCGCCGCGGGGAAACCATCGTGTTCCTGTCCCAAGGGATCCCGAAATTGATCCAGGACACGCATTATATCAAGCGCCTCGTGGGATTGGGGGGGGAGACCGTCCGCATCGGAAACGACCGCCACTTGGTGATCGATGGCCGCCGCCTGGATGCGGCAACGCCGGGTTTCGAGCATGTTTACGAGGAAACCGCCGCCGCCCGCGTCGATCATTATTCCGGGCACGCGAACGGATTGGTGGCGGCCCGCGCCGGCCGTCCGGGTTTGGCCGAGCTGTTCCCCGACGAAAGCGCCGAGTTCAAGGTCCGGCCCAATCATTACCTGACGATGGGTGACAATACGCTCAACAGCTATGACTCCCGCGACTGGGGCGACTTTCCGCGCGAAAAAACGATCGGCCGCTCGTGCCTTGTTTTCTGGCCGATCACCAAGCGCTTTGGATGGGGCAGCCAGTAGCGTCGCCCCATGCAAACGGTTCGGCGCAGTCTCGAAGTTGTCCATTGCGTCGCGATCGTCGCCCTCTCCCTGCGCACGTTCTTCTTCCTGCCCGTCCAAGTCCCCACGGACTCCATGGCGCCGACCCTCCGGGGCCACCGGATTGAGGATCGCTCCGATTGGCCGCCGGAGAAGGCCGCCCCCGCTGGATTCCAAGCTCTCCTGAGATTCCTCGCGCACGGGGAACGCCACTGGTCGCTCGTCTCACCAGAGTCGGCGCGTTTGCGCCTGGTGGATGCCGCCCCCAGCCCAGTGATGCTATTCCTGACACGGCAACGGATCGAACTGGGATCAAGACGCGTCACCCTGTGGAATATTCCGCCCGGCTTGCTGGATGTCTTGGGACTGGAGGACGGAGACGAATTTGATGCCGGAGAAATCATTCTGCGGGCGGGATCGTTCTCTGGCGACCGCTTCCTCATAAATCGTTTCTCGATCAATTTTTCGAAACCAAAGACGGGGGAAATCGTGGTGTTCTCCAATCGTGCCTTGGACGCCCTGCCGAAAGGTGTGTGCTACGTCAAACGAATCGCCAAGGGAATTCTCTCCACGCCTGGGCATTCGTTTTTGGTGGGAGACAACCCGGACCTGTCCTCGGACTCACGTCATTGGGGCGAGATCCCCAACGATTGGATTCTTGGACGGGCGGGACCTGTCTTCTGGCCTCTCTCGCCACGATGCTTTCGCGCTCCTGAGTAGATCCGGTCTGGAAATTTCAAGGGGCTCTTAGCAGTGACTATGCAACACAAGGCAGGGCTGCGCTGCCGTGCAGCCCTGCCTGGAGCTGAATCTTCACGGCTTAGGCAAAGCAAGCACTAGCCAGAAAAGGCCCGAACCCGCTACAGTCGGGAATGTCTGCCGAGCAACCCAAGAGATCCCTAAGACTCCTGATTGTCGAGGATTCGGAATTTGACGCGAAAATCATCGTCACAACTTTGAAGCAAGGCGGATACGCTCCGATGTCTCAACGGGTGGAAACCCCTGCCGATTTGGAGAAGGCGCTTCACGCCGCCCCGTGGGACGTGGTGATCAGCGATTACAACATGCCGAATTTCACCGCCCTGGACGCGCTGAAAATCGTGCAGCAAAGCGGGCTCGACATTCCGTTCATCATCGTTTCGGGAGGCATCGGGGAGGCGACGGCAGTGGCCGCCATGAAAGCCGGGGCCCACGACTACGTGATGAAAGGCAATCAGGCGCGTCTCTGCCCCGTCATCGAGAGGGAGATGCGCGAAGCCGCCGACCGTCAGGCTCGGCGCAACGCGGAGTCTGCTCTTCGGGAAAGCGAGTTGCGCTATCGTCTCCTCTGGGAAACCGCCACCGATGCCGTGCTGCTCATCGGAACGGATGGAACCATCGAGTTCGTGAACTCGGCGGTGTGGGAAGTGTTCGGCTACGAATCGGACGAATTGATCGGCCAGCCCATCCAAATCCTGCAGCCAGAGGCGCTCCAAGAGGAGCACAGGCGCGTGTTCCAGAATTACCTCGCCACGGGGCACCAGACCGCTCAATGGCGCGCCGTCGAAACCCTCGCCAGGCGGAAAGATGGGCATGAAATCCCTGTCGAAATCGGCCTCGGCAAAACCGCGCTGGAATCCAAGAGTTTGTTCGTCGGATTTGTCCGCGATATTTCGCAGCGCAAGCACGTGGAGCGGACTCTCCGGGAAAATGCCGAGCAATTCCGGGCCGCCAGGGAAATACAAGAACGCCTGTTCCCAAAATCAGCGCCGGAGCTCGACGGGTTTGACATTGCCGGAATGTCCGTGCCGGCCGCCGCCGCGGGCGGTGACTATTTCGACTTCATTCCCATGATGGATGACCGGTTGGGCGTCGTCGTCGCGGATGTGAGCGGCCATGGCATCGGCCCCGCCCTCCTCATGGCGGAGACGCGCGCCTATTTGCGCATCCTGGCGAGAAATCGGCAAAACATCGGAGAGATCCTCACCCGCGCCAACATGATGCTTGCCGAGGATCTGAGCCCGGAGCAATTCATCACCCTGCTGCTGGCCGGCATCGACCTCAAAACCAAAAGGCTCGTTTACGGCAACGGCGGACATCCTGCCGGGTGCCTTATCGGA
The DNA here is from genome assembly GCA_005805305.1 of Verrucomicrobiales bacterium. GTDB lineage: Bacteria > Verrucomicrobiota > Verrucomicrobiia > Limisphaerales > F1-80-MAGS106 > F1-80-MAGS106. The sequence goes on from SYMW01000107.1 coordinate 5,075, forward strand.
GCGAACGGCGACGTGCGCGCACAACTCAAACGCACCGGCGTGCCGTTGGGCATGCACCCCAAAACAACCTATGAACCAGGGGCTGAGATAGAGCTTCTCCCAGGTGACACGCTGATCATTTTCACCGACGGAGTCGAAGAAACCATGACTCCGGCCGGAGAATTCTTCGAGCGCGAACGCGTCATTCGGCACCTCGTGAAAAACCGGCATCTCCCGGCAAACGAAATCGTCAATTCACTCTTTGCCGAAGTCAGGGCCTTTGCCGCGGGCGAACCGCAATCGGACGATTTCACGGCCATCGTCGTCAAGGTGTTGTGAGGGCGCGCCTCGTCTGCTCCAGAAATTGGCTCCCGTGAACGAAGGGCTTCCCTCTTTGACGAATCCTAACCTGAATCCTCGCCGCTAGGGACCGGCCGGCCGCGCTCCAACCACTCGTAGAGAACGGGGAGCACGATCAAGGTGAGAAGAGTCGAGGTCACAATCCCGCCAATCACGACGGTGGCGAGCGGTCGTTGCACCTCAGCGCCCGCGCCGGACGCGAGCGCCATGGGCACGAAGCCAAGGCTGGCCACAAGCGCTGTCATCAGCTTCGGCCGCAATCGTGTCAGCGTGCCTTCCATGACGGCCTCGCGAACCGCGCGCCCTTCCCGGCGGAGTTGATTGACAAAACTAATGAGCATGATCCCGTTCAAGACCGCAATCCCGCACAACGCGATGAACCCAACACCGGCGCTGATGGTGAAAGGCATGCCGCGCATCCACAGCGCGAAGACGCCCCCCGTCACGGCAAGCGGGACGCACGCGAAAATCAAGGCCGACTGCCTCCAACTGCCGAAGCTGAGATAAACGAGTGAGAAAATCATCGCGAGCGCCGCCGGCACGATAATGGAAAGCCGCGCCCGCGCCCGCTGCAGATTCTCGAACTGCCCTCCTATCTCGTAATAATACCCTGTGGGAAACTTCACTTCCCGCTGGATCGCCGCCTCGGCTTCCCTAACAAACCCCGCCATATCCCGGCCCCGAGGATTCACGAGCACGGCTCCGCGACGACGCCCGGATTCACGGGTGATGGTGGTCACGGCATCGCTCATCTCAAAGGTGGCCAACTGGCCCAGCGCCAACAGACCACCTTCCTCTGATCGCACCGGAAGACGCTTCATGGACTCCAAATTCCGGCGGGCATCCTCCGCCAAACGCACGACGATGGGGTAATGCCGGTTGCCCTCGATAACCGCGCCGACCTCCTGCCCCGCCAACCCCGTGGCGATGGCACGGTTGATGTCTGAGGAATGCATGCTGAAACGCCGCAAGGCCTCCCAGTTGGGCTTGATCTCCAGCAAAGGCGATCTGCCGAATGTGTCGAACTCGACGTCGCCCCCGCCCGAGAGGGGCCTCAGCAGATCGCGAATCTCCAGGCACAGCCGCTCGATTTCTCCAAAATCATCCCCAAACACTTTCACGGCGATGTCAGCCCTCGCACCCGCCATCATCTCATTGAACCGCATCTGAATGGGCTGGGTGAACAAATGGGTCTGGCCCGGCACGTGCACCGCGAGATCGCGCCGCATCAAATCGATCAGCTCCTCCTTCGTCGCGGGGCGGTCGTTGATTCGCCGCCACCGCTCGCGCGGCTTGAATTCCACGTAGGAGTCGCACAGGTTCGGCCCCATGGGATCCACGGCGATCTCGGCCGTGCCGATCAATCCAAAAATGCGGTCAATCTCCGGAAACTTCTCCAGCAGGCGGCTTTCGGATTTCCGCTGCAATTCGATGGAAGCTTCAAGCCCGGCGCTGCTGCTCCGGATGAACTGCAGGAGCATGGATCCCTCGTCGAGTTGAGGAATGAACTCCGCGCCCAGCCGCGTGAAGACGAACAAGGACGAACCGAACAACACCGCTGCCGCCGCCACGACCACCCTTTTGAACCTCAGCGCCCACCCTAGCAGCGGAGCGTAAACGGCCTTCAAGAGGCGAACCAGCCAGCTGTCCCGCTCCTGCACCGCCCCGCGCAACAAATAGGAACAGAGCACCGGCATGAGAGTGAGCGCCAGCACAAGCGAGCCCGCCAACGCAAAAATGACCGTCAACGCCATCGGACGGAACATTTTTCCCTCGATGCCGGTGAGGGCGAGAATCGGCACATAGACAACGGTGATGATGAGCACCCCGAAGAACATCGGACTGGCGACTTCCTTGGCCGAATATCTCACTTCGCGCAGTCGCTCGGCGGCCGTGAGTTCGCGGCCGAGTTCCTTCTGCTTGTGGGCAAGATGGCGTATGATGTTTTCCACTATCACAACAGCGCCATCAATAATCAGGCCGAAATCAATTGCGCCCAGACTCATCAGGTTTCCCGACACGCGGCTCTCGACCATGCCCGTGAGCGCGAAGAACATGGAAAGCGGTATCGCCAGCGCCACGATGAATGCCGCCCTGAGATTCCCCAGCAGGGCGAACAGCACGACGACCACGAGCAACGCGCCCTCAAATAGGTTGGTCTCCACCGTGCGCAAGGTGCGGTTCACCAAATCCGACCGGTTGTAAAGCGGGCGAGCTTCCACGCCAAACGGCAGTTTCTCTTGAATGTGCGCGAGTTTTGCCGCCACATCGCGCGCCACGACGCGGCTGTTGCCGCCCGCGAGCATCAACGCGCCACCCACGACGCCTTCCGCTCCATTCACCGTCGCCGCGCCCGTGCGGAAGCTCGAGCCGATGCCTGTCTGCGCCACATCACGAACCAGGATAGCCTTCGCCGACCCGGCGAACTTCAACGGGAGATTCCCGATCTGCTCGATGCTGCCCACTCGGCTGTTGGCGCGGATGACGATTTGCTCGCCGCCGATTTCCACCAGCCCGCCGCCGACGTTCTCCGTGTTCTCGGAAATCTTGTGCGCCAGGTCATCCAGGCTCAAACCCGCGCTCGCCAGGCGCGCGAGGTCCGGCATGACCACAAACTGCCGTTCGTATCCACCGCTCGTGTTCACTTCCGCGACTCCGGGAGTCGCCCGCAGCAACGGGGCGATCAGGTTTTCTTGGATCTGCTTGAGCGCCTGCAACTGCTCGTAGCGCGTGGGCGGCTTGTTGCTCGCTCCGGGAGTGAACTCAACGGCGTAATAAAAAATTTCCCCCAGCGCTGTGCTGATGGGCGCGAGCCGCGGCCGCAATCCGTCCGGAAGCATTTCCGCCGCCACGACCAATCGTTCGCTCACCAGTTGGCGCGTGCGGTAAAGGTCAACGCCATCCTCGAAGGTCATGCGGATTTGCGAAAGGCCAACCTTCGAGAGCGATCGCAACTCGATCATCCCGGGCAACCCGGCCATCTGGTTCTCAATCGGCAGCGTGACGAGTTTCTCGATTTCCTCCGGCGCCAGCGCTGACACGGCGGTGTTCACGAGCACCTGCGGATTCGTGATGTCCGGAACCGCGTCGATTGGCAGACGCACCGCGGACCAAATCCCAAGACACCCGAGCGCCAATGCCGCCAGGAGCACGATCGGCCGCCGCCGGAGCGCTAATTCAACAGTCTGAAGAACCATTCCCTACTTTCCCTTGGGTGGAACGACGCAGCACGCCTGCCCGCCCTTGACCGCCGCAAGCTCCATCATCCAGAGGGCCATCACCGGCTTTGAAACGACTTGGTCCCCCGCGTAAAGCCCTTCCTTGATCTCCACTAACTCATCATTCATCGCTCCAACCTTGACTGGCGTGCGAACGAAACTCTCCCCGCTGGCGGTGTAAACGGAGACACCATCGCTTGATTCTAAAAGAGCCGAGCGCGGTATGGCGATCGAGGGCGCCCCAGGATGAGGCGTGACACGCGCCGTCAAAAACGCACCGTCGATCAGGGGATCAGTCGCCGCAAAGGGCATCTCGAGCAGCACCTCGGCGAAACCCGTTTCCTTCGCCAGCGAGTCGTGGATGCCAGTGATTTTCGCGGACAACTCGCGTCCATCGCCCGTGGACACATGGACATCTTGCCCGTCCTTCAATCTTTGCGCCTGCTCGGGCGTGACGCTGCCGCTCGCCAAACTTGAAACGGCGCCGCTCCGGTAAATTCGGATTGGCCACTCTATGACCTCTGAGACGACTCGTTCCGTGACGTCGACCAGATCCAACCCGATCGACACCCGCGTTTCTTCCGGCACGAGCAAGCCCTTCGTGGCGATGTACTTTGGGCCAATCTCCACCACGGCTTCGGCGGCGGCGGGATCGCCAGGCTGCGGATGGCATCCGGTGATCGCCCAGGAAACGGCCACGTGACACCAGAACAAGCCTAGAAGGCGTTTCATAATTCGGCATCCGATCAGTGGCCCTGCGCTGGAGGCCTGAACGTGAGGCGGTCAATCCAGGCGAGCGCGATGGCGGACAAGACAAAGGTGGTGTGGATGATGACCTGCCAGAGCATCATCTTCACGTCAAGGTTGCTGGCGTTGATGAACGTCTTGAGCAAATGGATGGAAGAGATGCCGATGAGCGCCGTGGCGAGTTTGACTTTGAGGACGCCAGCATTCACATGGGACAGCCACTCCGGTTGATCCGGGTGCCCCTTGAGCTCCAGCCTGGAGACGAACGTTTCGTATCCTCCAATGATGACCATGATCAGGAGATTCGCGATCATGACGACATCAATCAGTCCAAGGACGCTCAGCATCACGACGGTTTCGGCGTCTTTCACATCGCCAGGAATGGAGGACGGCGGGACATGTCCTAACACCGAGAACCCAATCAAATGCCAGAGCTCCAGCAAAAAGCGAAAGACGTAAACCGCCTGGGCGGCGATCAAACCGAGGTAAAGAGGCGCCTGAAGCCAGCGGCTGAGGAAAATGAAGCTGGCGAGTGTCTTCTTGGATCTAGCGGAGCTGTGCTCGATGGGTGGCATATTATCAATGGTTGTTGGTCATCCCAATTTCCAAATTCATCGGTCGATCAATGGTCGCAGATGCAACCGTACTCCACGCGCTGGCACTCGCCGCAAATGTACATGTCCAGTTTGAAACGGAGGTTGACCGGCTTCGCTTCGGCGGTTTGCTTGAACTGCACAACGACACCATAGCCGTCGCCTTCCGGCAGCTTCGTCCTGCTGACAAGGATGTCACCCTGTTTATCGAACTCCATCTTCACCTTCCCCCCTTTGGCATCGGCGATCACGGTCACGGTTTGAGTCGTGGCGGCCACGGGTTTCATCTTCTCGTCGTAGAAGTTGATCGTGACGCCACGGTCCTTCTCGACCACGAACTCGGCGCGCGGCTTTGTTTTGTCGAGCAGACGTCCGCCCTTCGGCGTGGCCTTGTGTTTGTTGTCTTGTTTGTCAGCAGCGAACGCCGTGAACGCGAGGCTGGCGCACAAGCTGAGGGCGAATGTGAGGATGCGGAGGTTCGTTTTCATGTTTCAGTCGGTTCTTTCTTATGGGGTGGTTGCGGGCGCGGCGCCTGAAGAAGGTCCGCGACCCGCTCGCACCATTGGTTGAAAAATAGGGTCATGATCAGCCCGTTCGTGGCCGCGATGGAGCCAGGGGCTTTCATTTCTTTTCCTCGGCCGGAGGAATTGGCGATAGGGGCAGCGGCAGGCCGGTGAGCACTTCGAGTTGGGTTGCCGCTTCGAGCGCCTCCTTCTTCGTGTCGAGCAATCCTTCGACCGCATCGAGGTATTGCTTCTGCAACTCGACGTAGGTCGAGATCGGCACGGCGCCAAGGCGGTAGTGGCGGTCGGCAAGCTCGGCGGCTTCCTTGAAATGTTGCACCGAGTCGGGACGCCACTTCGCCATCTCCCCCAGTTTGGTCTCGTAGGTCAACGCGGCTTCGAGGACTTTTCGTTCCACTTCTCGATGCGCCACGTGGAGCGCCGTCTGTGCCTGTAGTTCGCGCGCCTGTGCCACGCCGATGTTGCCGGAATTCCGATTCCACAACGGCAATGGCAGCGAGACACCCACCCCGATGAGCCGCTCGCGGTCGTTGCCGGCGTTTTCCTCCGAATAAGCCGGGCCTGCGCTGATTGACGGGAAACGCTCGTTCTTCGCTAGTTTCACTCGGAAACCCTGCTGGGCCAATTCCACCGCGCGTGTGCGCAGTTCGAAATTGTTTGTCCGGGCCGCCGCAAGAAGAACGCTTCGATCCGGAAGTGATGGATGGAAGGAGAAGCCAGCCTGGCTGATGGTCAGGCGCGTGTCGAGCGAAGCACCCCGGAGCTGGTTCAGCTCCAGCAACGCGGCTTGAGCGGCCAGCAACGCTACGCTGGCCTTGCGCTGCGCGTTCAACTCCGTCGCCTCGATCACGCGCGTCTCGAGCAATGGAGTCAACCCCGCCGGGTCGCGTTGGACCAGCACGTCACGCAGCGCCTTGAACCTCCCGGCCACCGCGGCGGCGGCGGCGGATGTTTCCTGCGCGGCGAAAAGGCCGTAAGCCAGCGTCCGCACACGCCCGCTGAGCGCGACCTTGAAACGCGCGTAACCCAGCTCCGCCAGTTCGATGTCGTGGTTCGCGATCGCCTTGCGCAAGCCGATGCGCCCCGGCCACTCGAACGGCTGCGCGACAGATACGGACCACGCCAAGCCCTCGGCGCCTAAACCGCCGCCACTAACCCGCTTCTCGCCCGCGCCAACGCTGACTTCGGGATTGTTGAGCACGTCCGCCGTCTTGCGCCCGGCCTTCGCGGCGTTGATTTCTGCATTGTAAAACTGAAGTTCAGGATTCTTGCCCAACGCCTCGGCCACGAGCGCCTCCAACGAGTGCGCTGGGACGGTCGCGGCGTTGATGGAGGTCGACTCCTGTGTGCTCGCGCGTGGAACGGTCAATGAAACGGCGAGTGACGCCACGGCGAATTGGCGGGGCCATTGCAAGGCCTTTGTCAGCTTCATAAATTCCAGAGTTTTCGAAAAGGGACACGGCAGACCACAACAGAGAGTGCCTGAGGGCGCGAGGAGGCGCTTTGAGCAGACAGGGACCGTCCTCAACGGAAGCGAGGACTAATATTAAGAGGCGAGCGAAGGTGCGCGGACAGGAAGCGCCGCGCGAAGGGAGAACTGCCAGCAAGTTGGCAATTCTGGCGGAGCGGCTGTGAGGACCCCGAGGCTCACTTCTTCTGGAAGGGATTCCTCGACCAAACCAAGATTGCCACCGGGAGCGATGGCGAGGATCACCACCGGGGCGTTTTCTTGCTGGCGCGGGGCCTGGTATTGAGCGGACTCGGCGGCACAGCAGCCTTCATTTTGGCAGGGATCACCTTCTTCGTGCGCGGCCTGCGCGTCCGCGGCGCATTGAAGAAACTCGAAGCCGGGCATGGCTCCAATACGGCAATGAGAGGAGAGGAAAATCCAACTCAGCGCGAGCAGCCACACCACCGCGATATTGATCGTCCGCACGTTGCATTGATACTCTGTCCAGCGATTGCGTTCAACCTTAAAACGGCAGTTGAACATCGTGGAGGGTTGCAAAAGGCTGGATGAAAAAGGGTTGACGAAGACGTAGCCGTATCCCTCGTGGATCTCGTGAGTGATTCGGAAAAATTCTTTATCGCCAGGATCTTGGGAAGATTCAACTGCGGCAGCTGCCGTTTAAGGTTCACCGCAAGACCGGCCGGTGGCGGCCATCCAACCTATCCCGATCGCGGCTCGAGCGGAATTCGCCTCGTCAACCGCTGGCTTTGATCAGTAGATCCGACTGTGAATGAACTGCTGTTGACCACCCTTTGTGCGCGACATTTCTCTTGCGTCATGAGATCTGTTTGGAGTCTCTTTCAGTGAACATAAGGGAATCGCCATTGGGGCCACAAAACCTGACGACTTTCGCCGCACCCGGTCATGGACATTTTGGAAAATCATCGCTTCGTTGCTAACTGGGCAATGAGGCCCCTTTTCAGGAACCGTGCCGTCGGGAGGGCGAAACTCTGTCGAGCGCTCACATCGTCCCTGCCCACGCCGAACCCACGGCCCTTGGACGCGGGCTCGAAGGGGTCTCACCCTGCCAGCGAGGATTCATGGCCCCGATTCGCGACTAGGATTAGGAAGCATCTCCTCTCCCCCAAGCGGCTGCCGTTGCCATGGAGTCTGCTGTGTTCCTCGGCGATTGCTTGGTTGATAGGGCTCTCCGGCGTGATGGCGGCCCCGCCACAGGGGCCTTTGCAACCGCGAGTCTCTCCCGTGTCCGCCAATGGGGCCAAAATCCATTTTAACCGGGATATCCGGCCCATCTTTTCGGAGAATTGTTATGCTTGCCATGGGCCCGATAAAAGCAAACGCAAAGCGGGCCTGCGTCTCGATCAGGAGGAGGGAGCGTTTGAGGAACTGGAATCGGGCGGTTTCGCGATCGTCCGAGGCGATCCTGGAGCCAGCAAATTGCTCCAGGTGACGAAAGCCACGAACGAGGAAGATCGAATGCCGCCGGCCAAAACAGGAAAACAATTGACCCAGGCGCAGTTGACCCTCCTGAACAACTGGATCGCTCAGGGCGCGCCCTGGCAGTCGCATTGGGCTTATCTCCCGACCGAGAGAACCGATCCAGAGCCCGCAAAAAGCGCAACCACTCCAGCCTACGCGACCAACCCGATCGACGGCTTTATCTTGTCGCGGCTGGCCAGGGAAAGGATCAAGCCGAATGCGGAGGCCGACCCCGTCACTTTGGTGCGGAGGCTATCGTTCGACCTGACCGGGCTCAAACCGAGCCCGCAGGAAGTCGCGGAGTTCAAAGCGGACCACAGTGCCTCTGCTTACGAACGAATCGTGGACCAATTCCTCGCTTCACCGCGTTTTGGCGAACGGATGGCGCTTCATTGGCTCGACCTGGTGCGTTATGGAGACACGGAGGGATATCATGGGGACCAACACCGCAACATCCACCTCTTTCGAGATTACGTCATTCGAGCCTTCAATGAGAACAGGCCCTTCGATCGTTTCACCTTGGAACAGCTCGCCGGCGATCTTCTGCCTGAGGCGACGCTCGAGCATAAAGTGGCTTCAGGCTACAACCGGCTTCTCATGACCACACAGGAGGGAGGGTCTCAGCCGAAGGAGTATATGGCGAAATATTCCGCCGATCGGGTCCGCAACGTGTCCGCGGTTTGGCTTGGCTCGACCTTGGGATGCGCCGAATGTCATGACCACAAATACGATCCTTTCAGCACCCGGGATTTTTATGCCATGGCCGCGTTTTTCGCGGATGTGAAAGAAACCGCGGTCGGCACCCAGGAGCCCTTTTTGATACCCACCCCGGACGAAAAAGTGCAATGGGACCAATTGGAACAGCAGAAAGCCGTCGTCCAAAAAGAGCTCGAGATGCAAACTCCAGAACTGGATGCCGCTTTGGTGAACTGGCAGCTGATCTCCACGGATTGGATCGTCTTGAAGCCGGTGCTCATGACTTCCAAACAGGGCGCCGATCTGCGCCTGCAGGAGGACGGCTCCATCCTTGCCAGCGGCACCAACGCCGACAAGGAGACTTACACGATTACCGTCCAAACCCGTTTGCAAGGGATCACAGGATTCCGGCTCGAGGTTTTGCCGGATCCTTCATTGCCAAAAAACGGGCCCGGGCGTGGTGACGATGGCAATCTGTTGCTGGCGGAGTTCGAACTGGCGGTGGCGGGCAAAGCGGTGGAATGGCTCGAAACCAGCGCCTCTTACTCGCAGGACAAGAAGCCGGCATCCAACTTGACCGACAAGAAACTGGACACCGCATGGGGGATCCTGGACCAGGTGGGGCAAACCAACGAAGTCGTCTTCGAGGCCAAGGAGGCCGTTGGCAACACGGGGCAGACAACCCTGACTTTCAACCTGCACCAGGACCAAAATGCGAACATGAGCATGGGCCGGTTCCGCCTCTCCGCAACGATCGAGCAACGCCCTGTCATCAGGGCTGTTCCCAAGGAGATTCTCCCGACTCTCGCCACGGGCCAGGCCGAGCAAAGCCAGAAGCAAAAGGAGGAGCTGGCAAAGTATTTTAGAACTCAGTCGCCGCTGCTGGAGCCCGTCCGAACCAACCTGGCGAACGTGCAGAAGCAAATCGATGCCCTGAAGGCTAAAGTCACGAAGACGCTCATTTCGGAATCAACCAAACCCCGCGTGATGCGCATTTTGCCCCGCGGCAACTGGCTCGATGAGTCGGGTGCCGAGGTGCCGCCGGCGGTGCCTGCATTCCTGGGACGACTCGAGACCGGGGAGAAACCGGCGACGCGGTTGGATCTGGCGAAGTGGCTGGTTTCACCGGAAAATCCGCTCGTCGCGCGGGTCTTCGTAAACCGGATGTGGAAGTTGTTTTTCGGGCAGGGAATCGTGAAATCCTTGGATGACGTCGGGGCCCAAGGCGCGGTGCCGTCCCATCCGGAGCTCCTGGATTGGCTGGCATGCGAATTCCGAGACAGCGGCTGGAATCTCAAAAGCCTCATCAAGCAACTGGTTATGTCGGCCGCCTACCGCCGGTCCTCGGAGGAGACGGCGCGCCTCCGGCAGATAGACCCTTACAATGTGTTGCTGGCGCGGCAGGCACGATTCCGGTTCGATGCCGAGACCATCCGCGACAACGCGCTTTCAATTAGCGGACTTCTTACCGAACGGATCGGCGGCGCGAGCGTCAAACCTTATCAACCCGCAGGCTACTGGGCGCTGCTCAATTTCCCGAAGCGCGAGTATGAGGCCGACAAAGGCGAGAACCAATACCGGCGCGGCGTCTACACTTATTGGGCGCGGACTTTTCCGCACCCCAGCCTCCTCGCATTCGACGCCCCCAGCCGCGAGGAGTGCAGCGCGGAACGGATCCGTTCGAACACGCCGCAGCAGGCGCTGGTGCTGCTCAACGATCCGATTTACATCGAGGCCGCGCGCGCGTTTGCGGAGCGCATCCTGCGAGAGGCGCCACCCCGGCCCGAGTCGCGCATCCAGTTCGCCTTCGATCAGGCCCTGTCTCGACGGGCCGCTCCCTCCGAGGTGGTCCTGCTGAAGTCGATCGCCGAGCGTCATCAGCGCCAGTATGAGGACGACCCAACCGCCGCAGCCGAGCTCCTGCAGACGGGCGAACGCAAGCCGCCGCACTTGATGAACAAAGCCGAACTGGCCGCCTGGACTTCCGTGGCCCGGGTCATTCTCAACCTCCACGAAACCATCACCAGGAACTGATTCAATGCAACCTTTGGACGATCCTCGCATGGAATTGAACCGGCGGGCTTTCTTTAGAAAATCCGGCGCCAGCCTCGGTGCTCTGGCCTTGGCCTCGACCCTCAACCCCGGCCTGCTGAACGCCGCCGCCCGCGCGCCGGAAACGGCCTCTGGCGCGTGGACCGGCATTGTCAAACCACTCCATTTTCCACAGCGAATCAAACGGGTGATCCATCTCTATATGGCTGGAGGACCCTCGCATCTCGAAACCCTCGACCACAAGCCCAAGCTTGCGGAAATGCATGGCAATCCCATGCCGGAATCCATCACGAAGGGACAGCCGATCGCCCAGTTGCAAAATCAAAAACTCAACTGCTTCGCTCCTCAACACCCGTTCAAGCAACACGGAAAGTCAGGCCAGTCTCTCAGCGAGATATTCCCTCACATCGGCGGAGTGGCGGATGACATTTGCATCGTTCGCTCGATGGTGACCGAGGCCATCAACCACGACCCGGCCCACACTTTCATGAATACGGGCACATCCATCTCGGGCCGGCCCAGCATGGGATCGTGGCTGCTCTACGGCCTGGGCAGCCAAAGCGAGGATTTGCCCGGCTTTGTGGTGCTGGTCTCCACCGGCGCTTTTGGCCAGTCCCAGCCCATCTCGGCCCGCCAATGGCATAGCGGGTTCATCCCCAGCCGCTTCCAAGGTGTCGAATTTCGGTCCAAAGGCGACGCCGTCATGTATGTGAACAGGCCCAAGGGAATCAGCCTGGCCAGGCAGCGCGACATCGTGAACGCTGTGAACACTCTCAACCGGAGGCATCACCAGATCGTTGACGATCCCGAGGCGTTAACCCGGATCTCCCAATATGAGATGGCCTTTCGCATGCAGTCGTCGGTGCCCGGGCTGATGGACATAGGTGGCGAACCGCAATCGGTGCTCGATCTCTACGGCACGAAAGGGGGCGATGGCAGCTTCGCGGCCAATTGCCTGCTTGCGCGGCGGCTGGCGGAACGCGGCGTGCGGTTCATTCAGCTCTACCATCGCGATTGGGATCATCACGGCGACTTGAAAAGCCATGTCAAAGGAACGGCCGCGGAAGTGGACCAGGCTTGCGCCGCGCTGATCAAGGATTTGAAGCAGCGAGGGTTGTTCGACGATACCCTGCTGATTTGGGGAGGCGAATTCGGCCGCACCCCGATGGCCCAAGGCAGCGGGCGGGATCATCACATGAAAGGGTTTTCGATTTGGCTCGCAGGAGGAGGGATCAAAGGCGGCACTTCATACGGCCAGACGGACGAGTTCGGCTACCACTCCGTGGAAAATATCGTCAGCGTGCACGACCTGCACGCCACCATCCTGTACCTCTTCGGCATCGACCACACCAAGCTCACCTACAAATTCCAAGGTCGCGACTTCCGCCTCACCGACGTCAGCGGCCAGGTGATCAAAGCGGTCCTGGCGTGACTCCAACCAGGAAGAACTGATCCGCGAACCGCATCGCACCCGGAACCATGAACCTTAAACATTAAAACGGCAGTTGAACCTAGTGTGCCGTTCACGAATTCAGCAGTTCTCGTTTTGGGATTTGAGAGGGAGGGAAGAGTGATAGTGGCTGAAGGTTTTCATTCTTCCCGCTGAACGCGCGACTTTTTTGGACGTGCCTGGAAGGCGGCTTGGGAGCCATTCGATCCTCTGGAAAGCGGGGCGGTCATGGCCCAGCACCTGGGAAACGCTCCAGAAGCCCGTCCAATATTCTGTCAAACTCGTCCGTTGTGACGCTCCTCCATCCTTTCGCGGCTTGCCTGGAACGTCACCCTGCCCCGACTGCGTGCCCTCTATGCTGTGTTGTGAAGCCAATTCTTCCACACCGTCCGAGAAGAGGCAATCCCTGGCAGTGCATCCACAAGTTGTCGGTGAATTTGGCTGGCAGCCCGGAGCGCAGTTGTCTGGGAAGCACCAACCGCAGCAGGTTCGGCGTGGCTGCGAGCCTGAGATGCTGCTGCGACTGGCTTTCAGCACAGTCGCGCTCCACCGACAACGCGTGGATGCACCGATCCCTGGCGACTGTTTGGACACGCCTTGCAGTTGGGGTGTCGTTCGATAGGATAAGCCATGTTTTTAACGGGTATCGGCACATTTTGTCCTCCGAATCGCTTTACCCAGGCGGAATGTTGGGAGGCGCTCCAGAGCTCACCCCAATTCGCCCAACTTGCCCCGCGCTCGCGCGCTATTCTGCGAAAAATCCTATTGGGCGAAAGCGGCGTAGAGACGAGGCATCTGGCTTACGGAAAACTGAGCGAAGCTTTCGAATTAAACCCCGATGCCCTGCATGCTCGATTCTCGCTCAACGCCCCGCTGTTGGCCGTTGGAGCCGCGGAACGCGCTCTAGGGGACGCGGGCCTACGGCCATCGGACATCGGCGCATTGCTTGTGAGCACGTGCACTGGGTATCTCTGCCCCGGCCTGACCAGCATGGTTGCCGAGCGATTGGGTCTCCCATCCGATGCGGTGTTGCTCGATTTGGTAGGCCAAGGATGCGGCGCGGCTTTGCCAAATCTGAACACCGCCCACGCTCTCATTCGGGCCGGAAAGAGCCGCCGAGTGCTCTCCATTTGCGTCGAAATATGCAGCGCCGCTCTCTACATCGACAACGATCCCGGGGTGCTCGTCAGCGCCAGTCTGTTCGCGGATGGAGCCGCCGCGGCCGTTCTGGATCACTCGGCCGACCGACGCAGGCGGCGCGTTGAGTGGGTGGACTCGGAGTCCTTGCTGGCGCCGGCGGAGCGGGATCTGCTTCGATTCGAACAACGCGGCGGCATGCTGAGAAACATCCTGGCACTCGAAGTTCCAGGCCACGCCGCCCGGCACGCCAAGTCCGTTTTGACAGCCCTGCTCTCCCGGCAACAGCTTCACTCATCCGACATCAGCGGTTGGATTCTCCACGCGGGAGGCAAGAACGTTCTGGCCGCCCTGCGGGACGCGCTCGAGATAAAGGAAACAGACGTCCGTCTGAGCGCCGACGTTCTCCGTGGCTTCGGGAATCTCAGCAGTCCGTTCGTCCTGTTCGTTCTGCAAAAGGCTCTCGAAACCAGGGCGCCAGGGGGCTTGTGGTGGATGGCTTCGTTTGGCGCGGGATTTAGCAGCCACGGCGCCTTGCTCCGAGTCGATCCCCCCTGATCATGCCATGCAGACCTCTCGACTCATCGTCCCGGAGTGGCTGGACTCATTGCCTGTGGACGATCCACGAGCCCAAGCATCCCGACGGGACTTGCGCCGCCTCAACTCGATCATGGGCCACCGCGGCTGCTTCCGCCGAACGCTGCTCCAACACCTTGCAAAAACCCCGCCAAAGCGGCTCGCGGAAATCGGCGCCGGTGATGGAACTTTTCTGCTCGCCCTCGCGAGCCAGTTGAGAGGACAGTGGCCAGGAGTTGAGGTCACGCTCGTGGATCTCCACCCAGTGGTCACTCCCAAAACCTTGGAGGCGTTTCGATCGATAGGCTGGGTTGCCAAAGTCGAAGTCGTGGACGTTTTCGACTGGGCCAGTCGCTGCGATCCGTTCGATGTCGTCATGGCCAACCTCTTCTTGCACCATTTCCCAGACAATGCCCTCCGGTCGCTTTTCCAACTCTTGTCCAGCCGAGCCAAGCTCTTCATGAGCTGCGAACCCAGGCGATCCAACGTGGGGATCGCCGCTAGCCGACTGCTTGGATTAATCGGCTGCAACGACGTGACAAGGCACGACGGGCCAGTGAGCGTCCGCGCGGGGTTTCGCGGGACTGAGTTGTCCCGATTGTGGGTCTCTTCGCCCGAATGGTGGATGGAGGAATCCCGCAAAGGATTGTTCAGCCACTTCTTCGTCGCGTCACGCAAGCCGCGGCTTGAAAACATTCCCAACGGCATGGCGCCTGCCAGCCGCTTCAGTGGCGCCGGAGCGGGATCGAAATGAACGGCCAGCGCTCTATCACTATCGCTGGCGGTGGATTGGCTGGATTGACCCTAGGCATAGGGTTGCGCCAACTCGGGGTCCCAGTCACGGTCCACGATGCCGGCGCTTACCCCAGGCACCGCGTCTGCGGCGAGTTCATCAGCGGCCGAGGACAGGCGTCTCTCGATCGATTAGGTCTGCGGGAGCCTTTGATGAAAGCCGGCGCGAGAATCGCTAAAAGCGCGGCCTTTTTCACGGAACGCAAGCCTTCGACTCCCTGGGTTCTGCCGGAGCCGGCCCTTTGTTTGTCACGATACAAGATGGACGCCCTCCTCGCGGCGGAGTTCCAGGCGATAGGGGGAGTTCTCGTTCCAAACAATCGGCGCCAAAACTTCGACATCCCTGAAGGAAACGTCCGCGCCAGCGGACGCCGCAGCCAGCCAGTCGAACGCGGATGGCGATTTTTTGGTCTGAAAGTCCATGCGCGGGGGGTCGATTTACAAACAGACCTCGAGATGCATTTCACGCGGCATGGCTATGTGGGTTTGTGCCGGTTAGACGAGGATGTGGTCAATGTTTGCGGCCTCTTTCGAAGCGGCACGACGCAGCCGAATTTGGCCACGGCCTGGCCCTCGTGGCTCGGCGGACAAGCCGGCTCCCCGCTTCACGAGCGCCTGGCGGCCGCCGCGTTCGAGAGAACGTCGTTCTGCGCGGTGGCGGGCATTGGGCTGAAACCTGGCAAAGTCGTGAGGCAGGACGAACTCTGCGTGGGAGATGCCATCTCGATGATTCCTCCCATCACAGGGAACGGCATGTCGATGGCGTTCGAGTCCGCGGAAATGGCTATCGAACCTCTCACCGCATATAGCCGCGGAACGATGTCGTGGCAAAACGCGGCTCACGAAGTGCGCCGGCGTTGCGACAAAGCTTTCGCGAACCGATTGGGTGCGGCAGCGGTGCTGCAAGCCGCTATGTTCAATCGGCTACCGCGCTGGTTCCTTCTTGGGCTCACGTCATGTTGGAAGGGCTCGTGGCCAATCTTGTTTCGGCTCACGCGCTGACCAAGCGAGTCTTCAGTAAAGAAGGCGAAGCGAAGGGGCCATCCTGAAAACGGCGGCTGAACAGCGACGCTCCGCCCTTCCAGCACCGGAACAAGCTTGAGCTACTTGACCTTGGAGACGATCCATTCTTCCGTAATCTTCGGGTTTCGTTGGGTGCGGAGGGCCCACCAAAGAGCGTCAGCGTCGTTTTTGGCCCAAGCCCTGATTCGCCCGAGATCGCCAGTGCCTGCGGGCAAGATGCATGCCGGCATTCTCGCAAGGCCGCCCACCCATTTGTGGATCTCCGAATGGCCGTCGGCAAAA
>SYMW01000108.1 GCA_005805305.1 Verrucomicrobiales bacterium
CGCCTCGGCGCTTGTGAGGGTGGCGCGGGAGAGATGTTCGCCCAGTTCCTGAACCGCCTCCATCGATTTCCGGATTGGCTCGAGTGCCGGCGGACGCGATTCCAGGCTGTGCTTCACGAATCGAGCCAGCTGACTTCCAGTGTCGCGAATGTTCTCTATCTCCCGCTTCGCTTGTTTCTGCTGCGGAGTGCGATATTCCGGCACCCAGCCAAGCCCCGCGCAAAGACCAAGCACCACGACGACCCACCGGCCGCAGGGAGGCACTTTCAACGGGAAACATTGGGGGATCGATGTGGCTTTCAATACCCGAACAGCATCTGCCACCACCAACTCCCGCCAAGCCCCCAACCCAGGCCGATCACTCAGCTCAAGCGCCGTGCTCAACCTTTCATTTGATCCTCGTTTGGCATCCACCAGTCGGGCGGCTTCCATCAGCGAAAACCCACGCCATGCCGCAATGACACCACACGCAGCAGTGACGCAGAGAAACATCCAGACCGCCCATTGAACCCAGGATTCAGGCAGCGGAAAGACCTTGTAAAGAGTTGATGCGAATAGAAACAAGCTCCCTCCCCAGAGCAGCCCTTGCCAAATCCCACCCCAAAAACGAAGCAACCTTCGGCGCCTAGACGCTTCACGCAATTGATCCTTCACCCACCCGATGCCGCTCATGCTGCCGAATCTTGAGGTGTTTCCATGAACTCCTCCGAACATTCCCCCAAATCGCGCAAATAGCCAGCCTATTCAAGGGTCCGCTTGCGTCCACCTCCCAATTCCTCAGAGCATGCATCGGAACCGGGAATCGGTGGATTGAGCCAGCCATGTTGAGAGGCAAAGCGGTTCGGGACTGACTTGTAAGAAAGTGATGGCAAAGAGATTAATGGCGATGGGGAACAAGCCGTTCAAGATTTCTTTCTCTAGAGCGCATGCGAAAGAAGACATTTCGAAGCACCGATCCGACCAGAGAATTGCTGTCGTGGCACTCTCCGCACTTGTCTGTCCTTTCGGTTTGTGTCATGCAGGAGTCCGTGCCCCAGCCATTCCGTCCGGCAAGCCAAGAGTCGATCCGGCGTGAACAAGGATCTTGGCGGCAGCTCTAAAGTGAAAGCCATCGACTATGGATTCTTCAAAGGCGGAACCCATCTCGGATCGAACGCCGGCGGTCGGTCATTTTTTGACTACTCATTGGAGCTTGGTGCTGAAGGCTGGAAAGAGTTACTCGACCGAGGCGATCGAAGCCCTGGAGGAACTCTGCAAGGCCTATTGGTATCCGTTATACGTTTACGCCCGGCGACGGGGCGTGACCAAGGAAGACGCCGAGGATCTCACGCAGGCGTTTTTCACAAAGCTGCTTGAAAGCCGATTGATCTCTAAAGTGAGGCCTGTTGGGGGCCGCTTTCGATCGTTTTTGCTGACTACATTCCAGCACTTCATGAGGGACGAATGGCAGAAGCAGCGCGCCGCCAAGCGGGGAGGAGGCGCGGTGCTTTCCCTGGACCTTATTCAGGCCGACGAACGTTATGCTCATGAACCGGTGGATCGGCTTTCCGCGGACCATCTTTATGCGCGGCGCTGGGCTCACGAAGTCCTCGAGAAGGCGTTGGACGGCGTGCGGCAGGAGAGCGTCGAGGAAGGGAAGGAAGCGATCTTCGATCTGTTATTGCCTTCCCTCGCTGAATCGCCGGAGGATGGCTTTTACAAAAGCGTCGCCGCCAAAACTGGGATGACCATGGGAGCGGTCTCCGTGAGCGCTCATCGTTTGCGACTGAAATATCGAAGGCGGGTGCGCGAGGAGATAGCCCGCACCGTGGCAACCCCTGCGGATGTCGAGGAAGAGCTTCGGGATTTGATGGGGTTGCTGCGGATCGGAAGTTGAGCCGTGCCAAGTATTTTCTAAAATCGTGTAATCTTCCGCGGCGGATCCCGTGAAGCAGGGTATATGGCATCCATTGAATCATTCTCGTCATCAAACTCTTCAGCCACACCCTTCAGGTGCCGGAAATGCGGGACCCCCTTGGTGGTTTCCACCCTTCGCGGCCTCTGCCCAAACTGTCTTGCCCTGCTTGTTCTGAGTTCAGGGGATGAAACCCGAACCACCCTCTCCCCGCAGGGCAGCGGACCAGAGATGGTGTCCTCGACGGTTCAATACTTTGGGGATTACGAGCTGATCGAGGAGATCGCAAGGGGCGGGATGGGAGTGGTGTTTCGAGCCCGGCAAGTGAGTTTGAATCGAACCGTGGCTCTGAAGATGGTCTTGTCCGGGCAACTCGCGACCCCAGAAGACGTAGAACGGTTCTCGATCGAAGCGGAAGCCGCCGCCAGTTTGGATCATCCCAACATTGTTCCAATCTACGAAGTGGGCCAGCATGAGGGCCGTCATTATTTCAGCATGAAGCTTGTGGAGGGGGGAAGCCTAGGGGAGCGATTGAAAGGAGGTTTGCCATCGGGAGTTCAAGGCGGGGAAGGCCCTCTGGGGATTGGGAACTCGGCGCGGTTGCTGGCGACGGTCGCTCGCGCGGTTCACTATGCCCATCAACGGGGGATCCTGCATCGAGATCTAAAGCCCGCGAACATCCTCTTGGACAAGTCGGGAGGGCCGCACATCACCGACTTTGGCCTGGCGAAACGAGTGGATCAGGACAGTGGGCTGACTCGGACGGAAGAGGTCATGGGGACACCGGCTTACATGGCGCCCGAGCAGGCCCAAGGGAAAACGCGGGAGATTTCCGCCGCCTCCGACATCTACGGTCTGGGGGCGATCCTCTACCACCTCCTGACCGGTCGTCCTGTGTTCGAGGGCGGAACTCCGTTGGAAACCCTGCGCCTGGTTGCTGAATCGGAGCCCGTCCCTCCTTCCAAAATCAACCGCGCAGTTCCCCTGGATCTCGAAACCATCTGCCTCAAATGCCTTGAGAAGTCGCCGGAGCGGCGGTATGGAAGCGCGCTCGAGCTGGCGGAGGAAATCGAGCGGTTTTTGAATTGTGAACCGATCCTTGCTCGACCGGCCGGCGGTCTGAGGCGGACATGGAGTTGGGCGCAGAAAAACCCCTGGGTGTTCACCGTTGCGTTCGCTTCGTTAGTGTTGCTTTTTGCATTCCTGGCTTATGGCATGTTTGAACGGGCTCGATTCGTGAACGGACGCCTGACAGCCGGAATAGAACATGTTCGGGAAGTGGCCGATTCACCTTCCATTCTTTTTTTTAAGCTATTTCCGCTCATTCTGATGGTGCTTTATGCGGAGGGGAAAAGGTTTCAACGGGATCATCGGGAACGGAGCGCAAACGGTGCGGCGCGACCTTCGCAGCACTCCTGGCTCCACGGACTCATCGGCCTCGTGGCCGTTGCCGTGGGGTTGGGGGCTCTAGGGATGCAAATCAAATCCTGGGCTTGGAGGTCGTCCTTTTCGCCCGTGATCGGTTTGGAAATCCTGTGCGTTCTGTGTGCGCTGGCGCTGAACTGGCTCGGCTCGCATCGGATCTGGGAGGCGGTTGGGATGCACGAAACTTCACGGTTTCGCGCGGTCGTGGACAAGATGCTGGAAAGGGAGGTGGCGATGGAGTGGCGCCGATGGTCCCCGCTAAAGCTGGCTTGCTTTGCCGTTTGGCTGCTGCCGGTCATGTCGAATGTCTACATCCTTTTCTTGGATTGCGCGGTCCTCAGCAGGAGCGCCGTTGGGCTCTTGATTGCCACCGCAGCCTTGTTGATGACCTTCTGCCTCGTCACGCTGGCACGTTGGGCTATCCGGGAACGCCGACGCTTGTTCCCATGGATCTTCGCCCCGCTGGTGCTAGGGTACTTTCTCTTCGCGCTCGGAGCCCTCCTGTCAGACTCCGTGACCTCGCGAACGCCTGGCTTCGACCCGCAGTTGGCGTTTGGCTTGCTCCTCAATTCAATCAAAACGGCCGCAATCATTTCGTTCGGATTTTATTTTTTTGAGGTTCCTCATAAGTCGCCGGGCATTGAGGGCCGATGTTTCCCCGTCAAACCTTGGATCGACGCGTTTCTGGGGGGAGCGTTGATAGTGGTCATGTTTGTTCTGTTGCACGTGGAGGAGAACTGGCGCGGGCGTCGCGAGTGGACGCGAGTGCAAACCGATCTGACGGCCAAGGGGGAATCGCTGAATTACGAGTCTTTCATGAGGCCCTCCGTGGCGGACGCTGAGAATGTGATGGCCCATCCTTACATGAAAAAGCACTTCCTGCACGGAACTCCGGACTTTCCTGTAGCCCATCCGGAGAGATTTGCCACGGCCATTTCCCTTCAAGAATCGCGCCCCGAAGCCAGCCAGCAAGTGTCTGTTGAAACACAAACTGCCGCCCCTTCCTCCTTACAGGGGATTCTGGATTGGTATGCGAGGTACCAAGACGAATTCGCGTCGTTGGAGGACGCTCTCCAACGACCTTACTCCAGGGTGAACGCGAATCCGCCCAAATTTGTGGGCAGGCCCCTACCCAATGGGGAATCGTTCATGAGGGCCGCGCGGGCTTATGCGCACCTCTGCAAGGTCCACCTGCTGTTGGGGCAATCCGAGAGGTCGGTGAAGGACCTGCTGATGATTCGCCGATTGATGGAAGCCTCGCTATTCAACGAGGCATCTCCACTTGCCGTTACGATGTCGAAAGTGAGCCTTGCACGACTTTTGGCCAGCACTTTGGAGGATACTTTGGCCGCGAACCTCTGGCGCAAATCGTCTCTGGCGGAAGTTCAAAAGCTCTTCGAAGGGGTCGACCTCCTGTCTGACTTCTCGCACGCCCTGCGGGCTGGAGAACGAGTGGGTGGGCTTCTCAGAATGCAAGGCTTCGGCAAGGGCCTTTCGGTAAGTCTCTCAGGGGCTCCTCCCCTGGTTTTGGCGGCCATTCCAGATGGCTGGGTTGACATGGATCGCGCCCACGTTGCAAGGCTGTTCCAACTTGGCTTGGAGGGGCTCGATCCGACGCGCAAACGCTTCGACGTTCACGCCATCGAAACCGCCGATAAAGTCCTGGCGGCATCCCGGAAAAGCCCTCACGGCATCCATGGGATGCTGTCCGATAGGATGATTCCCAAAAGCTTCTTGCTAGATCAATTCACGACGGCAAGAACTGAAACTCTGATAGACCAAGCCTTCGTCGCTTGCGCTTTGGAACGATATCGCTCCGCCCATCGCGGTTATCCAGAAACTCTCACCGCTCTCGTTCCTGAATACGCGAGCCAGCTTCCCCATGACATGCTGGACGGCCAACAACTGCGGTACCGCCGCACCGGGGACGGTCGTTATCTCCTCTACTCCATCGGTTGGAACATCAAGGATGACGGCGGCACAATGCCGTTACCGAAGCCGGGTAAAACGGAAGCAGAATGGAGCAACAAGAATGGTGATTGGGTCTGGCAAGGCGTGCCACCACGCTGAAAGTAGGGGTCAGGCCACGTGGCTCCAGACAAAATCCGGAAAGATGGAGAGGATGGGTGATGAACGAGAAAGAAAAGTTATTTTTCGTGAGTTTTGTAAAATGGCTTGTGAACACAGGCTTGACTGGCGAAGCACCTGGAGTGGTTGACGAACCCGAGCGTCGCTTCGCTCCGACTATCTGTCCGGCCATTTCTCCCTGAACTCGCGGCTCTATTCTTCCATTCCCTTTTGCAACGCAGCTTCGTCAGAGATTCCTTGCTCCGCTTCATTCTTCAATCCTGGAAATTGCGCTTGGGCCCGGCCAGCAAATCCTCGCTGGCCGCTTCGGGATAGTGTCCGAGCCGGTTGTTTCCAGTTTTGTAAATGACCGTGCCCTCCGCCGTCACCTCAATCATCCGCGCCTGGCTGAACGGACAACGCAGGAAATATTCGATCCGCTTCCGAGGGCCTTCGATGTCGCCCGCTTCGATCCGCACGCTCTGATCGACGCTGAATTCATTACGGTTTCCGTCCTTACCCACGCACCCGTGAACATTCACTCTACCCGATTGAAGGGGCAAAAGGCTTCAATCACAGGAGACTTTATAGCAGCCCTGAGAGCCATGCTGAGAGCATGCAGATATTTTGAATTAACCCTTGATTTTTTCGACCGATTCGCTTTTTCTGTGCAGGAAGTTTTTTATGAAAACTCTCCCACTACTGATCGCGGCGAATTTGCTCGCCGTTGCTTCGAACGCACAGAGTCTCACCGCCACGTTAAGCGGCGCGAACGAACGCCCAACACCCAACGCGAGCCTGGCGACTGGAGTGGCCTCGGTCTCTATCACGGGTGATTTGTTGTCCTACAGCGTCAGTTACAGCGGCTTTAACCCCACAGCGGGCCATATTCATGGACCAGCGGGTGTCGATGCCAACGCTGGAGTCATGGTACCGTTCACGTTGACGAGTTCCTCCGGGAACAGTGGTCTCTTCTCGGGCACAGCGACGATCACGGCCACTCAAAAATCCGACATCCTCGCTGGCTTGAGCTATGCGAACTTGCACAGCGCCGCCTTCCCTGGCGGTGAAGTTCGGGGCCAGTTGGTAGTTATCCCTGAACCAGGAACGTATGCCCTGATTGCACTGGGCGCCTCTGTCCTTGCGTTGCGCGCCCGCCGCAAACCCTGAGTCACTCTTTTCTCTCACGCGCAAGCCATCCACGGCTTGCGCTTTTTTTTTCTGCCGCCACGCCCATGGCATCCAAGCCGAACAATTTTTCTCTGACTCTTGTCACGGCTCCTGATCAAGACGTCGCGAGAAGAATTGCTCGATCCCTCGTGGAAGCTCGCTTAGCCGCTTGCGCCAACTTGATCCCAAAAATCGAGTCGATCTATTGGTGGAACGCGAAAATTGAAAGCGCGGAGGAAGTCCTGATTTTAATTAAATCCGAGACCGACCGCATGGAAGAATTGAAAAAGGCAATACGCGACATTCACCCCTACACGACCCCGGAAATCATCACGTTCGCACTTCACGATGGCTGTGAACATTACCTGAAGTGGATTCACGAGTCGATGGCTCGGGACTAAAAAGGACCCTCAAAGCCCAAGTCAAGCGGCGCATGACCCGAGGCTTCGGAAAGAATCCGCTTGGTGCGGGTGAACGGGTTGCTTAAGGTTCACGGGTCAATTCGGTTCAAACCTTGGTTCCGGAAGCTTCAATCCGCCTTCCTCAGAGCCAGTTTTCGCTGCAGGGTCTGATGGCTTTGTCTCGTCCTTTTTCTCGGCGAGCAAATCCTTTCGCACCTTCTGAACAGGATCCACCGTCCACTTGGAAACCAAAAAAATCCATTTCTCGAGTTCTTTCTCCTTGGCCAGCTTCTCCTTCAGCTTCTCCAGCTTTTCTTTAAATTCCTTGTCCAGTTTCTCCTTGTCCTCAGGCTTCTCATCCTTGCCGGCTTGGCGCTCGGTCGGAAAGTTCGCGGCAACGTTCAAGGCCATGTGGAACGCGTCCTCTCCAGAACTCTTCCCAATCTTGATAGCATAGTTGAATTGGTCGAACGTCTCGATTTTGACCAGTGTTGGTTTATCCAAACCAGTGACTTCCGGCGTCGTATCGCCGGTGAGCACATCATTAAAACTAGGGGACGAAAAGGCGTTAGCTTGGCTGTAAATCTTCGCGGTGTCCAAATTCTCCTCAGCCTTGGCCCCAGCCAGAACCATCTCGGAAGTTTCGGCTGGCTTGGACAAGCTCCACGAATTTGTTTCGTCGGCGTGTGTCACGGAAATCGACTTGATCTTCTCCACCTTGAAGAAGTCCTTATTCAACCACTGCTCTGGCTTGGGTTCGATCTGCGAAAAGGTCTCGGTAACAAGAAGAGCGTCCTTGGAATTGGACTCACCCAGCACTTTAACCCACCGTCCATCAGGCCAACCTTCGTCTCCGCCGCCACCGAAAGGCGACGCCGCGCCACCCCTCTTCATATGCTTCTTGCCAAGAATCAAGGAATGCAAGACTTTGCCATCTTTGTTCCGAAACTCCGCGAGCGTGCCCGAACCGGCGCCTTTTCCGGGCGCCACCAACTCCAGCCGCGGCAACTGCGAATCTCCGACCTCCTCCGTTTGAACGGCTTTCAGTTCCCAAATCTTCGAGAGAAACTCCTTAATGTCCCCGAAATTCGCCGGATAAAAAGATCTTTCCCGAACCGTCCAAACTTCGTTGGTCTTGAGGAGGCTGATTTCCCCCTTCTCGTTCTTGATCGTAACTTGCCCAACGTCGTTCAGCGGAAATTCGCTCACGACCTTGCGCCCCATCGAGCCTCCTCCTGTTTTCCAAGATGCGGAGTCTTTATGGGACAGATAATAGCCGATGCCTCCCACCAGAAGGCCGACCACCAACAACAAGGCAAACTGATTTCGGTTCATTTTGCTGAGGTTTTTTTGCGTTTCAAGGCAGCGAGGCAAATTCCGGAAGCCGTCACCAGGAAAGGCATCCCCGCTATGTTAAGCCATTTCAGCTGGTTCTCCAAGGCGTCCACGTCGCGCTTGAGGTGTTTCCTCACATCCTTCAACTCGCGCTTGACCTCGGTCTCCCGCTGGCGAAAGTTGGCCACTTCCTTCTGCTGTTCAGGCGAGAGGATGAATCGTTGGTTGCCTTCCTTCTTTTGCTGCAGCTCATTCAATCGCTGCTGGGCCGACGACAATTCGGTTTCTAATTGCTTGATTTTCGATCTGTAGGATTGTTCGGCTTTCGCCTGCATCTCTTTCACCACGGTGAACGGCCTGCCGACAGTCGCCCGGCTTCGCACCTGAATCAGATTCACGTCCCCGCCCGCCTGGTCGGCGATGTTCTGAGCCAGGCTCATGTTGCCGTTTCTCGCCATGAAAAGGCGTTGGCCAAAAATCTCTTGAACCTGGCCGGCGAATTCATCGAACACGAAATCGCTGTCCCCAACCAAAATCACGACGCTTTCAACCTTCGATTCCTTCAGACTCGAAGCCGCCTCCGGCGCCGGCTCGTCCTTCTTCGCGTCATCCGTCTTTGCCGCGCCTCCCGGTTTCCCGTCCGGAAATGCGGTCTTGAACTTGCCGGTAAGCCGGACCGCCAAACTGACCTCCTTACCCGATGGACTAAAATCTTTCATGACTTGTTCCCCTGCCATCTCCGCCATGAATTTTTCCACGAACTGGGATTGCGTCGTCGTTTTCAGCAGCACGGTTTGCGTCAGTCCCGACACGGGAGTGCCTGTGAACCCACCCGCAAAAGGGAGCAAAATATTGTCGATCTGACTCGTTGTGACGTCGCCTTGGGCAATCCCTCGAGAATCCATCGACAACACGGTGGGGACGACCTCCTCACGACCCATGCCGCGATTGATTCTCGTCACATAATTCGCGTCCGCCACGACTTTGTTCGCGTCAAACTCGAGCCCCCACGCCTTCAGAAGCTTGTCCAGCGTGCTTCCACCCTGCGCCGCGCGCTGCATCGGATTCCCCGCGCTGGATCGGCTGTCGACAATGCTCAAGGGATCCAAAAACGCGATTAACTTTCCCCCGCGCATCAGAAACTGGTCGATCGCGTATTGGGCATTATCGGTGACCTGTTTGGGATGCACCACGAGCAGCACTTTGATGGCATCATCGATGGTTTCGGCGGTCATCTCGACCTGTTTCACCTCGAAATCATTCTTGAGCTCATTCACAAACACCCACGGGCTTTGCCCCCGCTGCCCCATCTGCATCATCATGGGATTCATCGGCTGGCCAAACATCGGGAGACTGGTCATGATTCCAACAACGGGTTTTGAGGTGGCCGTCACTTGAGTGATCGCCCGCGCGATGTCGTACTCCAACAGCTTATCCCGATCCGGCGACAGAAACGGAACCGCGACCTTTTGCTCCAAACAACTCACGGCGAGCCCTAAATAAAGTTTTTCACTCAAACTTATGGGCTGGCCTTGAACGCCATCCAGGGTGGCCGATTCTTCCGCGTCCGAATCAGGCTGAGGATCCAGTTTTTCAATTGTGATTTTGCCGTTGGAAGCTTGCCGAAACTCCTTCAAAAGATCCTCGACGCGCCGCGCATGGGTCTGCAGTCCGGTCGGCATCGTGTTCTCTCCCTGCGTCACGTAAAGCCGAACCTTGACCTTCGTATCCAGTTTGGCGAGCACCTTCCGTGTCCCTTCCGACAGCGTGTAAAGTTTATCCGCTGTCAGATCGATGCGCGCCTTCGCCTTGCTGGCAATCCCGTTGACCGCCACCAAAATGATCAGCATGACCACCACGCCGACCGTCGAATACAACATCGCCTCTTGCTTTTTATCGAGCTTCATTCGATCAACCAGTTTGCTAAAGTTTGATAATAGACTGCCTTGCTTGGATACCGCGCCCCGTTGGGCCACGCCACGCCGTGCTGGGTTCACCCAGATCGGTGGCTTCGAATCACCACACCCGTGGTGAAGAGGGAAAATCCGATGATGGACAGGAAAAAGATGATGTCACTGGAAGCCAGCACGCCCTTCTGAAAACCATCGAAATGCGGCATGACGCTAAACGAAGCAACTCCCTCGACAACCCATCTGGGCGCCCAACGCACCAGGAGGTTCGTCACGGGTGGATACCCCGCTAAAATCAAAAATAAACACGCCACAACGGACAAGATGAAACTCACCACCTGATTCCGAGTGAGCGCGGATGTCATGCAACTCACGGACAAATAACTGCCTGCCAGAAGGATGCTGCCCACGTAACCGCCAAAAATAGCGGCGTTGTCCGGACTCCCCAGATAATTCACGGTCAACACCAAAGGAAAGGTGAGCAACAACGCCAGAATCAGAAAAATCCAGGAAGCGAGAAACTTCCCCACAATCGCCTGCCAGGCGGAGACTGGCATGGTCAGAAGCAATTCGATGGTCCCGGACCTCCGTTCCTCGGACCACAACCGCATGCCGACCGAAGGCACCAGAAACAAATAAAGCCACGGATGCCACACGAAAAATGAATACGTCAGGGAAGCCTCTCCACGCTCAAAAAAGTAGCCCAGCATGAACGTAAAAAAGCCCGTCAGGAGGAGGAAGATGACGATGAACACATACGCGACCGGTGAGGCAAAGTACCCCCCGAGCTCACGTTTGGCGATGCATTTGATGTTGGCTATAGAACCTGTCATTTCGAATTCTCCATCTTGGTGTCGGGCATCGTGATGCTGCGAAAAACCTCATCCATCCTGCCTTCCTCCGTGTGCAATTCCTCCACGCGCCATCCTTCTTTCAAAACGACTTCTCCCACCAGACGCGCCAACTCGTGTCCAACCCGCGCCACTTGGGGGAAAACCCGCGCCACAACTCCCGCGCCCTCCTCATTGACGATTAATACGCGCTTGGCGCCTTCCACCCCGGCCAACCGAGCCCGCAACACCCCGCTCTCAACTCCCAGCACGCGAACCAACACGGCGCCCGCGCCCTCCGCGCGCTGCCGCAACTCCAGTGGCGTTCCGTTCGCCACGATCTTTCCACGGTCAATAATGATGGCACGAGAACACGCCGCGTCTACTTCCTCCAGAATGTGCGTGGAAAATATAATCGCTTTTTTCTCCCCCATCCGCCGGATCAGCGTCCTCACCTCATGTTTCTGGTTTGGATCCAGCCCGTCGGTTGGCTCGTCCAAGATGAGAATATCGGGATCATGGATGATGGACTGCGCGAAACAAGTTCGATGACGGTATCCTTTCGAAAGGGTTTCTATGCTTTGGTGCGTCACGGACTCCAGAAAGCACGTCTCAATGGCCCGTCGAACCGCCTTCTCCTTCTCAACACCGTGGAACCCCCTGATCTCGGCCGCGAATCCCAGAAAACTTCCAACCGTCATGTCGCTGTAGCTCGGGGCGTTCTCCGGCAAATAGCCCATCATTCGTTTCACAGCCAGTGGATTTTGTTCGATGTCGAATCCTCCCACTGTGACGCTGCCGGCAGTGGGAGGAATGAACCCCGTCACCATGCGCATCGTCGTAGATTTGCCGGCGCCGTTAGGCCCCAGAAACCCCAACACTTCGCCTCTCTCAACAGTGAACGAGACGCCGTTTACGGCCTTCTTCGACCCAAATGTCTTAACCAGATTGTCGACCTTGATCATTCAAAAAAACTCCGTGCGACTGACTGTCGATTCCATTCTTGCCATCTTCAGCGCGCCGCGACTCTTTCTCATTCCGCTCTCAAACAGGACGCCTTTGACCCATTGATTAATACTATACTTGTCAAGAGAACGAAAATTTTGACAACAA
>SYMW01000109.1 GCA_005805305.1 Verrucomicrobiales bacterium
ACCCTCGGCCGAAAGTGATTCCAAGGCCTCATTTCAAGCGTTCCGAGTCATACCGAGCGGAACTGCTGGGTTCGAATAGTTGCGGATTATGTTGTGAATCCGCTTTTTAGTTCGGAAGTAATTTTTGCACGGTTCCTTAGGGAAGGAGGCCTTTGCCCATGTAAAGGCAGGCGTCATTGCCTGCTCCAGCCCAGATCAGCTCGTGGAAGCCCAGGCGCCGGTAAAAACCTATGGCGGGCGTGTTGGCGATGCTCACTCCGAGATGGGCGCCCGGGGAGCCGCGCTCTCTGAGCCGATCCATGACTTGTTCCAGCATGCGGCGGCCAAAACCTCGACCCTGCGCGCGGGGCAGCAGATCAATGTGCAAGTGCGAGGGGTGCGATTCGTAGGGTTCGGGGCAAAAATAGTCGGGGTGATGGTAGCTGTGGTACACCTGCTGGACGCGGGTCCAGGAGGCGGGAGGCCCTTGTGGGTCGGGGAACTCGGCGCGGAGCTTCGGCCTCCACTCACGCTCGTAGAGGTCGAAGAACGCACGGGAATCGAACGCGCCCAAAGCGTAGCCGCAAATGCCTTGTTCGTCTTCCAGAACAAGGCTTAATTCAGGTTCAAACTTCAAATAAGGTCCGACGAAGATTCGGCCCAACGCGTCAGGATCTTCGCGGTAGAAGGGCTCGCCGTCCTTTCCATAGTCCCCCGTTTTGAGGCAGACATGATAGGCGCCTTTCTCATCCTCTCGCCGCGCGGAGCGAATCACAGAATCGTTCACGGTGTCACCTGGGTTCGAGGCGTCATTTCATTCCAGAACGGGGCTTTTGGCAACTGCCGCCGGAATAAAACTGCCGTCAGCCTGTTGCGGGAGCAATCGTTGCAGTTTGGCAACCATCCCGCCTCGGAACGTGCCGGGGAGATGGAAATCCGATTGAACCGTAGGCGCTTCCTGACCGTGCTCGGCCTTTTGCGCGATATACCGCTCCAACAAATCCATCTCCTCCCTTAGTTCCCAAAGCCGCCGCCAGAGCGAGTAAAAGAGAGAGCGGTCGCGAAGTTCAGTCAAACGAAAGCAGAATTCCTTCATTCCTTTCGCGCGCGCTCGGACAGTCGCCGCCTGATCCCCCCATGCCGAAAGGGGGCGCGACAGCAGATCTCTTGCCTGGCAGTAGAGCGATCGCGCCTCGGGACCCTCCTCGTAGGGCAGGTAGTAGCAATCTCCGAATAGGATCAGATCCTCCAAAGTGACGGTCTGGCCCGTGGTTTCGAAGCAGGGGAGCCACTCTTGCATGGCGGCCAAGTAACTCGCCCGCGGATCCCAGTCCCCCTTGCAGTGGACGAACGCCGCCAACGTGTGAAGCGCAACGCGATTCAACGGAAATTCCGTGTTCGGGTTGCTCAACAAACCGCTTGCCTCGGCTCGCAGTTCCGGCGGCCGTCCGCTGTATGGCCCGCAAAAGAATCGCTGTCCATCGTAGTCGTTGGCGTGGAGGTTGTCCCATATCAAGGGCTTTCGCCGGAGGACCGCTCCAATTTCTTGGATGTGCTCCACCGTGATATTGCGCGAAATGATTTCCGGGCCCGTCCAGAAGACATCAATCCCGGGAGAAAGTTCCCGGCCTAGCGTGGGCAGGTAGTTTGCGCCGCCCAGCGCAGCCTGTCTCATGCGGCCGCAATAAGCCGTGGGGCAAAACAAAAACCGCGCGCCCGGCTGCCGCTCACGAAGCCACGAGAAAAGCCGGTTGGTGACGTGGCACTGCGCCGACGCGAGCGATCCCTGTTGCTCGATATCCTCGGCATCCAAGCGGTCGGGAATGTCGTCGAAGAACAAGGAAAAATGACGGCAACCCAAGGACAACATTTGAGTGAAACGATCCTGAAGAAAACGGAGGTCTTCATGGCGGGCATATCGGATATCCAATCCCGGACTGAGAGCGTAAATGAAGTGGATTTGGCGGTCATCGCAGGATCGAATCAATTTTCTCAGATGCCCCGCTTCGGCGGATGAGTAACATTCGCGCCACGCGGCCCGGTGCTTCAGGTCGTCCTTGGGAGCGTATAAATAAGTGTTGAGCCGCAAACCGGACATGCGGTCGAAAAGCTCGAAGCGTTCGGCCTCAGACCAAGGCTGCCCGTAAAAGCCTTCGATCACACCCGTCAAAAAAGCTGGCGTTTCCTGTGTTCCCATTCCTGCTCCCGACTTGAGGCCGCTCACGCTACACTTTCGATCACTTGCGTGGCAAGGCCGACCGGCGGTAGAGAAGGCAATTTGGGACGGTGCCCGTGGGGTCGCGCAATGGCTGCGGAGAGCGGCTTGCGTTTTGTTCGGAGCGTTCGGGAACTTGACTCGAAAGCTCCGATCATGAATTGTCGGACCACACTGGCATCAGGGCATGCTGCAAACGAAATCAGTCGCACAAGCCATGACACACAGGGCATTGTCTTGGGTGTCGTGGGTTGTCGGGATCCAGATTGCCTGGGCTGTTCAGCGGGCGCACTTGCGAGCCGATTCGAGTTCCTCTCATTGGGCATTCCAACAGATTGAACGACCCGGTCTGCCGGTCTTGGCCAACGGCCACAAAAGGGTTCTTAATGTCGTGGACCATTTTTTAGTGTCGCGGCTCGAAGAACTCGGCCTTTCGTTTTCCCCGGCGGCGGGCAAACTCATCCGGCTCCGCCGGGCGACGTTCGACTTGACAGGTTTGCCCCCGACGCCATCGGAGTTGGACGCGTTCGAGAAAGACACTTCCCCTGACGCCTACGAAAAGGTGATTGATCGTCTTTTGGCTTCGCCTCGTTATGGGGAGCGCTGGGGGCGCCACTGGCTTGATCTGGCTCGGTACGCGGAAACGGACGGGTTTGAGCACGACGCCGCCCGTCCTCACGCGTGGCGCTACCGCGATTACGTCATTCGTTCTTTCAACGAGGACAAGCCCTATGACCGGTTCGTGCGCGAGCAAGTGGCGGGGGACGAGCTTTGGCCGGATTCTCCGGAAGCCTTGATTGCGACGGGTTTCAACCTGCTTGGGCCAGATATGGTTGACAGTTCGGATCAGGTTCAGCGACGCCACAACACGCTCAACGACATGACAGACACCACAGCGCTGGCTTTTCTGGGGCTGACCCTGGGCTGCGCCCGGTGCCACGATCACAAGTTCGAGCCGCTCACCCAAGAGGATTACTACAGGCTCCAAGCGTGCTTTGCTCCGGCAACGTTTCGGCGCGATCAAACGGTTGCTGCTCCGGACGAGCGCAGCGCGTTCGAGGCGGCGATGAAGCGCTTCGAAGAGTTGCCCAAGGTTCAAGAGCTCGCGGCGCTGGAGACTCCCGTGAGGGCGCGGCTTCGGGAGGCTAAGATAGGACGATTGGCACCTGAAGCTCGGGCGGCTCATCTCACGCCTCCCGCTCAACGAAACGCGCAACAGGCGAATTTGGTTCTGGAGACCGAATCAGTGGTTGCCGTGCTGGACAAGGAACTTGTCGAAGCATTCACAGCCCCAGAGCGCGCCCGACGGGGGGAACTCGTCGAAGCCATCAAGCATTACCCGAAGCCCGAGCCGTTGCCCAGGGCATTGGCGTTGACCCGAGGCGAGGGGCCGCCACGGAAGACGCATCTTCTGCATCGCGGAGACTACTCGCAACCTGGCGCCGAGGTGGAAGCCGGATTTCCCAGGATTTTAGTTTGGGCCGAAGGCGCAGCAATGACGGCCACGAACGGCCGGTCAGCTCTCGCAAACTGGCTTGTGAGCACGAACAATCCGCTGACCGCGCGCGTGATTGTGAATCGAGTCTGGCGGCACCATTTTGGGCGCGGTTTAGCTGCTACGCCCAGCGACTTCGGCACCCGCGGGCAGCGGCCAAGTCATCCCGAATTGCTCGACTGGCTGGCGGCTGATTTCATGGAGCACGGTTGGAGCTTGAAGCGACTGCACCGGCTCATGATGTCGTCAGCCGCATACCGCCAGGAATCGCACGGGGAAACCGGGGCATCCCTTGCCGCGTCCGTCGATCCGGAGAACCGTTTTTATTGGCGGATGAACCGGCGGCGGCTCGAAGGCGAATCCATTCGCGACAGCTTGTTGGTCGTGAGCGGCCGCTTGGAATTGAAAATGGGCGGTCCCGGCGTGTTCCCATCGATTCCCGAGCATATATTTAAAGGGGCGGCGGGATGGAAGAGCAGCAAAGATCCGCGCGATCACGTCCGCCGGAGCGTTTACATTTTCGCCAGGCGCAATTTGCGGTTTCCGTTTCTGGAGGTATTTGACGCGCCGGACAACAATTTGAGCTGTTCCGGACGGGAGCGGAGCACCACGGCGCCCCAAGCCCTCACCTTGCTGAACGCCGAGGAAGTCATGGCCGCTGCCGAAGCCGTCGCGCGACGGGTCACGCGGGAAGCCGGAGGCGGAGAACCCATCGCTCCGCTTTTTCGTCTCGTGCTTGGCCGTTCGCCGACAGCCGCGGAGTGGGCGATGACTCGCGAGTTTCTGGAGCGGTCGCCTATGCCGGAATTGTGCAGGGCGCTTTTCAACGTGAATGATTTCGTGTATGTGGAATGAATTCATGTGTCCGAATCCGGCGGTTTCCAAAAGCCCCTGTCTCCCTTGATAAAAGCAAAACAAAAGAGGAGGCTTCATTCATGACAACCTCTTGCCCCGGTCCGCTGGGTTTCAACACACGGAGCGCATCGCGCCGGGACTTTTTGCGGCGAGCCGGAGGCGGTTTCGGGGCCGTGGCCCTGGCTTCGATACTTGACGGCGAGGGATTGCTCGGGGCGGGTGCCGGGATAGCAAACCCGCTCGCGCCTCGAGCCCCGCATTTCTCCGGGAAAGCCAAGAGAATAATCTTTTTATTTATGTCGGGCGGGCCGAGCCACGTGGATTTGTTCGATCCCAAGCCCGAGCTGATCCGGCTTGCCGGCCAGCCGATACCGGAATCCTTCGGGAGCTTCAAAACTCGCCGCGCGGTGGCGAAGAACAAGTTATTGCCGCCCTGCCGGCCGTTCAGCCCCAAAGGGAAGTGCGGCATGGAGGTTTCCAGCTTTTTGCCGAACATCGCCGAGTGCGTTGACGACATCTGTTTGTTGCGCGGGTGTTATGGCGACAGCGTCACTCATCCGGAATCGGTTTACTTGATGAACAACGGCTCGATTCTCATGGGGAAACCGAGCCTCGGGGCCTGGGCCGCCTACGGACTTGGCACGGAGAATCAGAGCATGCCCGCCTTTGTGGTGATGCCAGATCCAGCAGGGTGGGTCAAAGGGGGCGCTCCCGCTTGGAGCAACGGCTTTCTGCCAGCCGCTTATCAGGGGACGATCCTCCGTGGGGGAGAGTCGCCGATTCTCAATTTGGCGCCGCCTCCGAGCGTCAGCGCGGGGCAGCAAAGCGCGACCGTGGGGTTGATCAACCAGCTCAATCGCGAGAGCCTTCGCTCCGGGGACCATGATTCCGAATTGAGCGCACGCATCGCGGCTTACGAACTGGCCTTTCGAATGCAATCCCACGCTCCCGAATTGCTTGAGATCTCCGGGGAAACGCCCGCCACACGCGCGCTTTACGGCTTGAATGATTCGGTCACCTCTGACTTCGGGCTTCGCTGTCTCTTGGCGCGGCGGATGATTGAACGAGGCGTTCGTTTCGTTCAACTTTATTGCGGAGACACGAACGGATGGGATGGCCACGAGGATGTGGCTGGAAATCATGCCAAACTCTGCGCCCAGAGCGATCGCCCGATCGCCGCGCTGCTGAAGGATCTCAAGTCGCGGGGCTTGCTCGATTCGACGCTTTTGATTTGGGGCGGCGAATTCGGTCGCATGCCCATGAGCGAGGGTTCAAATGGCCGGGACCATAATCCGCACGGTTTCTGCATGTGGCTCGCGGGGGGCGGGGTTCGAGGCGGCCAGGTCATTGGTTCCACCGACGATCTTGGGCTTCGAGCTCAAAGCGAAAGAACGCACGCCCACGATCTGCACGCGACGATACTCCACCTGCTGGGAATGGATCACACACGCCTGACGTATCGACACAACGGCCGCGAAGAGCGGTTGACTGATGTGGCGGGCGAGATCATCGCCAAGGCTGTGGCTTGACTGGGGCGGGCTTGAAAACAAACACTTTCATCTCAAATGTCTTCGATGCTTCCAGGTAGGATTCAAGTCATGAAGCGGACTCTTGCGTTCTCTCCATCGCGGCCTGTCTGGAGTCTGACGAGAGTTTGCGCGCTGTCGGCTTGGTTCTTGGCATCTTCCCTCGTCCTCATGGCCGAAACGCCCCGTCCGGAGGCGGGCGCGGCGTCAGGAGGGGGATTAACGATGGGCACTTTCGACGTGGATGCCACTCCACCCGTTGGTTCCATGATGGCTTATGATCCGGTGACGAACCGGTGGGATTTGGGCTTAAGGGCTAGAGGAGTGATTCTCGCCGGCTCAGGCAAGCCAATTGTGCTGTGCGCGGTCGATTGGATTGGCATCGGCAACGGCGGGCAGGACGTGTTCAAGGCGGCGATCGCGAACGCCGCCGAGACGATTCCTGAGAGAGTGGCCATCCATGCGCTGCATCAGCACGACGCGCCTGATTGTGATTTTTCGGCGGAACACCTCTTGAGAAGCGAAGGGTTGGATCCGAGGCAATACGAGGGCACTTTCCAACGCGAAGTCGTGTCCGCGCTCGCATCGGCGGTTCGAAGAGGGGTGGCTCTGGCCGTGCCCGTGACCCACGTGGGGTTGGGCGTCGCGCCCGTGCATGAGGTGGCCTCAAACCGGCGAATTCTCGGTCCGGACGGGAAAGTGCGGGAAACGCGTTGGACCGCGACGAAAGATCCGGCGGTGCGGGCGGAGCCTGAAGGATTGATAGATCCGGTGGTGTCGCTCGTCAGCTTTTGGAATGACGGGAAACCCATCGCGGCGCTTAGCTATTACGCGACGCATCCCCAGAGTTATTATCGACTGGGGATGCCAAGCCCGGACTTTCCAGGACTGGCGCGGTTCCTTCGGCAGTTGGCCATACCGGAAGTGCTGCATGTTCACTTTAATGGAGCGGGGGGGAATATTGGAGCAGGAAAGTATAATGACGGATCGCCGGGAAACCGTGTTGTACTGGCTCAACGGCTGGCCGACGGGATGAAGCGCGCGTGGGAGAATACGAAGAAGGAGCCGCTCTCTCCGTCACAGGTGGACTGGAAAGTGGAGAGGGTGGCCCTGCCTTTGCCCGGGCATTTGACCGCGGAAAAACTGGAGGCGCAAATGAAGGCGCGCGAGGCGTCGTTTTTTATCGCGGGCGGAGCTGCCAAGCTTTCGTGGGTGCGCCGTGTCAAGGCCGGCCATCGGAGCGAGGTGGCGTGCTTGAGCCTGGGAACGGCTCGCGTCTTCCACATGCCGGGAGAGCTGTTTGTCGAATACCAACTGGCCGCCAAAGCGCTTCGGCCCGAGGACTTCGTGGCCATGGCTGGTTATGGTGATTACGCGCCAGGATATATTGGAACGGCCATCGCCTACGAACAGGGGGGGTACGAAACCAGCCCCTCCGCCTCGAATGTGGCTCCGGAGGTTGAAAAGGTTCTGATGGGCGCCATCAAAGCATTGCTTGCTAAGTAGCAGCGGGAGATGGGCGCCGGGGGCATCCGCGAATGGACCGTGGCAATCGGCTGAAGTCCAGCCGCGGAATTTCCGGGCAACCCGAATGCCGCGGCCGGCGCTTATGGAGGCATCGTGGGCGAAGGACCAGGAGAAAACGAGAAAACGGCTTGGCTTGACACGGCCGGCCGGAAGCGCATCGTTCCGAACAGCACTCACCCGTATTCAAAGCATGAAGGACTTTTCACTTTCCTCCTTTGCGCGGCGGCAAAGGAAGCTTTGGTTTGGAGACCGTCGCGCTTTCACCCTGATTGAGCTCCTCGTGGTGATCGCGATCATCGGCGTTCTAGCCGCTTTGCTGCTGCCCGTCTTGAGCCGGGCCAGGGAATCGGCACGCACGATCTCGTGCATGAGCAATCTTCATCAGATTGCCTTGGCCTCGGTGACGTATTCCATGGATTCCAACGGTCATCTTCCTTCGTTTCGGAATTGGCTTTACACGACCAAGGTCGGAGATTTGACGACCGGCAAGCTCTTTCCTTATCTCAACTCGAAGCCCGTTTACATGTGCGCGACGGACAGAACACAGCTGTCCGCGAAGAATCGTCCGCGAACGTCTCAAAGCGGTTCGACAAGCTCCGGGTTCGGCGGGCGCAATGCCACTCGGGACTACAGCTACGCGATGAATTGCGGGATTTGTCATGCGACAGATCTCTCGGCCTTTATCGAACCCACCCGCACCATGCTTTACATGGAGGGGAACATGGGCCCGACCGATTACTCGGGCCAAGTGGGGCCTGCGATGGTCTCCCAATCACTCGCCTACAGGCATAATAAACGCGGGCATCTCGTCATGGCAGACCTTCATGTGGCCAAGATGAATAAGAGAGAATATGCGTTGGTGGAGCGGACCAAGCGTTTTTGGTTTCCCACGGACAACACTTCCGGACCGGGGGGGCTTCAAATGTTTGGAAACCTGAAGTAGCCCCATCACGGTTTTGTCCTTCCTGCATGACTCCAATACACCTGTCAGGCTTGCCGAGCTTCCCAACCGGCCTGGCGCCACTTGTCGTCAGATTGTCACAATCACGGAAAATCCGCGTCACACGGCGGTTTT
The DNA here is from genome assembly GCA_005805305.1 of Verrucomicrobiales bacterium. GTDB lineage: Bacteria > Verrucomicrobiota > Verrucomicrobiia > Limisphaerales > F1-80-MAGS106 > F1-80-MAGS106. Next base: position 8,673 of record SYMW01000109.1, read on the forward strand.
AGCCTTCGTAGATGCGGGTTCGAATTTTTTTGGTAGCGGCCGTTGCCGCCGTCTTGACTGGAGCCGGGCGAATGCCCGCCGCCGAGTCTTCGTTGAACGTGAGCCGGGGTTCCTTGGAGAAATGGATTGAGACTCGGCAACTGACCTCGAAGATCCAAAGCGAGTGGCAAAGTGACAGGGAAATGCTCGAGCAGAGCGTTCTGATGTTCGAACGCGGGTTGAAGGTAGTGAGCGATCAATTAGCCACTACCTCGACGAACAGCTCCCAAGTGGATCGGGAACGATTGCAGTCGGAGGCTTCGAAGATAGCTGCGTCGGCAAGTCTGGAGCGGGGTCGGGAGTTTGCCTCCACATTCGAAGCGGAGGTGAAGAAGATCGTTCCCACGCTGCCGGAACCGTTGCAGGAAATCGTGAAACCGTTGCTGCATCGAATTCCCACCGATCCGCACGAACGCCTTTCCCCCGCGGAACGGCTTCAAACCCTGGTTGGGCTACTCAATGAGCTGGACAAGTTCGATAACGCGATTTCCGTGTTTAACGAAAAGCGGCGGGGACCGTCGGGGGGAAGAAGTCGCGGTGGAGACAGTTTATGTAGGTTTGGGCGCGGCCTATTTCGTGAACCAGGCCGGTGATTTTGCGGGGATTGGATTGCCGGGCACTCGCGGCTGGGATTGGAAAAGTGCCCCGGAATTGGCGGGCCCCGTTAAGGAGGTTTTGAAAATCTACCGCAATGCACGGCCCGCTAAGTTCATTTCTCTACCCAGGGAGATCCGATGACGAATTCTATAAGATCCGTCGGCAGCGGACGACCGGCTGGCATGACGTTCTTGGTTATTCTGGGATTGGTTGTTGGCCTTGGGCGATTTACGGCGCAGGACATCGAGCACGTCGCTTCTAAGGCCGCGTCGGATTTGAGAGCGGCTTTGGATGAGCTTTCCCAGGCACGTCAAAAGATTGAGGCGGAGAGAGGGGCGCTATTTGTTGAGGACGAGCATGGAGGGGAAGAATCCGGAGGAATTGTGGGGAATGTACCTGGGGTTGGTGGAGATCGAGGAGGCGTTTCGGGATCTGAAGTCAGACCTGAGTGTCCGGCCGGTGTGGCACTGGAAGGAGAGCCGTGTGGAGGCGCACAT
>SYMW01000110.1 GCA_005805305.1 Verrucomicrobiales bacterium
ACTACGACGATCCGGATCTTGCGGGGGCGTCGTTCAGGCCTGAGGTTTATATCACGGACAAAGGCGGCAAAGTGGGTTTTGGATTCACCCCGGGATCCATCGCGGTGGCGCTCGAAGGCACCGGGAAATGGCGCGATGCCTATTTCGAGCTGGATGATGTCAAGTTCAACGGCGTGAATCAAGGCCCTCAAGCGGCGGCGAGGTTCTTCGCCAGCGGCAAGATATTCTTCAGCCGCGTAGCCTATGGCGTGATCCGTCCATTCTGCCCCGACGGCGGCTTGAATCCGCTCGCGAAGTGCAAGCCTCAAACCGATTTCAAAATCAGCGCCCGTGCGGGCGCGGGCGGTGCCATCCGCATCGCCTGGCCCGTGGCCGCCACTGGGTTCGTGCTCGAAGAAAGCGACTCCGTCGCCGGCCCTTGGAGGCCCTCACCCCTCGCGATGGCCACCGAAGGGGACGAGACGGTGGTCACAGTGAAACCCGGGGCCGAAGCCGCGAAGTTCTATCGGTTGGCCCGATAACAACGACCCTGTGAGGGCGGTGTGTTGCCACCGCCCTCGGGGCACCGTTTGAGATCATTCCCGATGGGGTCGTAGCCCAGGCGCATCTGTGGGCCAAAGCTCGCGCCCACCCTCGCGCAGCATCGCCTTGACCCTTAATCCTTAATACGGCAGTTGAACCTCGTGGAGATTTGCTCAAGGCAGGAAGAGAAAGGTTTGACCGCTACTTCTGCTCGCCTTCGCCCGCCGCCATGTGCTTGCGAAGGATCTCGTTCATCGAGGCTTTCACTCCCGGAAGATGCCTCACCAGCGTGTCGAAAGCTTCCCGAGAAATGCTGATCAGATCGGCCGATGTCTTGGCCTTCAGAGTGGCGTTTCGGGGGGCGTTCGCGATCAAAGCGGCTTCGCCAAAAACATCTCCCTGCGTCAGCGTCGCAACCCATTGCCCATTCACCAAAACATCCATTTCGCCTTTTACCAGCACGTAAACTTTATCTCCATAGTCGCACTGCTCGAAGACAGTTTCGCCCTTGTGAAAGTGCTCCCGAGACACGGCTTCTTTCTGAAAAATTCGCACCTCCGTGATGTCCCGCGGCAAAAACTCGTCCCAGCACCAGTCCGAGGCGATTCGAAGTTTTCGATCCCATCCCGGGAACTTGCCCAAGTAAACGAATCGCCACACAAGCCAGGCGAGAAACCCGCGAAACCGAATGCCAAGGACCTCGGCCACTGCTGAGCGGCGCCCCAAGGACGCCAGTTTGCCCAGGCCAGTGAAATTGAATCTTTTTTTCGGAGCGCCGCGGACCACGGCCAAAATGTTGGCCGCGCATGCCTCCGCCTGCCGCAGCGCATGCTGCGCCGTTGGGGGAGACATGATGCCATCGGGCTGGGGCACGGCGGCTGAGTCCCCCAGCGCCCAAATATTCTCCCGCCCAAGGACGTTGATCTCCGGGGTCACGAGGGTCCTTCCCAATTTGTCTTTCTCGAATGGGAGCGCCGCCACGAACGAATGAGGAGCGGCCGGAACCGTGGCCACCACGACATGGGCCGGGATCATCTCCTCCACAGGCTGATCCTTTCGCTGGATGACCACGCCACACGCGGTCACCGCCCTGAGCCGTGTGTTCAATCGAATGTCGATCCCACGTTTCGAAAGGGTGTCGTGGGCATACGTGGCGAGGCTTTCGCCCATTTCGGGTAAGATGCGATCCGCGCTCTGGAGCAGCACGATTCTCAACTCCTCCATCCGCAGCGTGCGGTAAGCAGGCAAGGCGCTCCGCAAGAAGTCTTGCAGCTCGGCGATGCATTCCACGCCCGAGAAGCCGCCGCCCCCGACGACGAATGTAAGCAGCCGTTGCCGCTGGACAGGGTCGGATTCGTTATCGGCTTCCTCCAGCGATTGGACGATGGCGTTCCTCAGGCGGAGCGCATCACCCAGATACTTGAAGGGAATCGCGTGCTCGCGCATTCCTGGAACGAGATCATAATTCAACCGAGTCCCCAGAGCAATGACCAGGTGGTCGAAATGGAGGGCCATGGTCCGTGGCTTGAATTCAGGATCCAAGAAGACGATCTTTTGCGCCAGGTCGACTGATTGAATGTTTCGGGTCACGACCTTGGTTCGCTTGGCCAACCGTCGGATGGGCGTGATGACGTGCATCATTTCAAGCGTCCCCGAGATCACTTCCGGCAGAAGCGGCTGGAATACCATGTAATTCTCGCGGCTGACGAGCGTGATTTCAATTCCGTCTCGCTCGCTCGAGGACATCTTCTTTTCCAAATACAGAGCGGTGTAAACCCCGGCGAATCCTCCGCCTAGAATTAAGATGCGTTGCTTGCTGCCGCTCATGATGCGAGGGACCGGTGTTTCAGCTGTGGATCTCGGGTGAGTGGCCAGACTCTCAAACCGCCATGCAGGAAAGTCAAGCGCGCCCCCTCCCCTCCAGCAGTCTCATTTTGGATTCTAGATTCGCGATCTTGGATTGAGGACGGGCAGGTTAAGGTCC